>CAYYVD010000157.1:0-11094 GCA_964475045.1 uncultured Desulfobacterales bacterium | reverse complement strand
CCCGAAAGGACTGGATCCTAAATCCAGCGCGTCTACCGGTTCCGCCACTCTCGCGATGGTGAGTGAAAGGGGCTGTCGAATTCAGGGCTAACCTACCTTTGCAGGTGATCTTCTGGCAAGCTTTTTCGGGAGGCCAGTGGGGCGATCTCCTTGTCGGAGCAGCCTGTCTAGGAGGCTTTTTCCCCAAGCACGACCTCACCGGAGATACATGCGTGCCTCCGGTGAGGTCGCTGGGGCGACCGGGCCGGTGCGGGTGTTTTTAGGAGGAGTGTTCCGCGTGGCCCCAGCCCATGGCCGTCTTGGCGGTTTACCAGTCTTCGAACCCGTCGTCCTCTTCCATGGGAAGGGCCTGCTCGGGCCGCAACTCCCTGCTGGAAGAAGCCGGGACCTGTGCTTTGGCGGGGTTTCCCCGGCGTTGATGGCCGGTGCCGCCCTCAGTCGTTTGAGGGAGGGCTCGAAGGGTTCTTCCCGAGGAACCGTTCATCAGGCCGACCAGGTCCTGGACAAAGGCGTCCATCTGGGCGGCCTGCGCGCTCATCTCCTCGGAGGCCCCGGCCGACTCCTCGGCATTGGCCGCGTTCTGCTGGGTCACCTGGTTCATCTGCTCCACAGCCGTGTTCACCTGACCGATCCCTTCGGACTGGGACGTGGAGCCGGAAGCAATCTCGCCCACCAGCTCGGCGATCTTGTCCGAGCTCTCCTTCACCTTGAAAAAGGCCTCGCTGGTGTCGTGGGTCAGGGTCGACCCCTCGTTGACCTTTTTGACCGTGCCGTCGATGAGCTCGGCGGTGTTCTTCGCGGCCTCGGCCGCACGCAGGGCCAGGTTCCGCACCTCGTCCGCCACCACGGCGAACCCCGAACCGGCCTCTCCGGCCCTGGCGGCCTCCACGGCCGCGTTGAGGGCCAGCAGGTTGGTCTGAAATGCGATCTCGTCGATGGTCTTGACGATCTTGGCCGTCTCCTCACTTGCCGTGGAGATCTGCCCCATGGAGCGGCTCAGCTTCTCCATGGCCTCGTTGGCCTCTCTCACCACCGCCCGGGTCTCCCGCATGAGCTCGTCGGCCTCCTCGGCGTTGTCCGCATTCTGCCTCGTCATGGAGGAAATCTCCTCCAGGGAGGTGGAGGTCTCCTCGATGGAGGCCGCCTGCTCGGAGGCACCCTCAGCCAGGGACTGGCTCGAGCCGGAGATCTGCTCGGAGGCCGAGGCCACCTGCTCGGATCCCGAGGCCAGGCCTTCGATGATGCGTTGAATCGGGTTGGTGACGGACCGGGTGATCAGGCGGGCGACGGCGATGATCGCCGCGAGCCCCACCAGGGCCACCACCAAGGAGAGCCAGCCCATGGCCTCCACCGCGGCAAAGGCCTCGTTCTCGTTGATCTCCGCCAGGATGGCCCAGGTGGTGTCACCCACCTTCAACGGTGCGTAGGCCGACAGCACCGGGTTGCCGTTGTAGTCGGTGATGACCTGTTGACCTGTGCGTCCGGACAGGGCCTCCCGAACGGCCTCGGTGTCGACGTCTCCCTTGTCGGGGTCCCTGAAGGAGGCCTGGACCGAGTGGTGGGTGGGGTCGAGAAAGGAGTCGGATCGCATGAGCTTGTTCGAGCCGACCAGATAGGTCTCCCCGGTCCTTCCCATGCCCTCCCGCTCCTGCATGATGGCGTTGATGCCACGAAGGGAGATCTGCATGGCCACGATCACGTCGATGGCCCCGTCCTGCACCAGGGGCTCGGCGATGAAGGCGGCCGGGCGGTTGTCTCTGGGTGCGTAGGGCGCGAAGTCCGCGATGCCGAACGCCCTGGTGTCCATGACCTTGCGGGTCAGCTTGCCCAGGGGGGAGTCGGAGAATGGACCGCCCGCGATGTTGGTGTGATAGTCCTCCTCCCGGGCCACCGAGTAGAACACGTACCCTTCTGCGTTGATGAGATACAGATCGTGATACCCGTGGTTCTCGATGTACTCGGAGAAGTAGTCGTTCTCCCCCGAGCCTCCGGAGAGCGCCTCCTCGAGGTTGATCTTGGTGACCATGGCCCAGGTGAGGCCGTCGCCCACGACCACGGGATCGCTTTCCACGATGACCGGATTCCCCTCGGAGTCCAGAAACACGCCTTGCACCGCGTCGCCGGAGAGGGTCTTCCTCAGGTACTCGGTGGCGATGTCCGTGAAGTCGTACCCCACAACGTATCGGCCTTTTCCCATGGTCGACAGATCGCTTCGAAACTCCATTCGGCCCTCCTGCTCTGCAACCAGGTAGGTTTCACCGGTCTCCCCGAGGCCCTGTCTCTGCTGAACGAGGCCGTTGATGGTCTCGGTGGGCAGCTGCAGTGCGACCACCGCAACCATGCTTCCGGAATCATCGTGGACCGGTCCGCCGATGAACAGGCTTTCCTGCCCTCCGCTGGGGGTGTAGGCCGAGAAGTCCTCCATGACGATGCCGTTCCCGTCCACAACCCGCCTCCAGAGGCGGGCCAGGGCCTCGTCCTTGTAGGGGCCGTGGGCCAGGTTGGTCCCCAGGTCGGACCTGCCTGCGTGGGTGTACATGACGTGTCCGTGGTCCCTGCAGATGATCAAGACGTCGTGGTATCCGGATTGCTCCACGTAGCCCCCCAGGGAGTCCTGGCACTCCCTTCGAATCAGGTCGTAATGAGGGGTGGAGACGTCAAAGGGCTGATCCTCTCGAAATCCCATGATCTCGTGGTAGGTCTTGAACTCGAGGACAGCCTGCTCGAGGTCGTTCCGCTGGGCCAGAGCGGACAGGTCTTCCCGGACCTCGGCGAAAAACTGCTCCAACTGGCGTTTCTTCAGCTGCTGCACGCTCTGGAGCTTGGAAAACGCCTCGTCCCGAAGGCGTTGGACAGTCCTCACCATGACTGCTGCATCCCCTCGGCGTTCCTTGAAATAACGTTCAATCTGGGCCTTTTTCACCTCCCGCATGCTTTTCATCTGACCGTAGCTCTGCTCGGACAGGGCCGAGTTCGCCTTGGTGAGGGAGATCACGGTCACTGCGGAGAGCGGGATCATCCCGACGAGCAGGAACGAGATCAACAGCCTGGTTCTGAGCTTCATGTTCTTGAACATCGTGGTCCTCCGTTTCGATTGAAGCACGGCACCGGGTCTCCATGCCCGCGGCGGACCCGTGTAAGAAAGGGCTCGCGCCCTTGCTGCAATCAAGAATGATGCCAAGGGGAGGTCTTCTGAAGAATGGATTGAAAATCAATGACATCGCATCGAAGTCTGGGGCCGGATGAGGCGGCGAGGACGCGGAAACGGCCGTCGGCATGTGGGGATTGCAGGGCGGACGTACCCAAGGGGTCGGAGATTCAGGGAAAACAGGGCTGTCCGGAAAAGTCGGACTCGTCCGGAAAACCAGAATACAATGGGTCCACTACGCCGAAGGATATCGGGCCAGGATGCCGCGCAGCGAGGAGCGGGGCGACGGCGACTCCGGATTGGGGACGGAGTGGGTCTGAACGGCGCTCGGCGTCACGGTTTCGCACGTCGAGTGCTCCAAAATGGAACGGTATTTCGTCTCTGCTTGCGTGTCTTTGGTGTTGTGCTATCATACGCGATTCAATGGACCCGTTCTCCGGCCGAAGTGCATTCCTTTCAAGGATACCGACATGAAGCCGAGCCATCTGATCTACGGGGTCGACGAGCAACCGCCGCACTGGATCTCCTTTGTCCTGGCGGTTCAGCATCTCTGCATCATTTCCATCTCCTTCATCTTTCCGGTCATCGTGGTCCGCCACATCGGCGGCACCGTGGCCCAGGCCCTGCGCCTCGGACCGGTGGGATCGGGATACCTGTGCCCGCAGGTCTCGGGGCCCTCCTACCTGGCGGCCACGCTTCTGGCGGCGCGCACGGGCGGGCTGTCCCTGGTCTGCGGCATGACCCAGGTGGTCGGGTTGGGCGAGGCCCTGTTCTCCCGTGTGCTTCGCCGGCTCAGAATCCTGTTCCCGGCCGAGGTGGTTGGGCTCATCGTGACCATGGTGGGCATGACCCTCATTCCCATGGCCGGGAAGTACACCCTGGGTCTGGGAGAGGCACCGCCCCACCAGCGGACCGAGGCCATGATCGTGGCGGTGTCCACTCTGGCCGTGATGGTGGGCCTCAACGTCTGGGGCAAGGGCCGCTTCAAGCTCTTTTGCATCCTCTTCGGCATGGCGGTCGGGTATGTCCTGTCCTGGGCACTGGGGATTCTGGACGGGACCCATGCGGCGGAGGTGCTGGAGGCGCCGCTGTTTCACGTCCCCCTGCTGGAGCACCCGGGGTTTTCCTTCGATCCGACCCTGCTGGCCCCCTTTCTCGTGGCCATGCTGTGCTCGTCCCTGAAAAGCGTGGGGGACCTGACCACCTGCCAGAAGACCAATGACGCGGACTGGAAGCGGCCGGACATGGGCAACATCAGTGGCGGCATTCTGGCCGACTCGGTCGGCGGCATGAGTGCGGGTCTGCTGGGCGGGTTCGGTCAATCCACCTCGTCCACCAATGTCGGCTTGTCCATTGCCACCGGTGTGACCAGCCGTTCGGTGGCCTGGAACACGGGCGGTCTCCTCGTGGTCCTGTCGTTTCTGCCCAAGCTCAGCAAGGTCTTCGCGATCATGCCCGCACCCGTCATGGGCGCCACCCTCGTGTTCTCCCTGTGCTTCATGATGCTGGCGGGCCTGCAGATCATCCTGTCCCGAATGCTGGATGCCCGAAAGACCTTCGTGGTCGGGCTGTCCCTGACCCTGGGCCTGCTGGTGGACCTCCTGCCAGAAGCCTTTGCCGACCTGCCAGGGTTCCTTCTGCCGGTGTTCGAGTCGTCGCTTTCCGCGGCCGCTGTGTCGGCCTTGATCCTCAACCTCCTCTTCCGGCTCGGCATCTCCAAGAAGGCCGTCCTACACACGGGTCTTCGCCAGGGGTTCGCCGAGCCCTGTTCGGCTTTTTCGATGCTCAGGGAGGGGCCTGGGGGGCGCGGAGGGAGGTGGTTCAAAAGGCCCGGACCACGGCCCACGAGGTGCTCGAGGAGATCGTGGTCTCAGGCCTGAGTCATGCCGCGGACCTGACCCTGGTCTTTGACGAGCTCAGGCTCGACCTGGTCGTGTCCTATGACGGCAAGCCCCTGCCGCTGCAGAAGAAGAGACCGTCCGCCGACGAGGTCCTGGAGGACCCGGAGGGGGCGTGCCTTCTAGCGGGATACCTGGTTCGCCAGATGGCCGACGAGGTCCATGTCCACCAGAAAGGGGAACGGGTGTCCATCTACCTGAGGTTCGATCACTGAGCATCAGGGCTGCGGGTTCCTCTGGCGAAACTGCCGGTCGAAGTCCGTCAGGAATGCTTTGATGAGGCCCTGGTCGGCAAAGCTGTAATAGGTGTTGTGACCGATCACGACGTGATCCAGGACCTGAATGGTGAGGAGCCTGGCCGCCCAGACCAGCTCCCGGGTGAGCTTGTGGTCCTCCTGGGAGGGGGCCGGATCCCCGGAGGGGTGGTTGTGCACGAAGACAAGGGCCGCCGCCCGATGCTCGAGGGCCAGGGTCATGACCTCCCGGGGGTACACAGCGCTGCCGGTGAGGCTGCCGAAGAACAGGTCCCGGTCCGAGATGAGTTCGTTCTTGCGGTTGAGCAGCAGGACCTTGAAAACCTCCCGTTTGAGGTCCCGCATGGTGTGGAACAGATAGTCGAAGACCGCCCTGGATGACCCGAAAAAGGGGCGGTTCCTGGCGCGGTCCCGCAGGTACCGGGCCGAGACCTGGTGGACCAGGTGCAGGTACAGGGCGTTGCGCTCGCCGATGCCGTGGATCTCGGTCAGCTGGTCCATGGGTGCGGAGAGCACGCCGGAGAGCGATTCGAAGCGCTTGAGGGCCTCTCGGGCCGGCAGCTTGACATCCCTGCGGGGGGTTCCCAGGGACAGGAGAAACTCGATGACCTCCTCGTCGGAAAAGCGCTCGATGCCTCCGTCGAGGAACTTGTCCCGAAGACGGGCCCGGTGGCCTTTCCCTCGGGTCTGCAGGTCGTTGCGTTTGTCGAGCATGATCCATGGTCTCCACAGGCTGCCCAGCGCGCGGATTCTTTCAAAGACGGAACCCGTGCGTCTCGAATGCGTTGAGCCCACGTTATGGAAGTGCCGGTAACGTAAAAGAATCAGGGGGAATTTTCGGCAAACCTCCCATTTTGGCCAAGTTTCAGCGGATGCTACACCAGTTGCATGATCGTGTCAAATACCTGATGGGGGCATCCAAAGAAAAGAAAGGGTCACGCGGAAACGAAAAGCTTGATGTAGCCCGCCTTTCCATCGGCGGTTTGTGAACGTGAGGACATCGATTTCGATCCCGAAGAGGCCAAACCACGACAAACGGATGCACGGGACGCTCATTCTTCACGCCATTGGTCCTTGACCATGGAGGATTCCTGGATCGGGTGAGCGGTGCGGGTCGCCTTCGACTTCCCGGTCCGGAAGAGAGGTGCCATGCGGAGCAAAGCCCTCGAGGTCAATCTCGCCTGCACGCGGGTCGACGTCACGGTGAGCGAGCGATACGACCCCCTGCGGGAGATCATGTCCGGCTATCAGGGGCTCACCGAGCGGCTCGACGCATTCCTGCGGGAGGTGTGCCACCCTTATCGCGACTGGGCCTATGTGGTCCAGGAGGCTCGGAAGCTGGCCCTGGACACCCTGCATCTCGTGCGGAACCACGTTCAGGGACCCCGGGCCGCCGCCCTGTTCGCGGATATCTGGCTCGAAGCGACCATGGAGAGCCCCCTGCCCGAGGTCCGAAAGGACGCGGCCGACAACCTGCTCCTCTTCCTGTGGAAGCTCGTCTCCGAGGCGGGCGCGAAACTCGGCCCCTTTCGGGAGGCCTTGAACGAGGCCTTGGATCGGATCTCCTGCCTGGAGGAGCCGTACTTCAAGGCCTTCGTTCGAAGCTACTACGAGGTGGGCCGGCTGGCGGAAGACCTCCTGGAGCGAAGCCCGGAGCCGGGAGGATTTCTCGTGTTGAATCGCCTCCTGGTCCGCAGTCGTCGAGCCGCCTATGAGCACTGGCTGTCAGAAAAGGATCCTCCGGGCTGGTTTCGCTCGCAGATCGAGACGGACGGACAACCGCTGCCTGCAGAGCTGGAGGCTATGTTCGAAGCCGTGTCCCAGGCGACCCTTCGGGAACATCTCGAGATCCTGGAGGGCCTCGAGGAGGGGGACCCCGACGGCAGGGACCTGTGCGAGGCCCTGGTGCGTCTACCGGGGTTTCGGACCTTTGTCTCGAGCTACGAGGCATTGCCGGAGAGGTTGAAGGGGCTGGGCCGGACCGAGGCCGAAGGGGAGCGCTGGCGGCTGCTGTTTCTGTTCCACATCATGGAGCTGGAAGGTCTCTCCACCCTGCACGAGGAGACCCTCCGGGAGATCCACCGGACCTTGTCCAGTCTCCTCTCGAGGGACGAGGTCCGGGAGGCGGAAAGGGCGGTCGGCTCGGCCTTTTCCGTCCTGCGCTGGAGCATGCGGTCCTTTCCGTTCACCGCTCTCAACACGGTCCTCAACATCGGAAAGGCGGTGGCGGCCACTCGAAGGAATCGCCTGAAGGCCTCTTTCGTGGACCATGTGGCGGAGCTTCCGTTCCAGGGCCCGGAGCTCGAGGCTGCGGGCGACGAGCGGGTGCAGCGGCGCAACACGGACCACGTGCACAACATCGGCGTGTGGATGCAGCTCATCGCCACGGATCCGCCGGTCTTCAGGAAGCTGCTCTCCGCCCTCACCGTCCACCTGGCCCTCGAAGGCGTCCTCATTCGAGACGTGGACTTCTTCCCCCGGGAGATCACCCGCTTTCTGAACAGCGATCTGAGGTCCGTGTACCCCCAGGCCAAACAGCTGGCCAGACTCCTTCCAGCCTACTTCAACGAGATCGGTGCGGAAGGCCGTCTGCGGGACGTCTCCACCCGAATCGACGAGATCCTGAAGCGGCAGGACCCTCTGGTCCACTTTGTTCGAAAACAGGCCCACGTGGAGAGCAGCAACCGGATCGTCGGACTCGTGGAGGGCATGCTCACCTACTGGTCAAGCCGCGCCCACGGCCCATTGAAGGCCTACCTGCCCTCGGCCCTGTACGAGCGGATTCAGAGCGGGGAGACCTTCCCGGACGGCATCCACAACATCCTGAAGGCCCTGGCGGAGAGCGGGCGGGTGCGGGGGGTGGAGGACCTCCTCGGGCTCCAGGGGGAGGAGATCGAAAGGGCGGGCCGGGAGCTCTCGGGGGTACGCCCGGAGGACGCGGAGCGGCTCGGGCTGGCCGTCGATCTCTACCGGCTCCTGGTGCAGAAGTACCGCCTGAGCACGGCCGGCCTGGAGCCGGCCCTGAGCGGCCTGCCCCTGGGCCTTCTACCGGATGTGGAGGCCTTTCGACACACGCTTCGGGAACCGGATCTGCGCCGCAGGATCGCGGGCCTTCTCGACGCCCTGGAAGCGCTGCGTGAGACCATTCTGTCCGGGGAGACGTACGAGGTCCGCGAGGACATCTACCACAAGCGCCATATCGCCGTGGACATCCCTTCGGTGTACGGCAGCTATCACGAGACGAAGTTCGATGCCATGGGCCTCACCCTGCGATTGGAAATGGTGCTCAACGCCCTGCTGGACGACCTGGCGGCCTCGGCCGATTCGGACGTGGTGACCTGGGCCACCATGTCCCGCGCCCACCAGGACCTGAGGCTCGTTTACCGGGCCCTCGGCGTGGACGGCATCGTCTCCTCGGAGCTCGAGTCCGGCTTGGACCTGCTCGAGCGGGCCCTGGAGGTTCGGGGGCTTTCGTTCGGGCAGTTCGTGGACGTGTTCCGGGGGCTGGAGGAGGCGGTGCAAAACCTGGTGCAGGACGGCTTCATTCGGGTGCACCACAGGAACCTGGCGTCCATTGTGTCTTCCCTCCCGCCCGATCGTCTCCTTCCCAGGTACCGGCCGCCGGACGGGAAGGCGGCAGGACAGGAGAGCCTCGTGGACCGGGCCTCCGAGATCTTCCTGCGGGAGCGGATCGCCTCGACCCCGGGCCTTCAGGCCCTCGACCGCCTCGTGGGGCGGATCACGGAAACCCTGTCCAGGGAAGCGCAGAAGCTTTCCGAAGAGAGCCTTCGCACGTTGCTCGACTTCGACCCGGAACGGGCGGTGACCCCGCTCCATCCGGCGGTGGAGGGGGTGGTCGATCCCATCTACCTCGGCAGGAAAGCGATGAACCTGGTGTCCCTTCGCGCCTACGGGTTCCCCGTCCCTCCCGGGTTCGTGATCACCACAGAGGTGTTCCGCTGCCGGGCGGTGATCGACGCCTATCCGCCCGCTGCGGAGCATCTCCGCAAACAGGTGGAGGCGGAGATCGTCCGGCTGGAGAAGCTTACGGGAAAGCGTTACGGAGGTCTCGGGAACCCTCTGCTCCTCTCGGTCCGGAGCGGGGCTGCGGTGAGCCAGCCCGGCATGATGGAAACCGTGCTCAACGTGGGAATCAACGAGGGGATCGCCCGCAGCCTGGCCCGGGAGCGCGGAGGCCCCTGGTTCGCCTGGGACTGCTACCGCCGTTTCCTCCAGTCATTCGGCATGAGCTTCGGGTTGGACCGGGACCTATTCGACGACCTCATCCGCGATCACAAGGAGCGGGCCGGCGTCCTGCGGAAGTCGGAGCTCACGCCGGAGCAGATGGAGCGCCTGACCCTGGCCTACCGGGATCTGTTGGAACGGCAGGGGGTAGGGGTGGCGGTCGATCCCCTGGCGCAGCTCCATGTGGTGATCGGGAAGGTGTTCGATTCGTGGAGCGGCACCCGGGCTGCGAGCTATCGTAGGATCCTGGGCATCTCGGATGCCTGGGGCACGGCGGTCACGGTTCAGGAGATGGTGTACGGAAACGTATCGCAACGATCCGGAACCGGGGTGGTGTTCACCCACAGCCCGCGCCGGGTGACCGAGGCGCCTTTGCCGTGGGGAGACTACACGGCGGGCAACCAGGGGGAAGACATGGTGTCCGGACTCGTGAGCACCTTTCCCCTGACCCGCAAGCAGGCCGAGCTGGAAGGTCGGGAGGACCAGCCTTCCCTCGAGGAGGCCTTCCCCCAGGTCTTCGACGCCCTCATGGGCTGGATCGAGGCGCTCATTGTGCAGCGCGGCTGGGTCCCCCAGGACATGGAGTTCACCTTCGAGGGGGACCGGGCCGAGGACCTCCGCATCCTGCAGACCCGGGATCTCCACATGCGGACCGTGGACCGGGTGCCGGCGTTTCGGCTCGACGACGAAGCCCGAGGGCGACGGGTGGGCCGCGGCGTGGGGGCCGGAGGCGGGGCCCTGACGGGACGGGCCGTGTACAACCTCGAGGAGATCCACCGGCTGAGACGGGAGGACCCGGACGCCGCGCTGATCCTCATCCGTGGGGACACGGTGCCGGACGACATCGAGGAGATCCACGCGGCCGACGGCCTTCTCACGGCCCGGGGAGGCTCCACGAGCCATGCGGCCATCGTGGCGCACCGTCTGGGCAAGACCTGTGTGGTGGGCCTGAGCGACCTGGTCTGCGACGAAAGGCAGCGAGCCTGCACCGTGGGAGGGACCGGCTTTCACTCCGGAGACTGGCTGAGCATCGATGGGAGGGAGGGCGGCGTGTACGCCGGCAGGCTGGAGGTCCTCGAACAACCAACTCATACTTGACGAGGTGTTTCTATGGCAGCAAAGGCGAAGGGCAGGCTGGGCATCAACGGGCTTGGTAGGATCGGCAAGCTGACCCTCTGGCATCACGTGGCGCGCAAGCACTACGAGGAGGTCGTGGTGAACATCGGGAGAGATGTGGGCCGAAGCCTGGGAGATCTGGCCCATTACATCGAGCGGGACAGCACCTATGGGACGCTTCACGGATATCTGTACGGTTTTCGCGGCGAGCGGGTGATCTCCGAGGTGGACGACGCCGCAGGGACCCTTCGCATTGACGGCCTCAAGGTACGGGTGCTCCGGGCGACCCGGAGTCCCTTTGAGATCGGCTGGGCCGAGCACGAAGTGGACACCGTGGTGGACACCACCGGGGCCTTCCTGGATCCCACGCTGCCCCCGGACGCGCCCGGAGGCTCGGTGCGAGGTCACCTGGAGTGCGGCGCGAGCAAGGTCG
>CAYYVD010000156.1:0-11106 GCA_964475045.1 uncultured Desulfobacterales bacterium | reverse complement strand
GTCCGAAGGTGATGTTGGGTACGAAGTGACCGTCCATGACGTCCACGTGAATGAGGTCCGCTCCGGCTTCCTGGACGAGACGAATCTCCTCGCCCAGCCGGGTGAAGTCCGCGGACAGGATGGAAGGGGCGATCTTGGCCATGGGTCGGTCTCCTCAGCGTTTGACGAGAAGGGCCCCGAAGAACCCGTCCATGTCGTGAACGTGGGGCAGGGTCCTGAAATAGCCCTGGGAGTCGATGAACGGCCTTGCCCAGGGGGGCGCCTGCTCCTCCAGGCGAACGCGGGAGAAGCCGGAATGTCCTCGAAGAAAGCCCTCGATCGCGCCCTCGTTCTCCTCCGCCGTGATGGTGCAGGTCACGAACAGCAGGCGGCCGCCGGGTCGAAGCACGTCCGCGGCCCGGTCCAGGAGGGCCTGCTGCAGGGAGGCGAGCCTTGGGAGGTCCGCCTCGGAGCGGTTCCACTTGCCGTCCGGGTGCCGTCGCAGCACGCCCAGGCCGGAGCAGGGGGCGTCCAGCAGGACCGCGTCGAACGGTATGCGAAACAGGGCCGTGAGGTCCTGAGTGCCGTCTGCGGCCACGGCATGGACGCCCTGAAGGCCGAGCCGAGCCGCGGCGTGGCGAAGGTCTACCAGCCGCGCGTGATGGATGTCAAGGGCCGTCACCACGGCGCGGTCCCGAGTGAGCTCGGCCAGGTGCGTGGACTTGCCGCCCAGGCCGGCACAGAGGTCCAGAATGCGCTCGCCCGACCGGGGGGGCAGCAGGGGGGCCACGGCCTGGGCCGCCCGGTCCTGGACCTGGAAACGGCCTTCGTCGAAAGCTCGAAGACGATCCACGCGCCCCCTGAGATCCAGGGAGAGGACGGAGGGGGGCGCCTGGACCTGGACGGAGTCCACGCCTTCCCTCGAGAGCGCCTCCTCGAGCACGGTGCGATCGCCTTTCTGCGGGTTCACGCGGGCGTCCGTTCGCGGGATCCGGTTCTGGGCCTCCAGCAGGGCCTCGGTGTCTGCGCGCCCGAAGGCTTGGAGCCACCGGGACACCAGCCACTCGGGATAGGCATGGATTGCGGCCAGCGCACGGACCGGTTCTTTTTGGGGGTCCGGAAACGCAAGGGTCTCGTGCTTCCGGCACAGGTTTCTCAGAAGGGCGTTCACGAACGGCGCGGCCCGGCCCATGCGCGCGGCCTTCACCTGCTTGACCGCCTCGTTCACCGCGGCGGAGTCGGGCACCCGGTCCAGGTGGAGGATCTGGTACGAGGCGAGGCGCAGGGTGTTCAAGACCACCGGAGAGATGGATCGCAGGGGACGGGAGGAGACCTGGGCGATCATCCAGTCCAGCCGGCCCCGCCAGCGCCACACGCCGTTCACGAGGTGGTTGATGAACGCCCGGTCGAGCTGAGTGAGGTGGGGGTTGCGCTGGAACGCCTCGTCGACGAGGTCACCCCAGGGCCCGCTCCCGGTCTCCGCTCGACTCAGGATGGACAGAGCCACGTCTCTCGGTCGGCGCTTTTGCATGCTCGAGAAAGGTCCGAACCCCCTCCTCCACCATTTCGAGATCCACATCCGTGTCAAAGCACGGGCCGTTGGGCCTTCGATTCAGGACGCCGTAGACCGGAATGGGATAGGAGTCCTGGATCCCGCTCGTCAGGTCCCGCTCACAGGCCACCCCGATGATGAGGTGGGGCCGCTTCTCCACCACGATCTTGCGGGCCAGGGTGCCCCCGGTGGCCACGGCCATGGACACCCCGTAGGTCCTTCCCAGCTCCACCAAGTGCTTGATCTTGCACCGCCCGCACCCCTTGCAGTTCTCCACGTTTCCGGTGATGCGCACGGTGCACTCGTGGAACTGGAGGCAGTGGGGAAGCAGGATGAGCAGCTTCTCGGGCGGGACCTTTCGGGCCTCTGCAAGCACGAGCTGGTTGTTGATGGCCACGAAACTTCGCCGAACCTGATCCTTGCGGATGCCCACGATTTTTCCGACGAGCACCAGGATGGGAAACAGAAAACGGATGACCACACCGCGGATGCGGCGGTTGAAAAAGAGGTTCTTGCCCCGAAGGATGGTGAACACCAGGGTCAGCGCCCCGCCCAGGAGGTAGAGCACGACGGCCGCGAACAGAACGGCCATGACGGAGGGGAGGTTCGGGTGAATGGACGAGAAGCCCACGTAGGGAACCCACCAGAGAAGGACGGCCAGCCCCACCAGCACCACGCAGGTGAGCAGGAGCAGGAAGATGAATCGCCTCTTTTCCGGTGCAGCGTCGTTCTTCAAGGGCTCCCCCGATGCTCGGGCTCTCGATTTCTATCGGCCGTTTCCGGCTCGGTTTCCCAGGCGCTCTCCCGCCTGCAGAGTGAAACCGCGCAGAAAATCGGCCACCGGCATGCGCCGCTTTCCCGCAGCCTGGATTTCCGCCACGGCCACCCGCCCGTCACCGGTCTCCACCACGAGCCGGTCCCCGCACTCCGATACCCGTCCCGGAAGACCGCCCCAACCCGGGCCGGCCGCGGATGCGCCGAACAGCTTGAGGCCGTGCCCCTTGAAGGTGGTCCTTGCGCCGGGTGCGGGGTCCAGAGCCCGAATACGGGCCGCGACGGACCGGGCCGGCTGCGCCCAGTCGATGTGCGTCAAGTCCGGGGTGATCTTGGGCGCGTAGGTGGCCTGCTCCTCGTTTTGGGGCGTGGGCGTCACCGGGCCTCGAAACCAAGCCTCGAGCGAGCGGACCAGGAAGACGCCGCTCATGGCGGCGAGCCGGTCGTGAAGACGGCCGGCGGTCTCTTCGGGCCCGATCGCAACGGCTTCCTGGAACAGCACCGGCCCCGTGTCCAGCCCCTCCTTCATGCACATCAGAGACAGGCCGGTGCTGGGCTCGTCGTTCAGCACCGCCCACTGAATGGGGGCGGGTCCCCGGTGCCTGGGAAGCAGGGAGGCGTGGATGTTGACCACGCCCCAGTGGGGTAAAGACAGAAGCGGGGGCTTCAGGATCTGCCCAAAGGCCACCACCACGATGAGGTCCGGCTGCCCCTGCCGGCGCAAGGCCTCCAAGAACGACGGCCGGTTCACGGATTCGAACTGGGCCAGCCGGCAGCCGTGCTCCTCGGCCGCGATCTTGACAGGAGGCGCAACCCGCTTTCGCCCCCGCCCCTTGGGCCGGTCCGGCTGGGTGACCACGAGCGAAACGTCGTACCCGGCCTCCAGCAGCGAGAGGAGTGACGGGACGGCAAAGTCCGGCGTGCCCATGAAGACGATGCGCGGAGCGGCCGGAAGCTGTCGAGTGGGACCGGTTTCCATGTCAAAGGGAGGCATCGTTCTTTTTCAGGATCTTCTTCAATTTCTTCTTGTACAGCGCCCGCTTCAGGTTGCTGATGTGATCGATGTAGAGCACCCCGTTCAGGTGGTCGATCTCGTGCTGAAGGCAGATGGCCAGGAGGCCTTCGGCCTCCACGTCCACGGGTTTGCCCTCCAGGTCGACGCCCTGCACCTTCACTCTGGCGTTGCGGGCCACATCAGCGGCATAGTCGACGACGCTCAAGCAGGACTCCTCGTAGGTGGTCTGCCCCTCCGACGCCACGATCTCCGGGTTGATGAGGACGTGAAGATGGGGCCCTTCCTCCCGCGCGGTCAGATCGTAGACCACGACCCGTTTCAATACACCGATCTGGTTGGCCGCCAGCCCGATCCCCGGGGCGGCGTACATGGTCTCGGCCATGCAGTCGATCAGCGCCTGAATCTCGTCGTCGATATTGCTCACCGGCTCTGCCGTCTGTCGCAGGACCGTCTCCGGATACGTGTAGATCCTTCTGACGTTCGTCTCGTTCATGGCTCATTCACATACGGGGATCACGCCGCACACCGGTCCGAGCAGATCGGCTCCGGCGCGGTCAGTCGGGTTCGCCGACCGCACATGGTTCGTTACAACATGGTGATAGTAATGACCATACGCCAAGAAATCAAGCCGCGAATGGAGGCGCGGTCCCCCTTTCCGTTCCTGGAGCTGGGGGAAACGGCCCTTGACATTTGACCCGCTTCTCCCTATTGAGGAATCCATGAAGGCCATCGCGAATTTTCTGTTCGAAGTGGGCATGCTGAAAAGGACGCCGAGGAGCGGCTACCAGTTCCTCGGTTCCGGCCGCGAGTCCGTGGCCGAGCATTGCTTTCGGACCGCGGTGATCGGATACGTGCTCTCCCTGCGCGAGGACGAGGTCGATGTCCACCGGACCATCCTCCTGTGTCTCATGCACGATCTCCACGAAGCCCGTACCGGCGACCTCAACTACGTGAACAAGCGATACGTCAGCGTCGACGAGGACAAGGCCGTGGGCGATCTGGCGGCCGGGCTTCCATTCGGCGAGGACATCGTCCGTCTCGCTCGGGAGTTCAACGAGGGCGCATCGGCCGAGGCCCGTCTGGCCAGGGACGCGGATCAGCTCGATCTCATTCTGCAGCTCAAGGAGCAGCTCGACCTGGGAAACAAGTACGCGTCCGAGTGGCTGAGCTTTGCCGTCAAGCGTCTCCAGTCCGCGTCGGCCCAAGAGATGGCGGAGGACATCCTGGACACCGACAGCACGGATTGGTGGTTCGAAAAGCGCACCGAGCTCTGGGTGAATGCACTCTCCAAGGAACAAGACGATCGAGAGGTCTAGACCTCGGAGACGCCCCTCCCTCAAAGGCGCTCTGATCCTGTCCGTGGGCGTGCACGTGGCCGCTCTGCTCGGGTTTCAGCAAGCCTTTCCCTCCTTCCTCTCCCCCGAACGAGTGAAGCTCTATCGGCTCGAGCTGATCCGGCCGCCGGTGGAGGACCTGCAGGAGGACGCAGCATCCCAGGACAAGTCGTCCGGGCTGCGCGAGGCGCCTCCGCCGGAGCCCGAGGCGCCTCTGGAAGACACCATTAGCCTGAACACCAAGGACCGGCGCTATGTGGACTACGCCCGGGTCATCAAGAACCGGCTCCTGGAGCACTGGTCCTACCCGGCGCAGGCCCGCACGCACCTCCTGGAGGGCCGCCTGCTTCTCGTGTTCACCCTCTCGAAGGGGGGAAACATGACCTCCATCCGCATCCTCGACCCTTCCGGCCACGCAATCCTGGATGAGGAGGCCTGCCGGGCCGTGCGCTCTGCTTCTCCTTTTCCAGCATTTCCGGAGCACATCCGTGTCCAAAGGCTGAACATTCGAGCCGCCTTCGACTACCGGCTCACCTCCCCCTGAACCCGCACCGGCGACCGAGGAGACCCCATGCAGCTGCTGAACGGCATTCGATACAACCTGCGAGGATTCACGATGGGGCTCAGGAACGGCAAACTGCTGTTCTGGGGCGTCTTTCGATTCCTGTTCGTCCTGCTGATCACCGTCTTCACCGCCGGGCTCATCCTGGTTCACCACCAGGACATCATGGCCGCCCTGTGGGCCCCTCCCGAGAGCGTCTGGGTGCTCTGGCTGTGGCACATACTGGCATGGCTGCTCACCCTGGTTCTGGTGGCCCTCTCCGTCCTGTTCTCCTACCTGTTGTCTCAGGTGCTCTTCGCCGTGTTTGTCATGGACCTGATGTCCCGCATCACGGAAAGGATCGTGACGGGCCAGGTCCGGGAAGGGCAGCCCATGGGGTTCTTCCCCCTGTTCTTCTTTCTGATCAAACAGGAGTTCCCCCGCGCCATCGCCCCGGTGGCCGTGTCCCTGGTGCTCATGCTCCTGGGATGGTTCACGCCCGCCGGACCCGTCCTGATCCCGCTGTCCAGTGCAGTGGCGGTGATCTTCCTCGCCTGGGACAACACGGACCTGACGCCCGCCAGGCGGGCCCGGCCGTTTCGAGAGCGGTGGAACCTGCTGAAGCGGAGCGTCCTGTTCCACCTCGGGTTCGGCCTGCCGTTCCTGGTCCCGGGGCTCAACCTCCTCTTCCTGGTCTTCGCGCCGGTGGGGGCGACGCTCTACTATCTCGAGTCCGTGGATCGCACCGGGGCGTGACCCGTCCAGAGGCCCTCGGATGAGGCCTCTCCGCGGCTTGACTTGCCGTTGTGGATGATTAATTTGATAGGCTGAATCGACGCGTCTCCCCGCGTCCCCATTCCATGCAAACGGGCGAACCATGGCGAGCAAAGACTACTACCAGGCCCTGGGGATTTCCAAGTCGGCCTCCCAGGAGGAGATCAAGAAGGCCTACCGCAAGCTGGCCATGAAGTACCATCCCGACCACAACCCCGGGGACCAGACCGCCGAGACCCGGTTCAAGGAGGTCAGCGAGGCATACGCGGTCCTGAGCGATCCCGAGAAGCGCAGGCAGTACGATATGTTCGGGGCCGAGGGGTTTCAGAACCGCTTCTCCCAGGAAGACATCTTTCGGGACTTCGACTTCGGCAGCATCTTTCGGGAGTTCGGCTTCGGCGGCGGACGCAATCAGAACATCTTCACCCAGTTCTTCGGGGGCGCAAGCACCTCCGCCTTCAGGGACCGCGGTCCCACCCACCGTCAGACCCGGAGTTGCAGAAACGCCGGTCCGGCCTTTCACAAAGGTCAGGACCTGATCTACGAGCTGTCCATCACCCTCGAGGACGCGGCCCAAGGGGCCGACAAGACCATCGCCTTCACGTCGGGGGGGAGGCAGGAGCAGATCAGCGTCAAGGTCCCCCCGGGCGTGGCCACGGGAAGACGTTTGCGCATTTCCGGCAAAGGGGAGCCCGGTGCTTACGGCGGCGCGCCTGGAGACCTCCTGATTCGGGTCCGGGTCCTGGACCACCCGCTCTTTCGCAGGCAGGGGGACGACCTCACCATGACCCAGGAGATCCGCTTCTCGGAGGCGGTGAACGGGACCGACATCGAGGTGCCCACCATCGACGGCAAGGCCCTGCGGATGAAGGTTCCCGCCGGCACCCAACCCAACGCCCGGCTTCGAATCAAAGGATACGGCATGCCTCGCATGAGCGGCGGCGGTCGAGGGGATTGTTACGTCCACGTGACCGTGGCCGTCCCCAGGAAGCTCAATCGCAAACAGAAGGACGCGGTTCGAAAGCTGTCCGAAGCCGGGCTCTAGGCCGGCTCCGGAGTGTATCCGGCAGGTTGCCGCCTCGAAAAGAACCGCATCCGGCCCCCATGGAAACGAAACGAGACATGAAGGCCCTTGCCGTTTTTTCCGGCGGCCTGGACAGCCTCCTGGCCGCCGAGCTGATCCGGAGACAGGGAATCGACATTCTGGCCCTGTTTTTCGAAACGCCCTTCTTTCGCCCCCAAAAGGCCCGCCAGTACGCGGCCGCCGTCCGCCTTCCCCTCCGCGTCGTGGACATCACCGAGCCCCACCTGGACATGGTCATGAGCCCCAAGCACGGGTACGGGGAGAACATGAACCCCTGCATCGACTGCCACGCCCTGATGATTCGAACCGCCGGGGACCTGCTGGAGCAGGAAGGGGCCTCCTTCATCATCACCGGGGAGGTCCTGGGCCAGCGCCCCATGTCCCAGAACCGCAAGGCCCTGGCCGTCGTGGAATCGGAGAGCGGTTATGCGGGCCGGGTCCTTCGTCCCCTCTGTGCCAAGCGGCTCCCGCCCACCTTGCCCGAGCAGGAGGGCTGGGTGGACCGGGAGGCGCTCAAGGGGTTCTCCGGCCGATCGCGCAAGCCTCAGATGGCCCTGGCCGAGGAGCTCGGTGTTCGGGACTATCCCTCGCCGGCCGGCGGGTGCCTGCTCACGGACCAGACCTTCTCGGGCCGGCTGAAGGATCTCTTCAACGCCGGGACCCGGCCGCGGGTCCGGGACATCGAAGCCCTGAAGCTGGGACGTCACTTTCGAATCGGCCCGTCCAACAAGGCCATCGTGGGAAGAAACAAGCGGGAGAACCAGGCCCTGAGCGCGCTGGCCGAGACCGGGGATGCGCTCATTCACCCGGTCGGGGTGCCGGGGCCGACCGTGCTCCTCCCTGGCGGCGCTGGGCGGCCGGAGATCGAGACGGCGGCAGCCATCACGGCGGCCTACAGTGACGTGAAGGCGGGTGAGCAGGCGCGGGTTCGATGCGAGGGTACGGACGGCGAGGCCGTTCTGTGGGTATCACCCCCGGGGAAGGAGGCCTTTCGGGACCTCATGATCTAGTCGTCTTATCGGCGAAGAAGCCGCTCCCAAAACCCCTTCTGCTTCAACGTTTCCAGCGACCTTTCCGCCTCCTCGAGCCTGCGCCGCTGCTGCTCGATCCGGCCCTGCAGGGCCAGGGCCTCCTGCTCCAGCGCCTCCAGCTCGACGCTCAGCTCCATGACCCGGACCTTGTCTCGCCGGCTGTAGCCCTCTCGCTCCTGCTGCCGGATCCTGAACTCGAGCGGAGCGATCTTGTCCTGCCGAACCCCGGCGAGCTCCTTCTGAAGCGCCTGGATCTCCTGGCGATGCCGTGAGATCTCCGTCTCGAATCGGCCCTCGCGCTCCATGGTGAAGAACAGGTAGCCGAAGACGACCGCCAGCAGGACCACCGCCACGCCCAACATCCTGCCGAGCACGGCCAGACCGCCGCGAACCGTCTCGCCGGCCCGGACAACGGCCCCGGCCACGGCCTCCTTGCCGGTGTACTCGGCGGGGCCCCCTTCCACCTGCCGCCGCACGTCCCTCACCGCGTCGGACAGGATCTTCAGCCGCTCCTCGAGGTCCCGGCCGAGCTCCCCGACCGTGCACTGCGCCTGAACCTCCCGGTCGGAAGCCTTGAGCCGTCCGGACAACTCGCGCAGGCCCTCGAGGACCGCATTCGTGTCCACCTCCCGGGTGAACCGACCGGGAAATCGCTTCTTCAGCGTCCGAATGTCTCTGTCCAGCAGCTCGACGGCGTGCTCCAGCTCCGCGCCGCACTTGGTCAAGAAAACCTGCTCGCAGAGGTAAGCGCTTCCCAGGCTCATCAGCAGGGCCCGGTCTCGAATCTCCCGAAGGGCGTCGAAGGGGATCGCAGGGTTGGCGGTCATTCCGGCATCCTCTGATTGAACCTCGCTCCGGTCCCCCGCAAAGGGTCCGGAAAAGGGGCGCCTTCAGCCGTCAGCGCCTTCCGTGGAACTCGCCCGTGGCCCAGTGAGCATTTCCGTCATGGGCCCGCCAGTCCCCGGCCACGCCCTCGGCCCTGGGGCCGCAGACCGCGCCGCCGGCGCCGGTCGGCCCGTCCTGGGAGGCCTGGCCGTTGAGGGTGCCGGAGAGCTGCTCGATGTCGAGGTCCCCGTTGGCGTCCACCCGTCCCGATCCGCTGAGGTTCCCGTGGTAGTGGGTGCTCGAGGCGTCGCGCACCGGGCCGCCCGGATCGGGCCTGTCATCATATCGGATGTTAAGCAAATACCGTGCCGGACGCCGTGGCCGTGTCCGATCGTCCCCCATCACCGCTCGATTCTCACGGCGCACACCTTGAACTCCGGGATCTTGGCCGTGGGGTCCAGGGCGGCATGGGTCAAGACGTTGGCGGCGGACTCGGCCCAGTGAAAGGGAATGAACACAGTGCCGTCGACGGCCATCTCCGAGATCATGGTCTTGGCGCGAATGCTCCCCCGCCGGGAATGGACCTGCAGGGGGTCCCCCTCCTGAACGCCGTATTGCTCGGCGTCCTTCCCCGAGATCTCCACGAAGCACTCGGGGGCGCACTGGTTCAGGCCCTCGCTCTTCATGGTCATGGACCCGGTGTGGTACTGGTAGAGCACGCGTCCCGTGGTCAGGTACAGGGGGTACTCCTCGTCGGGCACCTCGGCGGGCGGGCGGTAGTCCACGGCGTGAAACACGCCCAGCCCGCAGGTGAACTGGTCCACGTGAAGGCAGGGGGTCCCCGGATGGTCCGACCCGGTGCAGGGCCAGTGGATGTCCTCGCGCTCCAGGCGGTCGTAGGTGATTCCGCAGTAGGAGGGTGTGACCCGCGCGATCTCCTCCATGATCTCCCGGGCGTTCTCGAAGTGCATCTCCACCCCCATGCGCGTGGACAGATCGCAGAAGATGCGCCAGTCCTCACGGGCCTCGCCCGGCGGCTCCACCGCTTTGCGCACACGCTGCACTTTCCGCTCCGTGTTGGTGAAGGTCCCGTTCTTCTCGGCAAAGCAGGCCGAGGGAAGGACCACGTCGGCCATGCAAGCCGTCTCGGTCATGAAGATGTCCTGCACCACCAGGAAATCGAGATTCTCCAGGCTCTGGCGGGCATGGGTCAGGTCCGGATCCGAGACCATGGGGTTCTCGCCGATGATGTAGAGGGCGCTCAGGTCCCCATGGTGAGCCTTCTCCGTCATCTCGGTCGCGGTCAGCCCGTTCCGATCGGGCAGGGCCGGCAGACCCCAGGCCTCGGCCATTCGCTCCCGCACCGCGAGGTCCGCCACCTTCTGGTACCCGGTGTATACGTTGGGAAGCCCGCCCATGTCGCAGGCGCCCTGCACGTTGTTCTGACCGCGAAGGGGGTTCACCCCGCCACCCCGTACGCCCACATTCCCGCACAGCATGGCCAGGTTGGCCAGGGACTTCACGTTGTCGGTACCGGAGATGTGCTGGGTGATTCCCATGGCGTAGAGGATCGAGGCCGCCCGGCAGCTCGCATAGAGCCGTGCCGCGGCGATGAGCTCTTCCCTGGGGATGCCGGTGACCCCTTCGACGTGCTCTGGGGTGAAACGCGCCACCATGGCCTTCAAATCATCGAAGCCCACAGTCCGGGACCTCACGTACTCCTCGTCGTACAGGCCTTCCTCGATGATCACGTGCATCATGCCGTTGATCCACGCGACGTCGGTGCCCAGGTTCTGCCTCAGCCAAACGTCCGCGAACCGGGTGATGGGAATCCGTCGTGGGTCCACCACGATGAGCTTCGTCCCCTTGAACGACACCGCCCGCTTGACATAAGAGGACAGGACCGGGTGGTTTTCGGTGGTGTTGGAGCCCGTGATCAGAATGACGTCCGACTGCTCCATGTCCCCGATGGGGTTCGTCATGGCGCCACTGCCGAAAGCTGCGGCCAGACCGGCCACGGTGGAGCTGTGTCAGAGCCGGGCGCAGTGATCCACGTTGTTGGTCCCCAGGGCGGCCCGCGCGAACTTCTGGGCCAGGTAGTTCTCCTCGTTCGTGATACGTGCGCTCGTGAGCACATGGATGGCGTCGGCGCCGGATTCCTGCTTCGCGTTTCCGAGCTTCTCGGCCACCAGGGCCA
>CAYYVD010000155.1:0-11123 GCA_964475045.1 uncultured Desulfobacterales bacterium | reverse complement strand
CCTGCTTCTGGGTGCCGTAGGGCAGCCCGCCCACGAGCTTGTTGCGCACGGACTGCAGGTCGAGAAGATCGATGATCTCCTCCACCTTGCGCCGGTGGGTCACCTCCTCCCGGCCGGCAAAGGAACGCCGTCCCCACATCAATGCCCCCCGGAACAGGCCGGTCCGCACGTGGTTGTGCCTTCCGAGCATCAGGTTCTCCATGGTGTTCATGTGGTCGAAGAGCTCGATGTTCTGAAAGGTCCGGGCGATGCCCGCGCGGGCGATCTGATCGGGGCGCTTCCCCTGGATCTCCCGGTTCCGGAAGAGGATGCGTCCCCGATCGGGCTTGTAGATGCCGTTGATGCAGTTGAAGAGGGTGGTCTTTCCCGCCCCGTTCGGACCGATGATGGCGAAGATGCTTCCCTTGTCCACGGACAGGTGGATGTCCCGAAGCGCCTCCAGACCTCCGAAGGAAATGGACAGGTTTTCGATCTCGAGCAAGGCCAAGGTCGCAGCTCCGTTCAACCGGTCGGAATGAGGACAACGGCGGCAAGGCGGGAAGAACCCTCGTGTCTCCCCGCCTTGCCGGCCACCCGTCAGGGGTACTCGATGTACGTCCAGTCCGTCAGCTTTTTGGATTCGCCGCCCTCGAGGCACTGGATCAGGTAGGTCTCCTTGACCCCCTGGCGGCAGCCGTAGGGATCCTTGGGATCCAGCGGTTTGTAGTTGACCTCGCCGGAGATCCCCTGGAAGCCGCGCATGGCCTCCAGCTGGGCCACCAGACGCTCCCGGGTCAGGTCGCGCCCGCACCGCTTGATCGCCTCCACCAGGGGCTCGGCGAACAGGATGCCGGCATAGTAGAAGAGACCCCAGCGCTCGTCCTTGGCGGCGAACTTTCCGTAGGCCTCCTCCCGGTACTTTTTCATCAGGGCGGAGTCGGAGTCCGGAAGCTGTCCGAAGGTGGCGGCGATCACGTCTTTCCAGAGCCCCTTGCTGATGTGCATCATGAGGGGGAAGTCGGAGCAGGTGCTCGTGCTCAGCCACTGCACGTTGAGCTGCATGGCCTTGCCCGTCCCCACCAGCCGGACCGCGTGTCCGGGCGTGACCCACAGGAGCACGGCGTCGGGATCGGCCTTCTTGAGGGCCATGATGTGGGGTTTCATGTCCGTGTCCGTGATCTCCACCGGGACCTCGGCCACGAGCTCGAGACCCTGCTTCTTCAGCTCGTAGGCGGCGCCCTTGACGCCGTTCCTGCCGTAGTCGTCATTCTGGTAGGCGATGGCCACCCGCTTGAGCCCCAGGTTCTCCACGGCATACCGGCACAGGGCCTTGGCCTCGATGTAGTAGAGGGGGTACACGGCGAAGAGGTACTTCTCGGGCGGCTCGATCCAGTGGAGGGACCCGGCCGAGGGGCCCACCCAGGGGATCTTGCGATCCATCAGGTAGTCCTTGACCGCGAGCCCCGGTGCGGTGCCCACGCCCGACACCCAGGCGAACATGCCGATCCCCTCCTGGAGCTCCTTGACGCCCGCCTTGGTCTTGGCCGGGTTGTAGGCGTCGTCGAACATGTGGTGGATGAGCTTGCGGCCGTGGATGCCGCCCTCGGCGTTGATCATCTTGAAGTACGCGTCCGTGCCGCGGGCCACCGCACCCCAGGGGGCCGCCGGTCCGGTCTGCGGACCCCACTGCCCGATGTGGATCTCCGTGTCGGTGACACCTTCTTCGGCGGAAACCCCGGAGACCAGCCCGAACCCCACCACCGCGATCGTCAGCAACAGCCAGAAACTTTTCCCTTTCATGGCACCCTCCTCGAAGACAATGAAGGTTACGGTTTTCGGGTACCGCGGCCGTAGACCCAGGGTCCCGGAAAGACGTCCGGCGGCCCAGGTCCGGGCCGGTCGGCGGCCCCCAGCCCGAAGCGGCTCCGGGCTAGACTTTCTTCACATAGTGGCGGGCGAACAGCCCGCTGGGTTTCAGGCAAAGCACCAGCACGATGATCACAAAGGCGACCACCGACTTGAACTCGATGGAGACGTACCCCCCGAAGAGATTTTCCACGATTCCCAGGATGTAGGCCCCGAACACCGCCCCGGGCAGCGAGGTCATGCCGCCCATGACCGCCGAGGCGAACCCCTTGAGCAAGGGATCCCACATCATGTAGGGCTGCATGATGGTCGGCGCGATCAGCAGCCCGGCCAGGGCGCCCACCATGGAGGAGATGGCCCAGGTGAACATGTGCACGCGTTTCGTGCGGATCCCCATGAGACGGGCGGCCGTGTGGTTCTGCTGGGTGGCCTTCATGGCCACCCCCAGCTTGGAAAAGCGCAGGAACAGGAAAAGGATGACCATGACCACCAGGGCCACGACGAGGGTGAGGACCTCGAGGGAGCTCACGAACACGTTGCCGATCATCACGCTGCCGTAAGGCGAGATGGGAAACGGCAAGGTCTTGGGGTCGGCCCCGAACTTCCAGGAGACCAGGCCCATGAGGATCATCTCCAGGCCCAGGGTGATGATGATCATGCCGAGCACCGTGGGCTCCTTGGCCCGCCGGAGCACGGCGAACTCCAGGATCGCACCCAGGAGGGCGGCGAAGACCAGGGCCCCGGGAAGGGCGATGGTGAAAGGGACCCCGTGGGTTTCCAGGAGGAGGTAGGTGAAGAAGGTGGAGATCAGGGCCATCTCCCCCTGGGCGAAGTTCAGGACCTCGGAGGTCTTGTAGATGATCACCATGGCGAGGCCCATGAGGGCGTAGGAACTTCCCACGGCGATGCCGCTGACCACCATTTGAATGAAATCGAGCATGGCGACCGGTGCATGAGGTTGCGGCTAGAACGGCCAGGTCTTCCAGTATTTCTTGGTGCGAATCCAGAACCCGAACAGCCCCAGGGGTTCGAACAGCATGATCAGGACCATGATCAACCCGAACACGATGAACTGGATGTTGCTGACCCCGGTGATGGAGAACCAGGACTTGGACAGGACGTCCAGCCATTCCCCGAGGTAGGGGATGTCCAGGATGTTTCGAAGCCGGAGGTCGAGCCAGCTGAGCAGACAGGCCCCGGCGATGGAGCCGAAGATGGAGCCCAGCCCGCCCACCACGACCATGGCCAGGAACAGGATCGACATCATCAGGGTGAACACCTCGGGCTCGATGAAGCGGAGCACGAAGGCGTAAAGCCCTCCGGCGATGCCGGTGTAGAAGGCGCTTACGGCGAAGGCCAGGGTCTTGTAGTAGGTCAGGTGAACGCCCATGGACTCGGCTGCGATGTCCGCATCCCGTATGGCGATGAAGGCCCGACCCACCTTGGTTTTGATGAGGTTGCGCGCGGCCAGGGTCAGGAGCACCGTCAGGGTGACCGCCAGGTAGTAGAAGTCACGGTCCGTGTCCAGGTGCCAGGGTCCGATGACGAGCTCCGGGGTGTGGAGGCCCTGACGGCCGCCGAACAGCTCGATGCGCCCGATGACCTTGGTGATGGTGAGCCCGAACCCCAGGGTGGCGATGGCGAGGTAGGGCCCCTCCAGCCGCAGGGCCGGCAGGCCGAGCAGGAACCCGAAGAGCGCCGCGGTCAGGGCGGCCGCAGGCAGGGCCAGCAGGAAGGGCAGGTGAAGCTCGGACATGAAGATGATCGTGCCGTAAGCCCCGATGGCGAAGAATCCGGCATGCCCCAGGGAGACCTGTCCCGTGTATCCCACGAGCAGGTTGAGCCCGACGGCCACGATCACGTTGATGACCATGTAGTTGGCCAGGTAGACGTAGTAGTTCTTGAAGAGAAAGGGCAGAACGGCCAGAAAGAGCAGCAGCAGGATGAACCAGAAGACGACGACCCCCGAGCCGAACAGCTGCACGTCCTCGTAGTAGTCCCGCTTCATGTCCATGGGCATCTCCTGCCGAGCGTTCCGGAAGTCGGTCAGTTCGTCACTTGGATCCCAGCCTGTCCACCACCTTCTTGTAGTAGACCTCGTGCTCCTCGAACAGCGGTGACCCCCGACCCATGGTGTTCAGCTTCATGATCTTGTAGTTGATTCTCTGGATCTGACGCACTTTTTCCGCCTCGTCCGGAATGTCGTCGAGCATGTCCTTCATGTGGCGGATGTCCCTTCTGAGCTCCACCTCCGGCGGAAGGCAGTTGGCGTTTTTCAGGACCTTGTACGCCATGCGAAGATCCTCCGGAATGTGGCTGTCGTCCTCGAGCCGGAGCGGCTTTCCGCGCCCGGGGAGATTGTCGAAGTCCCCGTTGGCCGCGGCCTCCTGGATCCGGTGCTCGATGATCTCGTCAAAGCCTGGAATCACGTCCTTCCTCTGCCTCCTGTGTCCTCGAAGGCCTGCGGGAGAAACCCGATCCCCGGCGCCCGCTCGTCATCGGAAGGCAAGATATCCGATTTTCGGCCGCTTTGCAAGCACTCCCGACCACCGCCCCTTTCATCCTTGACAACCCCGGAGGCGTGTTATTGGATGAAACGAAGCGGCGGCCCGGCGGGCCCTGGAATACCTGATGTGGCGAGTGCGCACAGTGATCGACGACACGGACAAGAAGATCATCGGCCTGATCCAGGGGGACCTGCCCCTCCGCGCGAAACCCTTCGCCGAGCTGGCCGAGCGGGCCGGGATGAGCGAGGAGGCCTTGCTCGATCGCATCCGTTCCCTCGAGGAACGGGGCGTGATCCGCCGCTTCGGGGCCACCCTCAGACACCAGGAGGCGGGGTTCAACTCCAACGCCATGGTGGCCTGGCTCGTGCCCGAGGAGCGGATCGAGGCCGTGGGCGAGACCATGGCCGGGTTTCGGGAGGTGACCCACTGCTATCAGCGCCGGCCGCAGCGGGACTGGCGGTACAACCTCTACACCATGATCCACGGGGAGAGCCGGGAGGCGTGTCGGCGCATCGCCGAGCGGATGTCCCTGGAGACCGGCGTGGCGTCCTACGCGCTGCTCTTCAGCGAGCGGGAGTTCAAGAAGACGAGCATGTCCTATTTTTAGACGGGGGAATATGGGGTCACATCTTGATTTGTGAATTGTGATCTGGGGCCATGACGTCGAGTCAAGCGTCTTTGCCCAATTCACAAATCAAGATGTGACCCCATTCTCCTCTTGAAGCGAAGGGAGCTTTTTCGATGTCCAGCAGGAGCAAGGAGCTGTTCGATCAGGCCCTCCAGCTGATTCCCGGAGGGGTGAACAGCCCGGTCCGGGCCGGGAAGCCGGTGGGCCTGGATCCGCCCTTCATTGAGCGGGCCGAGGGATGCCACCTGTGGGACGCGGACGGCCGGCGTTACGTGGACTACGTCTGCTCCTGGGGCCCCATGATCCTGGGCCACGGGCACCCGGACGTGCTTCGGGCCCTGGAGGAGCAGCTTCCCAAGGGAACCAGCTACGGGGCCCCGACGGAGCTGGAGAACCGGCTGGCCCGGACCATCGTGGACATGGTGCCGTCCGTGGACATGGTGCGCATGGTGAACTCCGGGACCGAGGCCGCCATGAGCGCCGTTCGGCTGGCGCGGGGGGTGACGGGAAGGGACAAGATCGTCAAGTTCGAAGGCTGTTATCACGGCCATGCCGACAGCCTGCTGGTCTCGGCCGGGTCGGGGGTCGCCACCCTGGGCATTCCCGGCTCCCCGGGCGTGCCCGCCGGAATCGCCGCCCACACCGTCGCGTTGCCCCTGAACGACCTGGAGGCGGTGGAGACCGCCTTCGAGCGGCACGCAGGGGAGATCGCCGCCGTGATCGTGGAGCCGATTCCCGCAAACGCCGGCGTCATCCCCCAGGGCAAGGCCTTTCTCGAGGGGTTGAGGCGGATCACCGAGAGCCACGGAAGCCTCCTCATCTTCGACGAGGTCATCAGCGGCTTTCGCGTGGCCCCCGGGGGCGCCCAGGCCTGCTACGGGGTCCTGCCCGACCTCACCTGCATGGGCAAGATCATCGGAGGGGGACTGCCTGTGGGGGCTTACGGCGGCAGGAAGGACCTGATGGAGCGCATGGCTCCTCGAGGGGACATCTACCAGGCGGGGACCTTGTCCGGCAACCCCCTGGCCATGGCTGCAGGGCTGGCCACCCTGAGCGCCCTGAGGAAGGAGGGTGTGTACGACGCCCTCGAAAACCTGGGGCGGACCCTGTTTGAAGGGCTGGAGCAGAAGGCGCAGGCGGCCGGGGTCCCCGTGGCGCTGAACCGCGTCGGCTCTCTGGGCTCCGTGTTTTTCACCGAGGGGCCGGTCACGGACTTCGCCTCGGCCGCGGCGAGCGACGCGGCCCGGTTCCGGGCCTATTACACGCGCATGCTGGAGCAGGGAATCTACCTGGCCCCCTCCCCCTTCGAGGCCGCTTTCGTGTCCACGGCCCACACCGGGGAGGTGATCGAGCACACGCTGGACTGCGCTGCACGGGCGTTGCAAGGGCTCGCAAACGAGCAGAAATAGGTTGACTTTGCGAAAAGTCCTGTGTTAGAGACTAGCCGGTTTTCGAGCGCTGGGCTTATGGAAGAGGACACCAAAAAAATGTTCAGGACCCTGGGGTACCTCAGTACCGTGGGTCTGGCCATGGCCTTTTCCATCGGCATCGGCGCCCTGCTCGGGTATTACCTGGACGGAAAGTTCGGCACCACACCGTGGCTGTTCTTCGTGTTCCTGAGCTTCGGCATCGCAGCGGCGTTTCGAAACCTGTACGTCATGTACAAACGCGGGCAGCGCATGCAGTGAACCCGCATCAGAGGAACAAGGGAACGACAATTCATGGCGATCGATCTGGACTGGAAGGCCGCCTACCGGGAGATCCGGCTGCTGAACTGGATCACCCTCCTGGTTCTCTCCCTGGTGAGCGCCCTCGTCCTGGACGGGGCGTCGACCCTGGGGATCATCCTGGGAGGCCTGATCATCATCGCCAATTTCGGTCTTCTTCAACACACGATTCGGCGGGCCTTCTCCAGTGACGGCACCATGCGATCGAGCAAGGCCTCCGTGATCGTGAAGTACTATCTTCGGCTGCTGGCACTGGGGGTGGTCCTGCTCCTGTTGATCAGCAGGGGGTGGATCAATCCGGTGGGACTCGCCGTAGGCCTGTCCACGGTGCTCTTCAGCATCGTGGGGTTCGGGATCAAGCGGGCCTGCAAAATCTACATCAGGGAGGCGACCTAGGGATGGAGCACCACTACTTCTTCATCAACGAGATCCTGAAGGGAATCGGGCTCGGGCACTTCGCCCACGAGTACCAGGCGGCGACCCACTCCTGGTTCATCATGATCATCATGATCATCGGCCTGGCCATGCTCGCCAAGGGGGTCACGCTCCTGCCCAACAAGGGCCAGAACGTGCTGGAGGTGATCATCGGCGGCCTCGAGGACTTCATGGTGGAGATCACCGGACCCGAGGGGAAGGCCTTTTTCCCCTTCATCGCCACGATCTTCCTCTACATCTTCGTGTGCAACCTGATCGGGCTGGTGCCCGGCTTCTTCTCCCCCACCGCCAGCCTGAACACCACGCTGTCCATGGCCCTGTGCACCTTCGTCCTTACCCATGCCATCGGCATCAAGTTTCACGGCGTCAAGTACATCAAGCACTTTCTGGGTCCCATCTGGGCCCTGGCGCCCCTGATGTTTGTCATCGAGGGCATCGGCCACCTCGCACGGGTCATGTCCCTCAGCGTGCGGCTCTTCGGAAACATCTTCGTCAAGGAAAAGATTCTGGGCATCCTGTTCGGGCTGGCCGGGCTCTACCTGGTCCCGCTTCCGATCCTGTTTCTCGGCATCCTGGTCAGCTTCATTCAGGCCGTCGTGTTCATGCTTCTGGCCATCGTGTACTTTGCCGGGGCCATGGAAGAGGCCCACTGATCGACCCAAGGAACGGTGAGCCGGCCCTGTGAGGCGCGGGGGCCCGGCTCTTGGAAGAAGGCGTGTATTCATCAATTATCAAAGGAGGTTGACATGTCAAAGAAGGGAGCTGTTGGTTTGTTCACCGCGGTGCTGCTGCTGGGGACGGCGTCCTCGGCCATGGCGTCCGAAGCGGCTGCGGCAGGCCTGTGGTCGTTCTTCGGGATCGCCATCGCCTGTGGGTTCGGGATCGGCGTGGCCGCATTCGGGACCGGTCTCGGCATGGGTCATGCGATCAACGGAGCACTCCAGGGTACGGCGAGGAACCCCGAGGCGGGCGGCAAGATCATGACCACCATGATCATCGGTCTGGCCCTGATCGAGTCCCTGTGTATCTACGCCCTGCTCATCTGCTTCATCATGGTCTTCAAGATTCCCGACCTGGCCCCGATGCTGGACGCCATCGTCAAATCGTTCTAAGACCAGAGCTCGGGGGGCCGGCATGCGGTCCCCCGATTTTTTTCGTCTATAATGTGCACGATTTCACAATCACCTCTCCGTGTCACCCGGTGATCGAAGCCGCCATGGACCCTGCCGATGTCCGGTGAGACGAAAATTCCCAATGCCACCATCGAACGCATCGCGTTGTACGTGAGGCCCCTGGAGTGCCTCCTCGAGGAGGGCATCGAGGTGGTGTCGTCGCGGAAGCTGGCGCTGCTGTGCCGTGTTCGATCGGCCCAGGTCCGCAAGGACCTGTCCTACTTCGGAGAGTTCGGCGTGAGGGGGGTCGGCTACGACGTGCGGGATCTCATTCGGGAGATTCGGCGGATTCTGGGAACGGACCGCGAGTGGCGGCTGGCCATCGTGGGCCTGGGAAACATGGGCATGGCTCTGGCCCAGGATCCCAGCTTCGCCCAGCGATGCCACCGTTTCGTGGCCGCATTCGACGCGGATCCGGACAAGATCGGCCGGACGGTGCTTTCCGGTCTGACCATTCAGTCCGCTTCGCGGATTGTGGAGGTCTGCCAGGTGGAGGGCGTGCACATCGGCATCATTGCGGTGCCCGCTCCTCAGGCCCAGGGCGTGGCGGACCAGCTGTTCGAGGCGGGCGTGAAGGCGATCCTGAACTTCTCCCCCTTCCAGGTCCGGCGCCCGGAGTGCTGCCACGTGGAGAACGTGGACTTGACGGTGAGCCTGGACAACCTGGCCTACTTTCTGGCGCGACGAAGAGGACGGTAGGCCGCCGTCTCATCCTCCGGTGTTCCCGAAGAGCTCCGGCGCAAGAAACCGCCCCGTGTAGGACCCCTTGATCCCCGCAATCTCCTCCGGGGTCCCGGCGCCCACGAGATATCCCCCCCGGTCTCCGCCCTCCGGACCCAGGTCCACCACGAAGTCCGCCGTCTTGATGACCTCCAGGTTGTGCTCGATGACCACCACGGTGTTGCCTTGGGCCACGAGGTGTCCGAGCACCTCCAGGAGCTTCTGCACGTCCGCAAAGTGGAGCCCGGTGGTGGGCTCGTCCAGGAGGTACAGGGTGTGTCCCGTGCTGCGCTTTCCCAGCTCGCGGCTGAGCTTCACCCGCTGGGCCTCACCGCCCGATAGCGTGGTGGCCGGCTGTCCGAGGCGGATGTACCCGAGTCCCACGTCCACGAGGGACACGAGCCTGGTGCGCAGGACCGGAACGCGCTCGAAAAAGGCGGAGGCCTGGTTCACGGTCATGTCGAGCACGTCGGCGATGTGACGGCCCCGGTACCGGATGTCCAGGGTGTCGCGGTTGAACCGAAGGCCCCGGCAGTCCTCGCAGGTTACGTACACGTCCGGGAGGAAGTGCATCTCGATCTTGATGACCCCGTCTCCCCGGCAGGACTCACAGCGTCCGCCACGCACATTGAAGCTGAATCGCCCGGGACGGTACCCGCGGATGCGCGACTCGGGCAGCATGGCGAAGAGCTCCCGAATCGGGGTGAACACGCCCGTGTACGTGGCCGGGTTGGACCTCGGCGTCCGTCCGATGGGGCTCTGGTCGATGTTGATGACCTTGTCCACGAGAAAGGCGTTCTCGATCTCGCGCACCTCCCCCGGGGGGATGTTGGACCGGTGGAGTCGCCGGAGCAGGGCGGGGTAAAGAATCTCGTTGATCAGGCTGCTCTTGCCCGAGCCCGAGACCCCGGTGACGCAGGTGAAGGCCCCCATGGGGATCTCCACGGTGATGTCCTTCAGGTTGTTCTGCCGCGCCCCTCGAATGACCATCCGCTTGCCCCGGGTCTCCCGGCGTTTTGCAGGCACCGGTATGGATCGCTCGCCGCTGAGGTAACGGCCGGTCAGGGAGTGGCGGTCCTTCACCAGCTTTGTCGGCGGTCCCTCGAAGACCACCTCCCCTCCCTGCAGACCCGCACCCGGCCCCATGTCGATGACGTGATCCGCGGCCAGAATGGTCTCCGCGTCGTGCTCGACCACCACCACGGTGTTTCCCAGGTCCTTGAGGCGCCGGAGGTTGTCCAGAAGCCGGAGGTTGTCGCGCTGATGCAGGCCGATGCTGGGCTCGTCCAGCACGTACAGCACGCCGGCGAGGCCGGAGCCGATCTGGGTGGCCAGCCGAATGCGCTGGTCCTCTCCCCCCGACAGGGTGGCCGAGGCGCGGTCCAAGGTGAGGTAGTCGAGGCCCACGCTGTGAAGGAAGCCGAGACGCTCCAGAATCTCCCGCAGCACGCGCTCGGCGATGCGGGCCTTTTCCGGGGGCAGGGACAGGCCGGAGAAGAACCCGAGGGCGTCCAGCACGGACAGGGCGGCCACCTCGTGGATGCCCTTGCCGCCCACGCGCACGGCCCGTCCGGCCGGGGCCAGCCGGGCGCCGTGGCAGGCGGGACAGGGTCCCCGGCTCATGTACTGCTCCAACTCCTCCCGAATGGTCTCGGAGTCGGTCTCCCGATACCGGCGCTCCAGGTTGGGGATCAGGCCCTCGAAGGGCCGGTCGTAGGTGTGCTTTCGTCCTTCGGCGTGGTACTGGAAGTGAATGACCTCCGTCCCCGATCCGTGCAGGAACACGCCTCGGACCTCGGCGGGGAGGTCCTGGAACGGGACGAAGGGGTCCGCACCGTAGTGCTCGCAGACCGCGTCCACCATCTGCTGAAAGTACGGGGACCGGCGCTTGGCCCAGGGCGCCAGGGCCCCCTCTCGAAGGGACCGGGACGGGTCGGGGACCAGGAGCGCCGGGTCGAACTCCCGCCGGGTCCCGAGCCCGGAGCAGACCGGGCAGGCCCCCTTGGGGTTGTTGAAGGAGAACATCTGGGGTGTGAGCTCTGGAAGGCTCACCCCGCACCGGGCACAGGCGGAGGTCTGGCTGAGAAAG
>CAYYVD010000154.1:0-11157 GCA_964475045.1 uncultured Desulfobacterales bacterium | reverse complement strand
CTCCGCCACCGCAACACCCAAGAGGTCCGCCGGGAACTGCTCGAACGAAGTGTTTCCGTGAGTGCTTCCGAGATCGATTATCTGGGGCGCAAGTTCATCTCCTTTCTTGCCGTGGCTCATCGGCAGGCCACCCCACGCATCCGAGGCCACATGAGCCGGGCCGGCGGCTATGTGTTGCACCTCGACGCCCTGCATGGAGGAGACGGCCAAGCCTTGATGACCGGGCTTGACGGACTGAGTCAGATCGTCTTGGCCAATGTCAAGGTGCCCGCTGAGCGCTCCTCTCTCCTGATTCCTTTTCTGCGAGACCTTCAGGAGACCTATGGGACCCCTGCGGCCTGTGTGCATGACATGGGCAGGGGCCTGTGTAAGGCTGTGCGCGAGGTCTTCCCCCGGACCCCTGATTTCATCTGCCACTTTCATTTCCTCCGGGATCTGGGTAACGACTACCTGGACCCGGCTTACCGCACCCTGCGAAATCGTCTTCGCCACCATGCCGCCTCGTCCCGATTGAGTACCCTGGTGCGGGAAGCCAAAGCCTGCCTCAACGAGCAAGGCGTACCGATGGCTCCCCTGGCCAAGAGCATGAGAGAGAGGGAAGGGGACACAAAAGGGAGTTTGGGAGGTTTTTGGCACCGTGCTCAACAGATCAGCCACGGCCCGACGGGCCCGTTCATAAAGTGACTGAAAACGGTCCTGCGGTTCAAGGAATGTGTGGTGTGCCTGTTGGTACGAGTCCACGGTCAAGACGAGGAGGTGCGGACCCCCCTTTTTCCGAGTCCCAGCTTCTCGATGATTCTCTCGACGGTTCGTCGCGAGCATTCCACTCGATAAGCGGTTTTGATCTCCTTGCGGAGGTCCTCCCCGGTAAGGCTGGGGTCGGTCATCTTGCGATGAATGATGAAGTTCACCAGATCCTGGTTGAGGGCGATCAATGGCCTGCGGCCTCGAGACGAGCCCATCAGGCCGGCATAGCCATGCGCCATGAAGTCGCGCTCCAACCGATAGAAATATTCCCTGGAGAAACCGAACCGCTTGCAGGCATCGCTGACGGTCGAGTGCTCGACGCGAGCGGCCCGAAGCATCTCATATCGGACCTGGGGAAGATCGAGCGGGTCGAAGAACTCATGAGTTTGGAACAGGGAATGGGTCACTCGTTCCGGCTTCGGATTGATAAGGCCCTCTTTTCGAAGGAACTTGGTTTTCGGGTCCTCGCCCATGGCTCACCTCCGGATAGAGTTGGTGGCCAGGATAACATAGCGAGCCCCCGTTGTCAACCATATTTGACGTTTTCACAGGCGAATGTTTTTTGTTGCTCGATGGAGAAACCGCACGGTTTCAGCAAGCAATGACAAGCATGGGTTTCGTATTTCATGAAGCGATGCCTGTCACCGATTAACATAACAGAATATGGCGGCTCTATCAGCCACGGGTTATGTGCAAGGCAAGTCGATGGTGCTGGGGACCAGAAGAGGAGTGAGCGGCCGCAAAACGTCATTATTGGTTGACACTGAAACGGTCTAAACACCTATGGCATGGGCAAAACGTCGGTTCAAAACCAGTGCTGAACTGAGGGACCACGACCCTTTTATTTGACCTTATTGTAATCCCGCCAAGCTCGTTCGGCCTGTCGGAGGCGCTTCTGGCTGTCGGGTATCGCGTGATAAACCATTGCCAGCAAGGTGTGGCAGACGCTGACGAGAGCCGTGTAGGATTCCAGGACGCTGGCTCCCCCGATGTGAGCCTGGATCACTTGGATTTTCTCCCCCTGGTGGGCGATGGGACTCACGTCGGTCAGCAGGCAGTACGGGGTTTTGGCGTGGCTGAGGAATTTCAGCGTCTTTTGCACCTCGGGCGAATAGCGCCGTAGCGAAACCGCCAGGGCGAAGTCCTCGGGACCCAAGTCGTATAGAAGATCGATCGAAGAACCGCCCGGATCGGGAGCCAGGCGGACTCCGCTGCGCATGGTTTTTAGCGCCAGACTCAGGTAATGGGCGATGGGATAGGAGAACCTGCGTCCGAAGGTCACCACACGCCGGGCCCCCGCCAGGCCCTCCGCTGTCCGGGTCAGGGCGTCCGGGTCCAGGTGGCGATAGGTTTCGCGGAGATTCGTCAGCTCCCTTTCGTAAATCAGCCGAGCCAAGTCCGGTCGCTCGTCGTCGAACATGGTCAGGGCCAATTCCGAGGCCGGTGAAATGGATTTTAACAGTGTCTGACGGACTGCCGTTTGCAGTTCCGGAAATCCGGCCATGCCCAAACGCTGGGCGAACCGCACAATGGTCGATCGGTGCACTTCCAGCCTCACGCCCAGTTGGGAAGCGGGTTCAAACGACCATTGCTCCATGTTCTCGCGCAGATGAGCAGCGAGCCTCATCTCGCTGGGCGTGAGCTCTTCCGCTTTCGTGTCGATCCATTCCTGGAAATCGTTCTGAGGGGACAAGATTTGGGCAACCTCCCGGCGATTTCGATCCGACGTCGGTTTACATGGGAACCTCCAGGTCCAACAAGGGGGCGTACTGCTGGGCCCCAAATATATCGCCGTCACCCGGGCTCCCACTCGGCCGGGTGCGATAGATCGTGAACTTGATGGCAGCCGCCGGGTCGAAAGCGACGAAATCCGATATCCGGTCAGGTACGATCCCATAAAGCCGCGCCACCGACTCCCGGGTCAGGACGCCGCTGTCACGGACTTTTTCGTATAGCGCCTTCTCTAAAAAAATGATATCGAAGGTGATCTTGTCCACCCCCGCGTTCTTCGAACGGATGGTCTTGGCCAGTTCGGATAGTTTTGCTGTCGCCATTGTCTTCTCCATTCTCAAACGCCGACCTCGACGATATGGGTCGGGAAGAGCTCCATGGGGTCGTCCACGCCCAAGGTGTGGTTCAGTGTCCACCGGAAGGCGGGGCTGGCCGGTAGAACCTCGTCCACAATGAATGACACCCCCCCGGCCGTGCCTTTCACCTGAGGCAACCGCGCGTAAAACATCTGACGGGTTCCTGTCATGCAGACTTCCTCGGCCATCTCCCGGGTCGGGGCCACGCCCTGGACCACCACGCAAAGTTCGTGTCCGCTTCCTCCGTCCCGCAAGGGTTCCAGCGCCCCCATCACACCGTCGCGACCGAAAACGTTGTAATACAGTTCATATCCGTTTTCACCGAACCTCTCCGTGACCTGCTCCCGGGCCCAGGCGATCACCTCGTCCACATGAGCGATGGTGTATGGGTCCCGGATTCCGGCTAGGCCGACGTAGCGCTCGCCGACCTTGCCCGCGCCCTCCAGTTTCACCCGGACCCGTTCGGCTGGCTCGAATACGGCCCCGGTGATGCGGGTGGTCTTCTCGTCCAGCTGTTCGTACAGGCAGTCGGTCATGTCCAGCCGGCCGCCGGCCACGTATTCATAAAACGGGTTGGACCGTTCGTACATGGCGTGCCCCGCCACCGAGGCCACCGTGCACCGCTGCTGGGGATGCATGGCCGTGACCTTGACGTCCTCCATGGAAATTTCGCCGATGACCGTCTCCTTGCCGGCATAAGGCTCGGCGCAGAACGAGGCGCACTCGAGAACCTTGCCAAGGTAATAGGAGTGGTTTTCCGGAAACCCGGCATGGATGGCCGGCCCTGCGAAAACCACGCAGTCACTGCTCCGGCCGCCGATGATGACATCCGCCCCCATGTCGAGGAGCTTCATGTACGGATGAGCCCCAGCCATGGCCACGATCCGGTTCGTGGCCTCCAGTTCCTCCTCGGATAGGGGGGGGCGGTTGTCCAGACCCTCGATGACCGCGCCGCCGCGCATCCGGCGCCGCAGATCCTCCTTGTCGATTTCGGAATAAAAATATCCCAGTTTGAAAGGGGCCAGGTGATGTTTCTCTGCCAACTCCTTGATGATCCCGACGTAAAGGTCCACCCGGCTGTTCGTGCCGGTATCCCCGGCGGAACCGATAATCATGGGCACCCCGAGTTCCCGGGACGCCAGCAGCATCAGCTCCAGGTCGTGGCGCTGCCATTCCAGGGGACTGGCCGAAGTGTCCGTCCCCAAAGGTCCGGGACCGATATCGTCGCTGCCGGAATCGGCCAGGATGAAATCGGGCTTGGTGGCCACGCCCAGGTGAAAGCTGTCCTTTTTGATGGGCGCGAACCCAAGATGTCCGTTGGGACACAGAAAACGCAGTGTCGTTTTGTTTGCCATTTTCACATCCTCTAAGGTCTGTACGGTTCAGCCCCCTGCCTTGCGTTTATCTACTTGGCCTCAGGGTGAACAAATCGTAGGTGGCTCAAAGCACCCGGCGCCGGGTCCGCTGTCGGAGGAAGGGGAATCCATTTTGGCTTTCGTACCTCCGCGAACGTTTCGCAGTCGACATCGGAATTCCCCGGCGCCAGGCGTGGTTCGGGATTATTGATAGTAAGGGACCGCTTTGGCCGTCTGGGCCTTGGAAGGCCATACCACCTCGAGGTTGCCGTCCAGCCACTGGAGCGTCACCATTGAATAACTGGGCGCTCCCTTTTGGTCGAAATTCAATCCCTGGGCAATGACGGTATCGAACGAGTGAGAACGGATATAGTCCCTCAGTTCGGTATTGTTCAGGGAACCTGTGGCCTTGACAGCCTGCTCGAGTATCTGGGCGGCGGCGTAGGCTCCGGAGGCGTGGTAGTCCGGGGTGCGGTCGAAACGCTCTTTGTACCGGGCCGTCCAATCGGAGGCGAAGCTGACCGACTCGTGCCACCAGGCCGTGCCCATGATCCGGTCGGAGATATCTCCCAGGGCCTCACCGAATTTGGGATCGGAAACCCCGGCGGTAAGCAGGACAAACTTGGGTTGATAATTGAGTTCTGCGATGGTCCGGGCGATCAGCACGGCGTCCGGAAAGTAAGTGCCGGCCATGAGAAGATCGGCGCCTTCGTTCTTGGCTTTGCTGAGCACCGGGGTCAGGTTTGTGGCGTCCGGGGGATACTTTTCGTCAATAATGATTTCGATGCCGTTTTCCTCGCACCGGGCCTTATGGCCGTTGGCGTTGGCGATGGAAGCGGATTTGTCGCCGTAGATCACCGCGGCCTTTGTTGGCCGTTCTTCTTTGGGCAGCGTGTTGAGATACTGGAAAAAGCCGATTGAGTGCTGTTCAGAAAAACCTGGCAGGGTGAGGAACATGTAATTGAAGCCGGCGTCGAAAATCTTCCGGGCCGTCCCGCCGCCCTGAAGCAGGACCATCTCGTATTTATCGGCCACCCGGGACACCGGGTAGACGATGGTCGAGGTGTACGGTCCCAGCAGCAGGTCCACGTTTTCCCCGGAGATCATTCGCTCGTACTGGCCGACCGCCTTCTCCGCCGAACTCTCGTCATCCCTGATGATGAGTTCCACCGGCCGGCCCAGGAGTCCGCCCGCTTCATTCACGTCGTCCTGCCACATCAAATAGGCCTCCTTGTAGTAGGAGCCCGAGTCGGCATAACGACCCGACTGACTGATGGTGCAGCCGATTTTGATCGGTTCTTCGGCCGCCGCGATTCCCGGCGGCCCCATGACAAAGGCGACCGCCACGAGTAGCATCAGTGCGATTCCAGGATACCTGATCATCATTGTGCCCTCCTTTCTACGGAAGGGTCGGGACGGGCGCCCTTTCCCCCTCCCAGGTAAAGACGCCGGATACGCTCGTCACCTAACAACTCCACTCCGGAGCCGCGGAAACGCACCCGGCCCATGTCCAAAACATAGCCTTCATCCGAGGCTTCCAAGCCCTGCACCGCATTCTGCTCCACCATGAGAATGCCGATACCTTTTTCTCGGTTAAGTTTCTTGATTTTATCGAAAACCAATCGGCGAACCTTGGGAGCCAGGCCGATCGACGGCTCGTCCACCAGCATGATGTGGGGGTTCAGGATCAACACCCGTCCCATTTCCAGCATTTGCTGTTCGCCGCCGGAAAGTGCATAGGCCTTGTTATGACGGTATTCGTGAAGAATGGGAAACATCTCGAAGACCTCCCCGATGCGTTCCTCCACCTTGTCCTTATCCTTCAGGATGTATCCGCCCATGCGCAGGTTTTCCCAGACGGTCATGCTCGGGAACACCGTCCGGCCTTGAGGAACGAAGGATATGCCCAAGCGCATGATTTCGTGGGTCTTCATCGTGGACAGCTCCCGGCCGTCAAAGGTGATGCTGCCACTCTCCACCTGGCACAATCCCATGATGGCATTGAGCACCGTGGATTTCCCAGCCCCGTTGGGGCCGATGAGGCAGATGATGGCGTCGCGGGGTACTTCCAGGCTGATGGAATGAAGGATCTTCACGCCCCGCTGATACGACGCGGCCACCTGGTCCAGGCGCAGCAGTTCAGTCGCCAAGATAGGCCTCCAATACTCGGTCGTTTTCCTGGATCTCCTTGGGCGTACCCTGGGCCAGCATGCGACCGTTGTGCATCACCGCCACATGCCGGCAGACGTTCATAACCAGTTCCATGTTGTGCTCGATAATCAGAAATTCCTTGCCCTCCCGATTCTCCTCGACAATCCACCGGTTGATCTTTTCCTGGAGGGTGGGGTTGATCCCGGCCGAAGGTTCGTCCAGCAGAACCGTTTCAGCATCCGCGGCAAAAGAGAGGGCCAGTTCCAAAAGCTTGCTTTGGCCGTAGGAAAGACAAGCGGCCGGTTCGTCGCGATAAGCGTACAGCCCGATGGATTCCAGCAACCACTCGGCCTTCTCCACATGCCGCTTCTCGCGCGGGCTCGAAAAAATGTGCCTCAGCGTGTTTCGCCGGGTCGGCACCAGCAGGTTCTCCAGCAGGGTCAGACGGGGAAATACCCGCGTGGTCTGAAAGGTCCGGATAATGCCCAGCTCCACGATCCGATGCGGCTCCAAGTTGTCTAGACGCCGGTCCCTGAACCAGATGCCCCCACCGTCCGCAGGGAGAAAACCGGTGATCAGATTGAATAATGTGGTCTTGCCCGAACCGTTCGGGCCGATTAGACCCACAATGGTTCCCGAGGGAAACTCGCCAGTCACGCCGTCCAAGGCCTTGACCCCGCCGAAACTCTTTTCCACCTCGGCCAGCCTAAAACTCATGGGATTTCCTCTCCATGCAGAAAGCCGGTTCCTCATCCACCTCTTCTTCCTCATGATCGACGCTCCGGCGCGGTTTGGGTCGCAGAAGAGACATCAGGCCGTCAGGCAGATGAATCGACAGCAGCGTCAGGACCAACCCGAACAAGATGAGCCTTCCCTGGTGGCCGACCACAGTGCTGAGGAACTCGGACAGAACCACCACGATGGCCGCTCCCAGAATGGGACCGGTGAGGGTTCCCAAGCCGCCCAAAATGGCCATAAGCAGCATGTTGGCCGAATAGAGGATGTTAAAGGAGGAATCCGGGTTCACGTACTCTAGGTAGCTGGCGAAAACCCCGCCGATCACCCCGGGGAAAAAGGCCGAGACGATGAAGGCGATGATCTTGTGTTTTTTGGTGTCGATGCCCGATCCGGCCGCTTTTTCCTCGTTTTCGCGAATGGCCGTGAGCCCCAGACCGAAGCGGGTCCGGGTGATGAAATAAATCGTCAAAATGCACAACACCGCCACGCCGAGGGACCCGTAGTAAAAGGGTATCTTGGCGATTCGCGGCGGAAAGGGGACCAGCGGCAGCAGAAGCCCTTCCGCGCCGCCGAAATAGTCCACGTTCAAAAAAATGTACCGACCGATGGTGGCCAAGGCCAGCGTGGCGATGGCAAAGTAACGCCCTCGCAAGCGCAAGGACACATAACCGAAGACCAGGGCCAACAACGAACCGACCAGCCCGGCCAGAAGATACGTGACCAGGGCGGGCACCTGATAATACGTGACCAGGACGGCGGTGCAGTACCCGCCCGTGCCGAAAAAGAGGACATGGCCGAAAGACGTGTACCCCGTGTATCCGCCAGGCAGGTTCCATGATTCCACCAAAGTGACGTACACGAAAACCATGATGAACACATGCAGGATGTACCTGTTCTGGATGAAGAGGGGCACGAGGAGCAGAGCGGCCGCCAGTACCAGCCAGATCGCAGCCCGGGACTTGCCGGTGGGCATGATACCCATCATAACCGCGCCCCCTTTTCCCCAAACAAACCATGGGGGCGCAGCACCAGAGTAACGACCAAAATGGCGAAGGCCATGAACGGCCCCCACTGTGAACCCAGATAATAGGCGGCCAGGGATTCCGCGGTTCCGATGATGATGGCCGCCAGGCTGGCCCCGCTGACGCTTCCCAGACCCCCCAGGACCACCACGCTGAACACCACCCCAAGCCATTGCCAGTGCAGGGATGGGTAGAATGAATACATCACACCCATAAGCGAGCCGCCCACCGCCGCCAGCACCGTGGATATCCCGAATACGATGACGAACACCCGCCCCAGGTCCACGCCCAGTACCTGGGCCGTCCGCCGGTCCTGGCTCACTGCGCGGATGGCCCGCCCGGTCTCGGTATTTTTCAGAAAAAGGAACAGCCCGCTCATCACCATAACCGCCGCCCCGAAAGCCAGCACCTTAGACAGAGGAAGCGAAACGCCCCAGAGCAGCACGCTCTTGCCCTGAGACATCGACCGGATGGCGGTGTAATTGGTAGACCAGATCAACCCGACCGCGTTTTCAACGATCATAATCACACCGAAGAAGGCCAGAAGCACCGCCACTGGCGGCGCGTTCTGGAGTGGGGCCACAATGAAGCGGTACAAAAAAGCCCCCACCCCGAACATCAGCGGCGCGGTGATGAGGAGGGCCAGGAAAGGGTCCCAGCCGAAACCGCTGGAAAGGGTGTAGCTGAGGTAGCATCCCAGGATGATCATCACGGTGTGGGAAATCTGCAGTACGCGGAGCACACCGAATACCAGGGCCAGACCCGAGGCCATGACCGCATACACGCCGCCTTGAAGTATGCCGTTGATGACCAGTTGCCCAAGAGTATGGAGCAGGTCCATGTCGAGTTATCCTTGCTTCCCCAGTTGGGCCAGCCCCTTGTCCACGAGTTCACCCAGCATGGTCACGACCGCCTCATGGACGCACCCCGGCAAGGCGTCGGCCCCGCCGCTGACATACCCCGATCCGCCGTCGATCAGTCCCGCAGAAACTGTGGCCTCCAGGATTCGCTTCTCCAATTCGGGACCCTGCATCACCTCGCTTCGGCCCGCCAGCAGGGCCAGAACCGCGCAGAGGCCGTACGCCCCCCAGTTGGAAACGGCGGCCGCCACCAGGTGGTCGGTCTTGGTCGCCGGCACGATGCCCGAACCGCAGCCGCAGCGGCACTCGACACCGTAGGGGAGCCACGCTTTCAGTTCGTCGGCAATCACACCCATGCCGATTTCGTTGCCGCCGTCGCCGATGCCCACCGTGGGCAAGCCGGCCCGAATGGCCGCCCGCATCAGGAAATCCGCCTTGGCCAGCGGGGCTGTAGTGTTGTCTCCACGACTGGTATGGATAACTCCCTTCTCGTTCATTCCCCCCTTTTCCACCGCAATCGCCGCCTTGACAGGCAACTCCTCGAGTAAGGACGCGGAGTAACGCTCGGCCTCGTCCACGTCCGCCGGAAATCCCAACGCCGCCGCCGCGTGAAGGGGTGCCCGCGACGAAGACGCGGCCACGGCCTGGGAAGGGGAGAGCATCTTGAAGCCCGCCGCCGCGCCGACCGTGACCATGGCCGGCGTCAATACCTCCTCCACCAAAAAAACCGGGACCGCGCCGACGGCCTTGTGCAAGGCCAAGCCAAGCGCCGCAGCGCCAGGCGGGCCGTCCGTTTCGGCAATGGATGGATTGATATGCGGGCGGTCCGGCCAACCCGTGTTGATGAGCACCACGTCACCGGGCTCCAGAGCCTGGAACAAAGCGGAGGCGGCCAGATAGGAAAGGGGGGCGTCAACCTTGGCCCGGGCGTCGCGATACAACCGCCAGGCCACGCCCCGAAAGGGGAGGTCCAGCGCAACCAGACGATCCACATTGTCGGCAACGGCGCGGATAATATCATCAGGACTCTCGATAGAGTGCAATTCGAACATTTAAAAATACCTTTTCACTACAGTCAAAGTCTTCGAAAAATGCTCTTAGGTTATGCCCCGTTCCGGGTGGCTCAACCATCAGGGCCAGATGCTAGAGGTACTGGAGGCCGGTGATCCGACAACCATCTTTTCAGCAATGGTCCACTCGGCGGGCAGATTGTTCCGCTCCTTCAACCGACCGTCTCGAACCGCCCCGGATGATCTCGGCAGACTAGCGGCCAGTTTCACTACCTGAATTCCGCCGAACAACTACTCATTTGGGTGATATGCGTGTGTTTCTTTGATTTTATTGGTGATTCCAGTATTACCTGCAGGGCCGGTCCGGTTTTGAGGGTGAGAAATTGCCGGGGGTATTCAGCGGAAACAACGACCTTGCAGGCCGAAAGAAACGGCCAGCCGTGACTTCTGTTGCGAGATAACTAGATTGGCACTTTCTGTTGCAGAATTCCACAGGCCAAAACGTCTGTCAAGGGAAAAATTTCGTCATCCGCCGGCGAACAGCGGCGGCTTTCTCGATCGACCTCCTATTTTGCTGCCAAATCGCTTTTGGGAAAGACCTGTGGATAGTCTCGGACCTCCAACTCTACTCGACCTTTACCACTACCCGCTCAGGGGACGAGAGCAGGCAGAGCACCTCTATGAAAAGAGGCTGCAGAATATGATCGAGGTGTAGGCGACAATGAGGGATGAGCTAAGAAAAGGGTTTGAGCAGGCGCTTCTGCTTTTGAGGGATTACCTCCCCGAGCCCGCCCGCGGACGAAACCCGGTCGTAATGTTTCCCGATTCCAGATCAAACCGGAAAGAAATTTGTCCGGGTTTGGCTTTCAGTATCAAGGGACATCTCCGGCAGCCGGCCTCATCCCCTCATGACCTGAGACCACCTGTGGAGGCCCCGGAGCCGTCATCTCCTTCAGGGCCGATTCCACACGTTCGTCATCCATCCCTTTCAGGTCCCGTGCTATGTAGACATTCAGGGGGGGCACGAGTCCTGGTCGAGATCATCTTCCCTCGTAGAGAGCTGGGACCGGCTGAAATCCGGGATGACGGATCCGCTGTCCTTTCTGGACAACAGACCCGGCCTTGAAGGCCGGCACCATTGACACGTGACTTGCCATGCGGAAAGCGTGTATCATGGAGGCTTGCCC
>CAYYVD010000153.1:0-11163 GCA_964475045.1 uncultured Desulfobacterales bacterium | reverse complement strand
AAGATCAAGGTGTGGGACCACATCCGGGACATCTACAAGAGCGACGGGATCATTCAGGGCCGGATCGTCTCCAGGATCAAGGGGGGCATGTCCGTGGACATCGGGCTTCAGGCCTTCCTTCCCGGATCCCAGATCGACCTGAAGCCCGTCCGGGACTTCGACGCCCTCATCAACACGGCCCACGATTTCAAGATCCTGAAGTACAATCGGCGCCGGGGAAACATCGTCCTTTCCAGGCGCGCCATCCTCGAGGAAAAGAGGGCGGCGCAGAAGAAAGAGACCTTGAAGATCCTCGAGGAAGGCGCGGTTCTCGACGGTGTGGTGAAGAACATCACGGACTACGGCCTGTTCGTGGACCTCGGCGGCATCGACGGACTGCTGCACATCACCGACATGTCCTGGGGCCGGGTGGGCCACCCCTCGGAGATGTACAAGATCGGTGACCCCATTCAGGTGAAGGTGCTCAACTTCGATCCGGAGACGGAAAAGGTCTCCCTGGACCGAGGCCGACCAGAAGTACCCGGTGGGGACCCGAATCCACGGCCGGGTCGTGAGCTTGGCCGACTACGGGGCCTTTGTGGAGGTGGAGCAGGGAATCGAGGGGCTGATTCACATCTCGGAGATGAGCTGGACCCGCAAGATCCGGCACCCCTCCCAGGTGGTCAAGGTGGGGGACGAGGTCGAGGCCATGGTCCTGAACATCGACACCCAGAGCAAACGCATTTCGCTCGGACTGAAGCAGACGGAGGCCAACCCCTGGGAGGTCATCGGAGAGAAGTACCCGGTGGGAACGACCATCGAAGGCAAGATCAAGAACATCACCGACTTCGGCGTGTTCATCGGCATCGACGAAGGCATCGACGGGCTGGTGCACATCAGCGACATCTCCTGGACCAAGCGTATCAAGCACCCCTCGGAGCTGTACAAGAAAGGGCAGGAGGTGCAGGCCGTCGTCCTCAACATCGACAAGGCGAACGAGCGTTTCTCCCTGGGGATCAAACAGCTGGCCACGGACCCCTGGGACGAGGTGCCGGATAAGTATCGGCCGGGAACCAAGATCACCGGGCGGATCACCAACATCACGGACTTCGGGGTGTTCCTGGAGCTGGAGGAGGGGATCGAGGGGTTGATCCACGTCTCCGAGCTGGCCAAGGACAAGAGCGGAAACTCGCTGAGCAGCTTCAAGGTGGATGACGTGATCCAGGCCAAGGTGATCAACGTCAACCGGTCGGAGAAGAAGATCGGCCTCTCCGTTCGAAAGCTCGATGAAACGGACGATAAGGAGATCTACAGCAATTACATGAACAGCCGGAGAGAGGCGACCTCGAACCTCGGCGAGCTCCTGAGAGAGATGCAGAGCCAGCAGGCCTTGGCCGCGGAGGGGCCGGAGGAAGCCCCCCAGGAGTCGGAAGAGGAGAGCGGCGACTCGGAAGCGGACTGATCTTCGCCGTCAGGCTCGGGGAAACGTCTTCGGGTCGATTCCACATCACCCGGAAAACGCCCGGTGCGGCCGATCGTGTCCGCCCGGGCGTTTCCTGTTCCAAGAGGAAGGGGAGGCCGGCGGTCGACCATGGCGGGCGCAGGGAAAGGAAAACCCATCTTGACCGTGCTGGCGATTCTCGGCGCCGCAGCGGTCTTTCTCGGCCTCGGCATGATGCTGGTCGTCCATGTCCTCGGCCCGGGCCCCACGGGCCTCTCCTTTGAGAAGAAGATCGGCGTCCTGCCCATTGAAGGGGCCATCGAAGACTCCCGGCAGCTCCTTTCCCAGCTCGTGGCGTTTCAGAAAGACGACGGCATCCGCGCCGTGATCCTTCGCATCAACTCGCCCGGCGGCCGCGTGGCTCCCGCCCAGGAGCTGTATAAAGAGGTGCGAAGGACCACCAAGACCAAGCATGTCATCGTGTCCGCGGGCGATGTGGCGGCCTCCGGGGGCTACTACATCGCTTCGGCCGCGGACCGAATCGTCGCCAACCCGGGGACCATCCTGGGAAGCATCGGCGTCATCATGGAGTTCCTCCAGCTGCAGGAGATCCTGGACAAGGCGGGCGTGGGTCTGGAGGTCCTCAAGAGCGGAGAGTTCAAGGACATCGGTTCCCCTCACCGCGCAATGACCCCACGGGAGCGGGAGCTCATGATGGAGATGCTTCAGGACATCCAGGATCAGTTTGTCACGGCGGTGGCCCAGGGGCGGGGGCTGCCTGTGGAGGAGGTCAGGCGAATCGCGGACGGCCGGGTGTTTTCAGGGGCCCGGGGCAAGGAGCTGGGGTTCGTGGACCAGCTGGGAAACTTTCAGGACGCCGTGGAGCTGGCCAAACGGATGGGAAAGATCGAGGGCAAAGCCACCCTGGTCTACCCGAAGCGGCCGGCAACCGGTCTCCTGGAGCTCCTGGCCCGGGGAGCGGCGCGCGTTGCGATGCATACGGTCCGGGATCTCCTTCGAGCCAGTCCGGCCTATCGATGGGATGGATGGACCCCGGAAGCCCCCTGACAAAGACCGGCCCGGGATGTCCTCGCGGGGGATGCAGGATTCGGGTTCAAAGGAAGATGCTGACATCCCCCTTGCCCTCCCGGATGACGACCGGGACGTCCTCGATCAGGGAGACGACGCTCGAAGGGCTGGGATAGAGCGGTCCCCCGTCCACGACCACATCGAGATAGGCTTTGTATGCCTCTTCGATCCCGTAGGGGTCATCGAGGCCTGCGCTGGTGCTGATGACGGGCCTGCCGAGGGTTCGGACGATGTCCAGACAGATGTTGTTGTCCGGGACGCGGATGCCGACGGTCCGGCGCTTGGTGAGCATGATCTTGGGGACGAGCTTGGTGCCTTCGAGCACGAAGGTGTAAGGCCCCGGAAGCAGCCGCTTCATGGTCTTGTAGGCGTAGTTCGACACCTTCGCGTACCGGCTGATCTCCTTCAGTCCGTCGCAGACGATGGAAAACGGCTTTTTCAGAGGACGGCTCTTGATGCGGTAGATCTGCTGAATGCCCTTCTTGTTCAGCAGGTCGCAGCCGATTCCGTAGAAGGTGTCCGTCGGGTAGGCGATCAACCCCCCCTGCTCCAGGATGTGGACCACACGCTGGATGAGGCGTTGCTGGGGATTGTCCGGGTTGATGGTCAGAATCATGCGCCGGATTCTATCCGCCGGCAGGGCCTCTGTCAACAAAGCCGTCGCCCGGCTTGGGCGCGCATTCGAGGGAGGCCACGCATTGCAGCCGGCCGGCTCGTCGGCCGTGCCTTACGGGGATCACCATATGGACACGGCGTTCTTGATCGATCTGGCCGCTTTTCTCTTCGGTCTGGTGCTCGGCAGCTTTCTCAACGTGTGCATCCACCGCATTCCGGAGGAGGGGGCGTCCATTGTCCGCCCGCCTTCCCACTGCCCTTCGTGCGGGAAGGGAATCCGATTCTACGACAACGTACCACTTGTCAGCTACATCCTTCTCAGGGGCCGGTGCCGCCATTGCGGCGAGGCCATCTCTTCGCGCTACCCGGTGGTGGAGCTCGCCACGGGACTCCTGAGCCTCGGGCTGATGCTCCGCCACGGCCCCGGTGCCCCCTACGCCTTGTCCCTTGCCTTTGTCTCCGGCCTGCTGGTTGTGAGCTTCATCGACCTTCAGCATCAGATCATCCCGGACGTCATCTCCAAGCCGGGCGTCGCGCTGGGAATCGTCGCCTCCGTCGTCCCGGGGTGGCCTGTGTACTGGGCAAATGCGCTGATCGGAGCCGGGGCCGGTGGCGGTTCCCTTCTGGTCGTGCGATGGGCCTACGAGCGTTTGACCGGAAAGGAGGGCATGGGGCTCGGGGACGTGAAGCTGCTTGCCATGATCGGCGCCTGGATGGGATGGCGGGACCTGCCGTTCGTCATTCTGGCCTCGTCTCTCCTGGGAATTCTCATCGGCGGCACGGCCCTGCTGGTGGCGCGCCGCGGGTTGCGGGTCCGGATTCCCTTCGGACCCTTTCTAGCGCTCGGCGCCCTCCTGATGTTCTTCTTCGGCCCCGAGGTTCGGGCCCTGTACTACGGTTTGCTCCTCTGAGGCCCGTTCCCATGAGATGCACCCCATGAACTTTCCTTCCTTCAGCCTCAGGGCCGGTGTGATCGCCCAGCTGAGCTTTCTGATCATAGCGGCCATGCTGCTCTGCGACGTGGTCATGATCTGGTTCTCGGAGCGGGACCTCATTCGGGCCAGGGTCGACGCGGGCCGAATGCTGTGCCGGGCCCTGGAGGCAAGGCTGGCCTTGCCCAGAGGGGATCCATCTCTGGAGGTCCTGGCCGAAAACCTGCTTGCAGAAGGCGGCTTTGACTCGGTCACCGTGGTGGGAACCGGTGGGAACGTCCTGGCCTCGACCGGGACGCGGGGCGAGCCTCCGAAGCACGCCCACCGGTCCTCCGCCATACAGGCGGGCCGCACCGGCGAGGAGCACGTCTCTTTTCAGGGGCGGACCTGGGCCGTCATGTGGTTCGGACCGGAGTCGGTGAGCCTGAGCGTTCCCGCCCGGGTCCGGGACCGGGTCGTGGGCGGCATCAGCCTCCATGGCAGTCTGGCGCCCATCTACGAGGACCTTCGGGCCTCCCAGAAGCTCGTGCTCCTCTACATCGTTCTCGACACCCTGATTCTCGCCATGGCGGGCATGGTGCTCCTGTCCCGAATCGTGGTCCGGCCCGTTCGCAAGCTGCTGAAGATGACGGAGGAGTACACCGGAGGGGACTTCCTGGTCCCCCTCGAGGCGACCAGCGGCAGCGAGATCCGACAGCTTTCCCGCTCCCTCACCCACATGGTGCAACGGCTGGACGAGAACAAGGAGGCCATGAAGGACCACATCCAGTCCCTCGAGCAGGCGAACGAGGACCTGCGGAGGGCCCAGGAGGAGATCCTTCGTTCGGAGAAGCTGGCCTCGGTGGGACGGCTGGCCGCCGGTGTGGCCCATGAGATCGGAAACCCCATCGGCATCATTCTGGGGTACCTGGAGCTCATGGGGCGACCGGACACCAGCGATGCGGAGCGGGCCGACTACCTGGAGCGGGTGGAGGAGGAGATCACCCGGATCAGCCGGATCATTCGCACCCTCCTCGACTTTTCCCGCGCATCGGAGAACCGGCCGGAAACCGTGTCCGTTCACGGGCTGATTGAGGACGTCCTGGACATGCTGGAGCCGCAGAGGATCATGAAAAACGTACGGATTGAGCTTGCGCTGGAGGCGCCCGAGGACTCCGTGTTCGCGGATCCGGGCCGGCTCCGGCAGGTGTTCCTGAACGTGCTCATGAACGCCGGAGACGCTCTGCAGGAGCCGGGCCGCGTCAGCGGGGAAGAAGAGCCGGTGATTCGGGTGGGGACCCGTTGCCGGGGGGAGAGGATCGAAACGGCGGTATCGGACAACGGGCCGGGCATCCCTGCCGAGGAGCTGTCCCGGATTTTCGATCCCTTTTACACCACCAAGGAGCCGGGGAAGGGCACCGGCCTGGGGCTGAGTGTGAGCCACCGGATCGTGGAGGACCTGGGTGGGAGCATTCGCGTCGAGAGCGAGCGGCGCCGTGGCACCGAGGTGGTCATCGAGCTTCCGCTTCAACAGGGTGATGAGGGTGCATGATGGGCGTAAAGCGCGTTCTGGTGATCGACGACGAAGGCAACATGAGACACATGCTCTCGGTCATCCTGCGCAAGGCCGGCTACGACGCGGCGCTCGCCGGGGACGGCGCAGAAGCGCTGGAGTGCATGGAGTCGAGCCCCTTCGATTTCGTCCTGTGCGACATCCGCATGCCGAACATGGACGGGATGGAGTTCCTGAGACGGGCGAAAGAGCGGTTTCCCGATGCGACCGTCATCATGATGAGCGCCTACGGAAACCTCGACTCGGCTGTGGAGGCCATGAAGGAGGGGGCCTATGACTACGTGTCCAAGCCGTTCAAGACGGACGAAATCCTGCTCACCCTGAAGAAGGTGGAGGAGAGGGAACGGCTCAAGACCGAGAACCTCCGCCTCCAGGACCGGATTCAGCGTCTGGAGCCCCGGTTTGCTTACGGGGACATCGTCACGGGAAGTGCGGCCATGGCGCGGGTGATGGACCTGGTCCGTATCGTGGCGGATCACAAGACCAACGTGCTGATCACCGGTGAGAGCGGAACCGGCAAGGAGCTCGTGGCCAGGGCCATTCACACCGGCGGGGGGCGGGCCTCCGGTCCCATGGTCTCCATCAACTGCGGGGGGATCCCGGAAACCCTCCTGGAGAGCGAGCTGTTCGGGTACCGAAAGGGCGCTTTCACGGATGCGGTGAGAGACAAGCCCGGCTTGTTTCAGGAGGCCCACCGCGGGACCCTCTTCCTCGACGAGATCGGCGAGCTGCCGCTGTCCCTCCAGGTCAAGCTGCTGCGCGTGCTCCAGGAGGGGGAGTTCACGCCGCTGGGGGAGACCGGGGCCGTCCGGGTCGACGTCCGGGTGATCGCAGCCACGGCCAGGGACCTGGAAAAGGAAATGGAGGGTGGACGATTTCGGGAGGACCTCTTCTACCGGATCAACGTGGTGAGCATTCCTCTGCCCCCCCTGCGCGAGCGGCGGGGGGACATCTCCCTGCTCGCGGACCACTTCATTCACCGGTTCAACCGGAAGCTGGGACGCGAAGTGCGGGGCGCGTCGGCCGAGGCCATGTCCGTCCTGGCCCGTCACGACTGGCCGGGGAACGTGCGCGAGCTGGAGAACGTTCTGGAACGAGCGGTCCTGCTGGCTTCGGACCCGTGGATCACACCCGAGGACCTGCCGGACTCCCTGAGCCGCGGGGAGGAAGGGCGGAGCCGGGGGGCGCCGGAGGACTGCCTGTCCATCAAACGGGCCTCCAAGCGCCTGGAGCGGGATCTGATCCGTAAGGCCCTGGACCTGACCCAGGGCAACCGGTCCCAGGCCGCGCGCGTGCTGGAGATCAGCCGCCCCGTGCTTTTGAACAAGATTCGGGAGTACGGGTTGGAATAGGCGAACGGGTGCGACGCCTAGTCCTTTCGCACGACCAGCATCCACCCGTCCCTGCGATCCACGCCGAGCACCATGTCGAAGAGGTCCCTCTGAAGGCACAGGGTCGGGTCCTCCGGCGGCAGGTGGGAGGCCCCGCGGCGAAGAAACTTGGCCGCGGAGGGCGCGAACAGGATGTCCCGCAGGGCGGTCACGGGATCGTAGGGCGTTCCGGTGAGCAGGTGCTCCAGGTAGGCGGCGCAGGCCTCGTCCTCCGGGGCCGGCTCCACGCCGCGTGAGCCCATGGCCACCAGGGTGACGAAGGGAGGATTGCGCCTCCGAAGATAGGCGGCCGTGGCCGCGGCCGTGAGAAACCCGCCGAGCAGGACCTCGTCCGCGGAGCTCAGGGCGGCCGCGGCGCCCGTCACGCCGGCCGTGGTCCGGTGAACCAGGGTCTTTCCTCGAAAGAACGCCTCGCCCTTTTGAAGGATCCCGCCGGGGGAGTTGCTGAGGTCCCCGCCTTCGATGGGCACCTCATCCACCTCCCCGGCCAGGAGCCAGTCCGGGTGCTCCCTGCGGAGCGCCGTGGCCCGATCCGGGTCGGCCTCCAAAAGAAGTCGGTCCACGCCGAAGTGAACGAACAGCGGGGCGCAGGTGAAGGCGCGAAAGACGTCGATGATCACGGCGACCCCCCGGGCCTGCTCGGCCCCGCGGGCCAGTCTGGTGCGAAGGACGTCCATCAGAAGGACACGTTGCCCGGCGTGCGGGGAAACGGGATCACATCCCGGATGTTGCCCATGCCCGTGGCGAACTGGACCACCCGCTCGAAGCCGAGGCCGAATCCCGCGTGGGGCGCGGTCCCGAACCTTCGAAGCTCCAGGTACCACCAGTAGTCCCCCGGGTCGAGGCCCGTCTCCCGAATCCGGCCCAGGAGGGTGTCGTGGTCGTCCTCCCGCTGGCTCCCGCCGATGATCTCCCCGACCTTGGGGACCAGGACGTCCATGGCGCGCACAGTTCGTCCGTCCTCGTTCACCTTCATGTAGAAGGGTTTGATGCTCCGGGGGTAGTCCACCAGGATCACGGGTTTCTCGAACACATGCTCGCAGAGGTAACGCTCGTGCTCGGACTGCAGGTCCCCGCCCCAGGACACGGGGTACTCGAAGGTCCGTCCGGCCCGTTCCAGCAGATCGATCGCCTCGGTGTAGGTGAGCCGCTCGAAGTCCTGGGACACGATGACCTCGAGGGTCTCGAGGACCGATCCGTCGATGAAGCGGTTGAAAAAGGCCATGTCCTCGTCGCAGCGGTCCAGGACCTCGCGAAAGACCGACTTGAGAAAGGCCTCGGCCAGGTCCATGTTGCCTTCCAGATCGCAGAAGGCCATCTCCGGCTCCACCATCCAGAACTCGGCCAGGTGCCGGGAGGTGTTCGAGTTCTCGGCCCGGAAGGTCGGACCGAAGGTGTAGACATCCCCCAGGGCCAGCGCATAGACCTCGGCCTCCAGCTGGCCGCTCACGGTCAGAAACCCGGGGCGGTGGAAGAAGTCCCGGCTGAAGTCCACGCGGCCGTCCACCCGGGGCGGCTGGTCCAGGTCCAGGCTCGTGACCCGGAACATCTCCCCGGCCCCTTCACAGTCGCTCCCCGAGATGACGGGGGTGTGCACGTACAGGAACCCGCGCTCCTGAAAGAACCGGTGGATGGCCATGCTCATGGCGTTGCGCACCCGCGCCACGGCCCCGAAGGTGTTGGTCCTGGGACGGAGGTGCGCGATGGTTCGAAGGTACTCGAAGGAGTGTCGCTTCTTCTGCAGGGGATACTCGGCCGGATCGGCCCAGCCCAGGACCCGGATCTCCTCGGCGTGCATCTCCACGACCTGCCCCTTGCCGGGGGAGGAGACGATCTCCCCGACCGCCTGCACCGAGCACCCGGTCTGAAGCTTGACGATCTCCTCCTCGTAGTTGGGCAGGGATCCGTCCGCGACCACCTGCAGCCCCTTCATGCGGGAGCCGTCGTTGACCTCGATAAAGGAAAAGCCCCCCTTGGCGTCCCGTCTCGTGCGCACCCACCCGCACACCGTGGCCCGGGAGCCGATCCGCTCCTCCGTCATCACATCCGCGATTCGTTCTCGTCTCAACAGGGCACCTCCCGGCAAATGCTCACGCGCTCCCCTGGAGCCGGTCCACCATGGCCCGCACCGCCTCCAGGGCGTTGGGGTCCTTCTCGTACGGCGGGCGTCCTTCCAGGTCGGCCTCGATGATCTCCGAGGTGAAGGGGATGAACCCGACGAAATCGAAGTCGGGCAGGTGCTTCTTGAGGAAGGCCTCATCGGTCTCGGATCGGATCTTGTTGCCCACGAAGCCCAGCTTCTGGAGTCCGATGTCGCCCGCGAGCTTTCGAATGTGCTGAGCCGTCTCGATGCTTCGCCGGCCCGGCTCCACCACCACCAGCAGCTTGTCCACGGCCATGGCCGTGCCCCGGCCCAGGTGCTCCAGCCCGGCCTCCATGTCCAGGACGATCGCCTCGTCCCTCGCCAGGACCAGGTGCCGCACCAGGGCCTTGAGCAGGGTGCTCTCCGGACAGATGCACCCGCCGCCTCCGGTCTTGACCCCCCCCAGCACCATGAGCCGGACCCCGTCCACCTCGAGGGAGAGCTTCTCGGGCAGGTCGTCCACCTTGGGGTTCAGCTTGAAGAACGACCCCATGGTCCCGACCTTGGCCTCGGTGCGTTCCTCGATGATGGCCTTCATCTCGGAGATGGGCGTGATCTCGGCATCCTTGTCCACGCCCAGGGCCTGGGCGAGGTTGGCGTCCGGGTCGGCGTCGATGGCCAGAACCTTCTTGCCCTGATCGGCCAGGGCGCGGATCAGAAGAGCGGAGAAGGTGGTCTTGCCCACCCCTCCCTTGCCGCTGACAGCGAGCTTCATGACGGGGTTCCTTTCGTGCCGGGTCCGCCCGAGCGGTCCCGGTGAATGCAGTGACGGCGTTTCGGGAACAGCATCCCGTCCAGCCTTCGAGAACGATGGAGACGTGACAAAGGACGAGATTCGTCCTAGAGTTTCGGGGTCACGAGGGTTTCAGAACTTCGGGGCCCCAAGCCCACCCTCGAAAACCCCGAAACTCCGGATTCGTCCTGCCTACGTTGCTCTTATAGATGAACGGGGAAACAGGATTCAAGGGGAAAAATGAAGTTCGAGATTGCTGTGGAAGCGGAGACGGACCTCCTGCTGGAGCTGTGCCTCGCCCTGGGCGTTCCCCCGGAGGCGGTGGAGGAAACGGGGATTCCCGTAACCGGAAAGACCGGTTCCCCGGGTCGCCTGGTGTTCGAGGAGAAGGAGGGCGATGTGGACCCGCGGCTTCAAGTGCTTTCCAGGGCCATGGACCGGATCGAGCGGAAACGGGGGACCAAGGGGGCCTTTTCCATCGGGGTTCGAAACCGCGCCTATGCCGAGCCCCCCATCGGGGGGGACCGCCCGAGGTCGCCGTTCCGTCCGGTGCCCTCCGTCCTGATTCAGCCCTGGCACCCAGGCCTGGATCTCCACGAAGCAAAGGAAAACCGCGCCCTGGTGCTGGACCCGTCTCGCGCCTTCGGCAACGGCCGCCACCCCACCACGCGCATGTGCCTTGCCTGCCTGGAGACCCTCCTGGGCCGGCTGAACGGCGTCCAGGTCCTGGACTTCGGATGCGGCACGGCCCTTCTGGCACTGGCCGCGGTGCACCTGGGCGCCGAGGGTGCCCTGGGGGTGGAGCGGGATCCGGCCGCGGCCAGGGCCGCCGAGCGAAACCTGGTCCTCAACGGCCTGGAGGATCGAATCCGGATTCGGGTGGGCTCCTGGGAGGCCGTCCAGGGTTCCCACCCGCTGGTACTGGCCAACCTGGTCCCTGCCGCCCTGCTGCAAACGGGGGGGCGCATTTTCGAGCATCTTTCCCCGGGAGGAACCGCGGTGATCTCGGGTTTCGGCCGGACCCGCATGGAGGAGATGGAGGCCTTCTTCGCCGAAACGGGTCTGGCGCCCGAAAGACGCATGCGCCTGGACGCCTGGGGCGCCCTGGTCATGCGCCGGCCGGCCTGATCCCGTGCAGATCCCTGCTGCGGGGCCCGCGGAGGACCGCGGGGCTTGACACCGAGTCGAACCTTCCCTATCATTCGGCAAACCGGTTTCGACCGTCGAAGAAATGGAAGGAATCAAGCCATGTACAACGCCAGTGACCTGCGCAAGAACCTCAAGATCC
>CAYYVD010000152.1:0-11259 GCA_964475045.1 uncultured Desulfobacterales bacterium | reverse complement strand
GCTTTGCTGAAGCAAAAAGGAATTGAAATACGAACCTGCTGCCTGCTCATGTCCCTGCAGACAGACGGCGGGGATGCCGTGCGCGGCGTGCAGATCCGATCCAACTATCGGTTTCCTTCGGATGAGAGCGGGGTTGTCAGGAACATTCACGCCAGGCGAGGCGTTGTTTTGGCAACCGGAGGATTTGGTAATGACATTCCATTCCGGAAGCTTCAGAACCCCCGGCTGGATGAGTCCATCCGTTCGACCAACCACAAGGGGGCTACGGCTGAGGGCTTGATCGCCGCCTTGGAGCAAAAGGCCGCACCGGTTCATCTCTCTTGGATACAACTGGGTCCGTGGGGCTGCGCCGATGAAAGAGGGTATGGCCGGGGAGCCAGCTTTGCCTCCTACAGTGTGTACCCCACCGGGATCCTGGTCGACCCCGCCTCCGGCCGACGCATCGTCAACGAATGGACAGATCGCAGGCGACGATGCGATGCCATTTTCAAGGCTGGGCACATATGTGTGGGTATCGTGGACGCCGATGGTGCGGAAGTGGCTTCGGACAGCCTCCAAGCATGTCTTACGCGGGGATGCGTGAAGGCATTTTCAACACTGACCGATCTTGCCTCGGCATTTTCAATGCCTGATAAACAATTGGAAATGACCGTTGAAAGCTACAATCGTGCCATCAGGGCGGGAGAGCAGGATCCTTTCGGCAAACCTCTTGGAGAGGGTGCCAAACCGTTGCTCAAGCCTCCCTTCTATGCCATACGGTTGTGGCCAAAGGTGCATTTCACTTCCGGAGGCGTTGGAATCACCTCAAAGGCACAAGTCTTAGGTCTCAATCATCGACCGATTCCCCATCTGTTTGCCGCAGGAGAGGTGTGTGGTGGCATTCACGGTGCAAGCCGTCTGGGTAGCTGCTCGCTGACCGAATGCCTGGTATTCGGACGCATCGCAGGACAACAGGCCGCCGCCAGCAGCCCCTGGCCCTCAGATTGATCGAGAGAGGTCATCTGGCGATGTGGCGGCGTGAGGATTCTTCGCCACTTTCGCATTGGGCCTTCATCTTCACAGGGATCCTAAGCGCTACGTAGGATCGAATGGATTGCCAACAAGCTGCTGCCAAACGGCGAGATTCGAAGGGACATCACAGGACGTCCGGGCCTACCAGACCGAGCGGCGTCCGGGGAACGATGGCATAGGTTTCCTTGTCTCTCTGAAGAATCGCGCCATCGAGGTGCTCAGGTTGCTCCACCACCACCTCCTCCCTTGATCAAGCGTCCGTTGTGCTCCAGGTCCTCATTCGCTCGCATCGCAGGATAAAACCCTAGAAGTTGAAGACCTTGGCGTCGGCGGCCAGGTCGATGAGATGGGGACCTCCGTCCAGGACCATGTTGGAGAAAAATGTCGCCTCGTCCGCCTGACGGGCTTTGGCACAGGGGATTCACACCCCCACCGGGACCTCGTTTTCGACCAGGTAGGGCAGGGCCTCGTGAAGATCATAATCCCCCTCCACGTGCAACGCAACCCGGGACCACGATCGAAGTCCCCAGGAGGGCCGGGAGGTCCTGGGGCGACTCCCGGGCCCCGTCTCCATGGGGTCTTTTTCGGGCTGACGGCGGGCAGGCGGATCGGCGTGACCGGGAAAACCGCGTTCCACCCCCGCCCGAGGCCAGAATGGAGAGGTTGAGAGCCGGCTGCGCCGGCCGCCTTCAGATTCCTCGAGGCGGTTTCGGAGGAAGGTAGTACACTCGAGGCCTGGTGCCGGCCTCGGGCTTCAGGCAGAAGGCGTCCGCGCGCTGAATCAGGGCGGACACCCGGCTCGAGGGGTCGTTGAGGTCCCCGAAGTGGATCGCCTGCCCCTCGCAGCAGAGGGCGCAGAAGGGCTCCTGCCCGGCCAGGACCCGATGGCTGCAGAGGTTGCACTTCTCGGCGGTTCCGCGCTCGTCGTCGATCTGGATTGCTCCGTAGGGGCAGGCCTCCACGCAGGCCCCGCAACCCTCGCATTGCCCTGGATCCAGCAGAACGAGGCCGTTGTCCTGTCGATGAAGGGCTCCGGACGGGCAGACGTCCTCGCACGGGGGATCGTCACAGTGGTTGCAGAGCCTGGGAAGAAAGGTCATGGTGACCTCCGGAAAACGGCCCGCCGGGGTGTCCTTGCGGGGGGCGCCCAGGGTCTCGACGCGAATCCGGCCTTGGCCGCCGTGCTCCAGCCCGCAGGCCACGGTGCAGGCCTCGCAGCCCAGGCAACGCTCCAGATCAATGACCAGTCCGAATCGTTGTCCCATCACGACACATCCCTTCCGGATTCCTCGGCTCGGACCACCTCCACCGCCACGTCGTTCATGTGCATGTTGGGCTCGTACACCTTTTCCTGAACCGGGTTGATCACGTCGTGGGTCAGGTGGTTCACGCTGCCCTCCCGAAACTGATCGATCCACCACCCCTCGTGGATGTTGACCACCCCGGGTCGCACCCCCTCGGTGAGGCGGACCCGGAGGGTGGTCCGCGCGCGGTCGTTGAAGACCGTCACCAGGTCGCCCTCGGAGATGTGGCGCGGGGCCGCATCCCGAGGATTCATCTCCACGAACGGCTCCGGGTTCATCTCGAGGAGGGACGGGGCATTGGCGAACATGGAGTGGGTTCGAAACCGTGTGTGCCCCTGCACAAAGGCCAGGGGGTACCTTCCCGTCCTCGAGACCGGCGTCTCCAGGGGCTCCAGGTACACCGGCAGGGCCTGACCCTCCTCCACCAGCTGCTCGGCGTAGAGCTCCATCTTTCCCGAAGGGGTCTTGAAGGAAACCCCCGACCCCCGATCCGGCCGGGAGGCAGGCCTCGACCGCATGGGCCCCTGCATCAGCCTCTCGCGGGTGATCCCCCGGACTGAGTCGTGTCCCGAGTCCAGGAGCAGATCGATGAAGGCCTCCTCGCCCCCGTCGAAGTAGGCGCCGAACCCCAGACGCCGTGCGAGCCCGGCGGCGATGTCCACGTCCGATCGGGACTCGTGAAGCGGGTCGATCACCTTCTGCTGCAGCTGAACGTAGGGGTAGGGCTGGGGAATGAGATCGGAGAACTCCAGGTAGCTGCACACCGGCAGCAGGATGTCCGCGTACCGGGCGGTGGGTGTCATGAAGAGCTCCGTGTCCACGATGAGCTCCAGCTCGGTGAACATTTTTTCAGCAATCTTAGAGCTGTGCGCGCACTGGTTCAGAAAATTGATGAAGGAAAACCACACCGCCTTGACCGGGTAGGGCTTCCCCGAGATGACGGCATCGTAGAGCTGGAGGATGCCGAGCCGCCGGTAGGAGGGCTGGTCCGGGACGGCCTCCAGAAAGGGCGTCCAGTTGAGAACTGCGTACCGGTGTCCGCCCTCGGCCGGGCTGTGGATGTTCCCGGTGACAGCGGCCACCGTGGCCAGCGCCCGCAGGGACACGTCCCCGTGATAGGTGCGGGTGAGGCCCATGTGCGTGATGAACAGGGTGGACGGGGACCGGCCGATCCGTTCGGCCAGCCGCACCACGAGATCCGCCGGGACCCCGGTGATCCCGGAGACCCGGTCCGGAGGGTACGCGTCGGCAAGCTCCATCAGCAGCTGCAGGGCCGTCTTGCAGTTCGCGCCGCCTACCGTGCAGCTCCCGGAGGCGGCCGGCTGCACGCCCGGGGCGTTGTGGGGGCGAGCGGAGCCCGTGATTCGGTCCCACACCACGTAGGCCTCCTGCGCTCCCTCGCCCAGGTCCCTGCCGCGGGCGAACCGGCCGGTGTCGGACCGGACCAGGTAGGGAGCCACGGTGTGCTCCAGCAGAAACGCTTCGTCCTGCAGCCCCTCTCGAAAGAGGACGTGGAGCAGGCCCAGGGCCAGGGCGGCGTCCGTGCCCGGCTTCAGGCCCACGTACTGGTCCGATTTGGAGGCCGTGACCGTGAACCGGGGGTCGATCACCACCAGCCGGGCGCCGCGGGCCTTTGCGTCCATGATGGGACGCATGAGGTTCAGGGGCTGGGACTCTGCGGGGTTGGTGCCCCAGACCACCATCACGTCGGGGTCGGCCCGGCCCGTCTGCAGGGGGCCGAACAGGTAGGGATAGGGGAACTGGCTCCCGAAGATGACCCGGCTTCCGCACGGCAGGCCGGCATCGCCGTACCCCCAGGCGCTCACGCGGGTCGATTGGGTCAGGCTGGCCAGCCTCAGGTACGCCCCGAACTTGGTCGTGCCCGATCCCGGACCTCCCAGGGTCCAGGCGATGGAGGGCCATCCGTAACGTGCCGCGATGTCCTGAAACCGTTCCGCCACGAAGTCCAGGGCCTCGTCCCAGGAGATGCGCTCGAAGCGCCCCTCTCCCCGTTCGCCCACCCGTCTCATGGGATGCTTCAGCCGGTCCGGGTGGTCGGTGAGCTCCAGGCTGGACAGGCCCCGCAGGCAAATGCGCCGGTCCTTGGGGTCCGGGAACGAGGCGGGCTCCACCTTGACGACCCGGTCGCCTCGAACGTGGGCCAGGATTCCGCAGGCATCGATGCCGCAGTGGGCGGGGCAGACGGTTCGAACGGTTCGAACGGTTCGCACGGGTTCGTCTTCAGACATGGTGTCCCCTTCTCGGCGTCGAGGGCAGGGCCTGCGGGCGCATCCGAATCACCCCGGCGACATGTGATCCAGGATCCTCCCGGTCAACACACTGTTCGGATTTCCCAGCTCGTTGACGATGGCGTAGTGATGAAGTCCCTCCATCACCTCCAGGCTCACGGGCCCATGGGCGCTCCACCGGTCGTGCATGTCCCGGCTCTGCCTCAGGTACTCGGCCCCCTCGAGGCCGCCGACAGCCAGATACAGGTGCTCCAAGACGTTCGGTTTCAGGCGGACCGGGCTGTACCTTAGGACGTCTTCTCGACTGAGGTGGAGCTCTTCGTTGAGAAAGCAGCGCCGGATCGGCTCGAGATCGTAGATTCCGCTGAGGCCGCACCCGCTTCGAATGACGCGGGAGGACAGCCCGTGACGGCCCTGCCAGTCCGTGGCCATGAGCATGGCGATCAGGTGTCCCCCGGCGGAGTGGCCGGAGAGGTGAACTCTCTCGGGGTCTCCGCCGAATGCCCTCGCCTGGTCCCGGGCCCACAGGACGATGTCCTCGCATTGCCGGATCTGGGTGCCCATGTCCACGACTGGAATCTTGGGGTAGTTCACCACCACGGTCAACGCATCGGAGTGGACGAACCCGTTGGCGACAAAGGAGAACTCATCCTTGGTGCAGGTCTTCCAGTATCCCCCGTGAAAGAAGATGTGGACCGGGGCCTTCCGTGTTCTTGCGTACGGAAAGAACAGATCCAGCGTCTGATCGCTCCCCCCGCCATAGGCGACGTTCAGCTCGCAGTCCAGCTTCTTGCGCGTCTTCTCGCTCTCCTCCACATAGCGTTCGAAGAACCGTTCGGGATGGTCGACCTTGATCTGGTTGTTGTACTCCCGGTCCAGGTCTTCTTTGTGAAGCATCGGGGTCATGGCGAATCCAATCGATTGACATCGACCTCAAAAGATCTGGGACGGCAGCCAGAGGGCGATCTGGGGAAAGGAGATCAGGATCGCCAGCACCACCACCTCGAGCCCCACAAACAGGAGCACCCCCTTGAACACGTCCTCCAGCGGCACATCCGGGGCGATGCTGCTGATGATGTAGACATTGAACCCCACGGGCGGCGTGATCAAGCCCAGCTCGATCAACTTGACAACAATGATGCCGAACCAGATTCCGTCGAACCCGATGGCCGTCACGACGGGGTAGAACAGGGGCAGGGTAATGGCCAGGATGGAGACGGGATCCAGGAACATGCCGAGAGGGATGTACACCAGGGAGATGAAGATCAGAAGCACCAGGGGATGCACGTCCAGGCCCACCAGAAAGCTCGCCGTGATCATGGGGACCCGCGCCAGGATCAGGAACTTCGCGAAGATGGACGCCCCCACGATGATGGTGAACATGGTGCAGGTCACGCGGGAGGCCTCCCGGAGGCTCTCCACCACGGAAGACTTTTTCCAGTTTCGCAGGGCCAGGAGCACCAAGGCCACGAAGGCACCGATGGCCCCGGCCTCCGTGGGCGTGAGAATGCCGGCGTAGAGCGTCCCCAGGACGCTCAGCAGCAGAATGATGACGCCGATCCCTCCCTTGAGGGACTTGAAGCGTTCCATCCAGTTGAAGCTCCTGGCCCGGGGGGCCAGGTGTGGGTACTTCACCGCCACAAAGGTGATTCCGGCGATGAACACCCCGGCGGTCAGGATGCCCGGCAGGAATCCCGCCATGAGGAGCTTTCCAATGGACTCCTCGGTGATGATCCCGTAGAGCACCAGAATGATGCTGGGCGGGATCATGATGCCCAGGAGTCCCCCGGCGGCCACGCTTCCACAGGCCAGCTTCTGGTCGTACCCGTACTCCTTCATCTCGGCGATGGCGATCTTCCCGATGGCACCGGAGGTGGCCACGCTGGACCCGCTCGTGGCCGCGAACAGGGCCGACCCTGCCATGGTGGCGGAGGCCAGGCCGCCCGGAAGAAACCCCATCCACTTGTTCCCGATGTCATAGGCGTCCTTGGTGATGCCGGAGTGCATGGCAAAGGCGCCCATCAGGAGGAAGAAAGGGATGATGGTCAGCACATACACGGCCACGCTGGTGAACGGGATGATGCTGCCGAGCTGAAGCCCCACATGGATGTTCTTGAGCGCCATGGTCCCGACGATGCCCACCGTCCCCAGGCACACCCCGATGGGAACACCGGCGACGATGAGAAGGATCAGAACGCCGATCCCGATAAATCCAATGAAATGAGGTTCCATGGTCCGTACGTCCTCGAAAAGATGTCACGCGGGTGTTTTGATCCGCCTCAGGTATTTGCCCGGTTTCCGCCCAGACTGGTGACGATGTCCCGGATCAACTGAATGCTCATGAGGATCATGCCAAGGGCGAGCGCCCATCGTGCCGGCCACATGGGAAACTTCAGCAGTCCCTCCCGGTACTCCCCCATGACGAAGGACTCCCAGCCGCGGCTCACGGCCTGGAAGGAGAGCAGGGTCCAGAAGCACCACGCGATGACGAGGGCAAAGACATCGAACCCCTTGCGCAGCTTCGGAGACAGCCGGGAGATGAAGAGCTCCGCCCGAATCTGGGCCCTGTCCTTCTGGGACAGGCCCAGACCCAGAAACACGACGCACACCATCAGCACCTCGTTGAACTCGATGACGCCCGGGACGGGCCGTCCGATCGCGTGCCGGGCAAGGACGTCCAGCACCGTGATCGCGACCATGAACAGGCAGGACGCCATGGAGAGGATCATCGCGGTGATCAACAGCCGATCGAGTACCTTGTGAATCATGCTCCTGACTCCGGCGGGAATCGGGCATCCGATTCCGGATGATCGAAAAACAGTTTGTTTTCCTGCACGCTCCCTGCGATCGGAAGCGTGCAGGATCGAAAGCCCCTCAGCCTCCCATCTGCAGGTCCTTGAACCGGACAAAGGGGCTCACATAGTCGGATGCCGGTTCATACTTGCGAATCGCCTCGTTCAGGGCGTCGAAGAAGGTGACGCCGGGCAGTCCCCTTTTCTCCATGTCCTTCTTCCACTCGTTCCACCGCTCCGGGACGATAAGGCTTCGGAACTCCTCCACGTCCTCCGGGGAAAACGTCAGGGTCTTGACGCCGGCCTCCTTGTACACCTCGTAGGCCCGCTTGTCCGCCTCCATGTAAAGCTCCGCCTGCTTGTCCATGGACTCCTTGGTCAGCTCCTCGATCGTTTTCTGAACGTCCTCGGGAAGGCTTTCCCAGCTGTCCTTGTTCATGACGGTGACGGCCATGGCGCAGCTCCCCTGCTGCAGGTTCAGCAGGAAGGGCGCCTGCTCGTGAAACTTGCCGATGGCGGCGAGGTCCCACATGGTGCCCGTGTAGGCGTCGATGACCCCGTGCTCCAGGGAGGTGTAGATCTCACCCCAGGAGATGGTCACGGGCGTTGCGCCCAGCTCGGTCACCGCCTCTTCCCATCCCGGAAAGACCCGGATCTTCTTCCCCCGGAAGTCCTCCAGGCCGTCCCAGACCTCGGAGAGGCCCACGATGTTGGGGGTGCACCCGGAAAAGGTGAGGACCTTGGCGTTGTACTTGTCGTACTCCTTCTTGAATGGCGGAAAGGTGTTGTAGAGCTCCATCATGGCCTTGGACATCGCATCCGGCTTCTGCGTCAGATAGAACAGCTGGGACGAGGTGGACAGCGGCAGCTGGCTGCCGAAGTAGCCCGTGGCGAAAAAGCAGATGTCGGTGATGCCGGCGCTCACCGCCTCCAGGGACTCGGACAGCTTGACGAGGCCCTGAGACCAGTAGAACTCGACCTGCACCTTTCCGTTGGTCCGCTTTTCCAGCTCCTTGGCCCACCAGCGATCATGCTTGGACAGGGAGAAGTTCTCTCCGTAGCCGCTGGCATAGGTCAGCTTGATGGTTTTCGCGAAGCTTTGCTCGACTGTCATAAGCCCGAAACAAAGACAGGCTGCCATTGCAAACACCAACATTTTTTTCATCACTTCCTCCATCTTGGTTGTCTAAAGGTGTTTTGATTGGGGCAAAAGTCGAGAAATCATATGCAGAACAGACCATATCATCTTTCCAACATAAAACCTCTCAACTGACGTCATACATAAGGCTGCATTCACGGCTGAGCCACTACATCTGGAAGGACTCGCCTTGAGCGATCACCTCTTTCACGGCAGCAGCCGAGGCCTCGAGGCCCCGCTGCTCGGCCTCGTCCAGAGGCAGCTCGACGATCTCCCGCACCCCGTCTTTTCCCAGCCGCAGCGGGACTCCGAGGCTCACGTCGAGGAGTCCGTACTCCCCGGCCAGAGGTGTCGCGCAGCAGTCCAGGTTGTCCTCGAGACCGGCCAGGTTCGCAATCAGGTCGGCAAGGGACTCCGCCGACGTCCAGGCCGCCGTCCGGTCGGGTTGCAGGCTGTTCCACGTCGCGAAAAAGCCGGCCACCTTTTTGTGCACGTCCTCGATCTGCCCCTCGGACAACACGACCCGCTCGCCGTCCACCTCCACCTGGCTGAAGACCGGGACGGCGGTCTCACCGTGCTCGCCCAGGACGTACGCTGTGACGCTGGGGGCCGGCACGTCGAGGGCGGCGCCAATGGCCCAGCGCAGCCGGGAGGTGTCGTTCCGGTTCAGGCCGATCACCTTGTGCCGGGGAATGGAGAACCGTTTGTGGATCAGGTGCACGAGGGAGTCCACCGGAATGGTCGCCATGATCCACACGGCGGAGGGGGACTCCGGCACCAATGCCCCCACCAGCTCGAAGGTCAGCGGCAGGTTCTCCTTCAAGAACTCCGACCGGCTGCTCACCGAGGTGCGATGGGGGACCGACGCCGACACGATGATCACATCCGAGCCGGCCGCGTCCTCCAGCTCGCCGCACCGCACCCGGGTCGCGGAGCGATGGACCGCGGCCTGGTCCAGATCCAGTGCGTGGGCCTCGGCGAAGTTCCGCTTGCTGTCGATGAGCACCACCTCGGAGGCGGACTCGTCATGGACCATTCGAAACGCGGTGGCCGATCCCACGGCCCCTGCACCACCCAAAATCGAAACCTTCATGCAAACACCCCCTTCGAGATCGTTCCGGCCCCGGCCTTGTCCGTGGATCAAGCCTCCTGTGCGACGCCAAGCGCTGCGGCGTCGTCCGGTGTCACGGTGGAAAACTTCCGCAGCAGGTCGATCCGGCTGTCGGTCATGGTCTGGATGTGGGAGATCTGATCCTCGGACAGGTGCTTGTACTTGCCGATCAGGGACAGGAACGCCTGAACGGGCAGCGGATGATCGACGTCCTGCGTGAACTCGATCCCTCCCTGCTCGGACGCATACTCCCACAGGGGAAAGACATTGGCCTCCACGGCCTTTCTCGCCACATGAATCAGTTCGCCGGGTGGAAACCGCCAGCCCGTGGGACACGGGGAAAACACGTGGATGTAGGCCATGCCCCGCTCGGAGGCCTCCTTGGCCTTCTTCAGCTTCCGGTAGAAGTCCTCCATGAAGGCCGGGGATGCGGTGGCCACGTACTCGCAGCGATGCATCACCATGAGCAGGGGGAGCGGCTTGGCGTCGCGGGTCTTGCCTCGAAGGACGCTTCCCACGGGCGTGGTCGAGGTCCAGGCCCCGTAGGGGGTCGTGCTCGAGCGTTGCACCCCGGTGTTCATGTACCCTTCGTTGTCCAGGCAGATGTAGACCATCCGCTCGCCGCGCTCGGCTGCTCCGGAAAGGGACTGAAACCCCACATCCGCGGTGCCCCCGTCCCCGGCCATGGCCAGCATGGTCACGTCCCGCCCGATGCGGTTGTAGTACCGCTTGGCCCCGGCCAGCATGGCCGCCGTGTTGGTCAGCAGCGGATGAAAGACCGGGATCTTGGTCGCGGTCAGCCCGTTCACGCCCACGGCCCCCACCCCGGCAATGCAGCCCGGAGGGGTGGCCAGGACGGTGTTCGGGCCCATGAATCGGAGGGTGTGCCTCAGAATGAGCTCCGAGTTGCAGCCCAGGCACGCGGAGATCCCCGGCACGATCAGGTCCTCCAGGTCCCCCCAGCGCTCGTAGAGGTCCGACGCTGTGCTGATCTCCAGCGCCCCGGGTTCGCAGGCCCGGACGCAGGCCGGATCCCCGCCGCACATGTCGCACTTCATGACGTGCCCGGCCGCCGGGTTGTAGGTGATGCCCCCGTACACGCAGGAGACGGTGCAGATGCGGCAGTCGATGCACCGGTTCTCGTCCCACGCGATCCAGCCGGTGGTCTCGTCCCGGCTCAGTGCGCCCGACGGGCAGTTGGCGACACAGGCGGGATCGGCGCACTGGCGGCACAGCGCCAGCCCGAAGGGCCCTTCGGCCGTCTCCCGCGCCACCTGGATCCGCGAGTGGACCGGATCGGCCTTACCGGCCTTCACGCGTGCGCAGGCCTCCACGCACTGATCGCACCCATTGCACTTGTCAGGATGAAACACGATGGTTCGATGGCTGTTCGCCACGCAGATACCCTCCTTCGCTTTTCGCCTTCAGCACCGGCCCGGGCAGCGTATTCCCATTCCGCCTCGGTCGGCAGGCGGTAGTAGCGACCTGTCTTGGCGGAAAGCCACTTGCAGTACATCTTCGCCGCAAGTTGCGTCATGCAAATGGCCGGGTAGTTGTCCTTGCCCATGCCGAAGGTCATATCGGTGTACGGCTTCGAGGGCATCGAGATGGCGTCGATCAGCTTGTGACGCTCGGTGTCCTCGATGCCGAGCAC
>CAYYVD010000151.1:0-11271 GCA_964475045.1 uncultured Desulfobacterales bacterium | reverse complement strand
CCTCTCCTGCGGGCCGGGCACCAAAAAGGTGGCGGCCACCTACGAGGGTCTGCTGGCGGCACTGGGTCCCGAGCTGGACATCCTCATGTCGATGCCCCTGGAACGCATCGAGGCCTCCGGCGGACCCCTCCTCGCCCGGGCCGTGGAGCGCATGCGCGGAAGCCGGGTGATCCGGCGGGGAGGGTACGACGGCGAGTACGGCGTCATCCGCGTGTTCGAGCCCTCGGAGATGGACGCACTGTCCGGTCAGGAGGCCCTGTTCGCCCCCCTTCGAAGGGCGCCCTCGGCGCGTGCCGGCGCAAAGGGCCGGCCAAAACCCTCCCCGCCCGAGCCGCCCCCGGCCCTCTCCTGCGAGGAACCGCCTGCCGAATGGGAGCCTTCGAAGCCGGACGACCCGATTCTGGGTCCCCTGAACCCGTCCCAGCGGGAGGCGGTCCTTTACCGGGGAGGGCACCTGCTCATCACGGCCGGGCCGGGCACGGGCAAGACCCTGACCCTCACCCACCGCATCGCCCACCTGATTCACCGGGGCGAGGCCTCCCCCGAGCACGTGCTCGCCCTGACCTTCACGAACAAGGCGGCCGAAGAGATGCGCGGGCGCATCGCTCGGCTTCTGGGGACCCAGGGGCACCGCTTTCCCGTCAAGGTCTCCACCTTCCACCGCTTCGGCCTGGAGGTGCTTCGACAGGAGGGGCCTCGCATCGGCATTCCCCGGGACTTCCGCATCTGCTCGGAAACCGACGCCGCCGAGCTCGCTCGAGAGGCGGTGGAGAAAGTGGGCGCCCCCCGGGCCCGGGCCGGTCGCCTCCTCGCCCGCCTGGCCCGCCTCAAGGCGTCGGAGATCCTCGGCCTGCGCCCGGAGGCCGAGGACCTCGAGCTCCACCCCTGCTTCCGGGTGTATCAGCGGACGCTCCGGTCCATGGGCATGCTGGATCTGGACGACCTCGAATCGGAGACCCTGAGGCTGCTTCTCGAACACTCCGCCGTCTGCCGGGACCTGGGGGGCCGGTTTGGGCACGTGTTCGTGGACGAGTACCAGGACACCAACGGGGTGCAGGCTGCTGTGCTGCGCATTCTGGCGAAAGAGGGAGGATGCCGCATCACGGCCATCGGCGATCCGGACCAGGCCATCTACGGCTTCCGTGGGGCCGAGGCGGCCCACTTCCACGCCTTCACCCGGGATTTTTCCGGGGCCGAGGCCCACTCCCTGATCCGCAACTACCGATCCACGAGGACGCTTCTTCGAGCGGCCGCCGGCCTGCTTCAGAAAGACGCCCGGCTCCAGGGCGGCATCGGCGACGGGTCCCCCATGCGCACGGCGCCCTGCGCCACCCACCGCCAGGAGGCCGAGATGGTGGTGGAGCAGATCGAGAAGCTCCTGGGCGGAACCGCTTCCTTTTCCATGGACAGCGGCCGGGTCGCCTCCCACGAAGGAGTCAAAGACCTCGGGTTCGGCGACATGGCGGTGCTCTTCCGGCTCAACGCCCAGGCCGAGGCCTTCGAGGAGGCGTTTCTTCGAGCGGGCATCCCGTACGTCCTCAGCGGAAAGAGACCCCTCACCGCTCAGGAGCCGGTCCATGGTCTGTGGCGCTTTCTCCTGGCCCTCCAACACCCTGGAAACCGGTTTTACCGGGATGCCTATCTCCGCCAGCTCGAAGACCCCGAACGGGGGGAGCGCAACCTGCGGTCGTGCCCCCTCGAGGCCCGGTTACCGGACCTGGTGGACAACGCCGCCTCCCTGCACGGCCTGGACGGCCACGCCGGTGACGCCCCGGAGCCGCTCCGCCGGCTGCGATCCCTGGCGGCAACCTTTGAGGGCGACCTGCCCGCCTTCCTGGACACCCTGGACCTGGACCGGGGGATCGACCACGAAACCCTGGCCGGCGACCGGGTGGCCCTGATGTCCTTTCACGCGGCCAAGGGGTTGGAGTGGCCCGTGGTCTTTCTGACCGGGCTGGAGCAGGGTCTCCTGCCCCTGGAGCTGTTCGGTGGGACGGACGAGGACGAGGAGCGGCGTCTTCTCTACGTGGCCCTCACCCGCGCCGGGCGGTACGCCTTCCTCTCCTGGTGTGCTAGACGCACACTGCAGGGCCGGGTTCTGGAGCTTTCCCCCACCCGATTCCTGGAGCACCTGCCCGAGGGAGTTTACACCCCCATAGAGCGTAGCGCCTGGAAGCCCAAACGCCGCCAGGAGCAGCTCTCGCTTTTCTAAGCCACATGGGGAGACATGAGGTGTGCATGTGTACACATGTGTGATCTCGATGTGCCTATTCCTGTTCCAGGTCCACCTTGAGGGACAGAAAGTCGAGGAGGTCCTTGAGGGACAGGACGCCCACCAGACGGTCTCCCTCAACCACCATGAGCCGGCTCTTCCCGGAGCGGTTCATGACGGCCAGGGCCTTGGTGGCGTCCTCGTCCGGACCGATGGTGTTCTCCGGCGAGCACGACGAGGACAGGTCTCCGGCGGTCCTCTGACGCCACTCGTCCCGGGGGATGCTCTTGACGTCCTGGGTGGACACGCACCCCCGCAAGGTGCCGTCCTCCTCCACCACGGGGAGCATCTTGTGGTGATGCCGGTAGATCACGTCCTCCACCAGGCGCTCCACGGTCATGGACGGGTCCACAGTCACAGGCTCCTCGCTCATGAAGCGTCTGACCTGCTCCCCTTCGAGGGCCCGCCGGGTGACCAGCCGCTGATAGGACATGCGTGCGGCGCTGTTTAAAAACAGGCCGATCAGGGCCCACCACATGCCTCCGATGAAGTTGCCGCGCAGGACGTTCAGGATACCCATGAAGATCAGCAGAAAGCCGAACCCGGATCCCACGGCCGAGGAGACGCGGGTGGCCCAGTGGATGTCCTTCTTGATGCCCCAGAGGACGGCGCGCAGCACCCGCCCCCCGTCCAGGGGGTAGGCCGGGACCAGGTTGAAGGCGGCCAGAAGGCCGTTGATCATGGCCAGGTAGCCGATCACCGCCCGGGCCGGGGCGGGCATCCACCCCCCCGCACCCAGGGAGTAGAGGCCGTAGAAGACCACGGCGATGGCGATGGAGGCGAGGGGGCCCGCCACGGCCATCAGGAACTCGATTCCCGGCCCCGGAGGCTCATCCCCCATCTCGGCCACCCCGCCGAAGATGAAGAGGGTGATGCCCTTCATGGGCATGCCACCCTTTCGCGCCACCAGGGAGTGGGAGAACTCGTGCACCACGATGGAGAGGAACAACCCCGCCGCGCCCAGGATCCCCATCATCCAGTAGGTGCCGGTGGAGAGGTTCTCCACCTGCATGGGAAAGAGCCCGGTGGACAGGGACCAGGCCACCAGGACCGCGAGCACGATCCAGCTCGGGTCCACCTTGACCTCGAACCCCAGGAGCCGAAACAGGGTGACGCCTTTGCCGAACATGGTTCCGCTGACCTCCTTGGATGACCGCCCCTTGCTCGGGCGGCTTCAGACAAAGCATTCGCTCTCACCGGGACGCGCCGCAGCGGGATTGCTCACTCGAAGGCCTGGAACTGATCCTTCCTGGCGCTGCAGACCGGGCAGACATCCGGCGCCTCTCCCTCCAGGGTGTACCCGCAGACCGAGAAGACCTGAATGGGGCCGAGCTCCGCGTCCTTTTCCTGCTCCACGGCCTCCAGGGCCATCTGAAACAGCTCCCGGTGCTTCTTCTCCGTCTTGTACGACCACTCGAAGCTCCGGTACGCCCCCTTCTCCTCCTGAAACTCCGCCACCTTCATGTAGGTCGGGTACATCTCCTCGATCTCGAAGGTTTCACCGGCAATGGCCAGGCCCAGGTTCTTGGCCGTGTCTCCGGGGCCGAAGGCCCCCATGCTGTTGGCCACCCTGCCTTCGTCGAGGTGCTCGAGCTCCCGGTAGTGATCGCCGGCGTGGATGGTCTCCGCGTGCGCCACGGCGCGAAAATGGCGCGCCACCTGGGGGTAGCCGTCCTTCTCGGCCCGGACGGAGAAATGCCGGTAGCGCATGTTCGCCATGCTCTCCCCGCCGAATGCGTTGATGAGATGCTGCTCGGTCATCTGTTTCATGTCGCTCCTCCTTGTCAAGACGCCGATCTGGTTCCAAACGCACATGAACAGGCCATCGCGACTGCTCACCCTCGAGGATGAAAAGAGGAGACAGCCTTGTCGTTCGCCCCGGTGACGAGGATTCCTTCCGCTTCCGGCCTGGTCATTGGGGGAGTTTCGGGGCACCATACCCCGTCCGCTCTCAGCCCCGCCAACCGGCAAACCTCCAGGGTATTTTCACGACAAATACTAGAAGATCCCGGGACACGAGAACATGGGGTGGATCGTGTATTCCACCGGTGCGATCCGGTACACGCCCTCTGCCGGCCGGACTCCAGCCGGACCCTTTTGCGAGCCGTGCCCTACATCCGCTGACGGGAGGAAATACAGCCAAGACCCCATTTTCTCGCGGCCCTGCGCTCTCTACCATGGGATCACCGCATCGAAGAAGAAAACCACGGTGCAACACCCTTCTGGAGAGGAGAGCAGGCATGGAGGACCTGAACGTGATCATCGCCGGTGCGGCCGGCGAGGGCGTCCAGACCATCGGCGACATCCTGGCCGTGGCGGTTTCGGCTCAGGGCTACGCGGTCTCCACCTGGAAGGAGTACGAGTCCAGGATTCGGGGCGGGCTGAACCGCTATGCCGTCCGCGTGTCCGAGACGCCGCACAACGCCCCTCTGGAGGCCGCGGACGTGCTCCTGGCCCTCAATCACGGGGCGGCCGAGAAGTACGACCGGGAGCTGAAGCCCGAAGGGACGTTGATCTTTCGGGAGGCGGTCCACGACCGGCGGACCGTTGCGGTGGACTTCACCGGCATCGCCGAGGAGGTCGGCCGGAAGATCTACGCCAACACCGTGGCCGTCGGCGCGCTCTTTGCGGTCCTGGGCCTGCGCCTGGAGGGCCTCCAGGCGGTCCTGGAACGGGTGTTCGAGAAGAAGTCCGAGGACGTGCAGGAGGCGAACCGTCAGGCGGCCGAGAGGGGGTTTCAGACAGCGGAGGGGCAGTGCGACGACATCTGCCCCTGGACCCTGGAGGGCTCGGACCGGCACGACCTGCTCATGACCGCCAACGACGCCATTCCCCTGGCCGCAGCCCACGCGGGGTGCCGCTTCATCGCGGCCTATCCCATGACCCCGTCCACCGGAATCATCACCACCCTGGCCAAGGAACGGGACCGGCTCGGCGTGTTCGCCGAGCAGGCCGAGGACGAGATCGCCGCCGTGAACATGGCCGTGGGTGCGAGCTTTGCCGGGTGTCGGGCCATGACCGCCACCTCCGGAGGCGGGTTCGCCCTCATGGTGGAGGGCGTCAGCCTGGCGGGGATGACCGAGACCCCATTGGTCATAGTCCTGGCCCAGCGGCCGGGACCGGCCACCGGGCTACCCACCCGCACCGGCCAGGGGGAGCTGCTCTTTGCCATCAACGCGGGCCACGGTGAGTTCGCCAAGATGGTCTTGGCCCCCTCGGATCCGAAGGACGCCTTCCTCAAGACGGTGCGGGCCTTCAACCTCGCGGACAAGTACCAGATGCCCGTGATCCTTCTCACGGACCAGTTCCTGGCCGACAGCAAGTTTTCCATCGAGGGCCTGGACCCGAACGAGACCCCGATCGAGCTTCACACGGCGGATCCCTCGACCATCGAATCCTATGCACGGTACCGACCTACGGAAAACGGCGTCTCTCCCCGGCTCCTCCCGGGTCAGAGCGAGCACCTGGTGGGGGCGGACAGCGATGAGCACGACGAGCAGGGACACATCACCGAGGATCTCCAGGGCACGGCGGTCCCCATGGCCCGAAAACGTCTGGCCAAGCTGGAAGGGCTGCGTGGCGAGGTGCGTCCCCCCGAGGAGGTCGGACTGGATGAGAGCGCGGTGGTGCTGGTGGGATGGGGCTCCTCCCGGGAGGCCCTTCTCGAGGCCCTGGGGCTCCTGAAGGAGGACGGGGTGAAGGCGGGTCTGATCCACTTCACCGAGCTCTGGCCCCTTCCGGACTACCGCTTTGACGAAGGCAAGTCCTACTGGACCGTGGAGAGCAACGCCACCGCCCAGCTCGGCCGGCTGCTCCGCTCCGAGTACGACGTGGCCTTCGAGGGACACATCGAACGGATCGACGGCCTTCCCCTGACGGCCGAGCACATCAGGAGGACGTTCCATGACCGACATGGATGATTTCCAGAGCAACGCGGAGAACCAGTGGTGTCCCGGGTGCCCCAACTTCGGCATCCTCGAGGCCTACAAGAAGGCCTTCGCTGAGATGGACCTCGCCCCGCATCGGCTCTGTCTGGTCTCGGGCATCGGGCAGGCGGCCAAGCTGCCCCACTACCTCCGCTGCAACTTCTTCAACGGGCTCCACGGCCGGGCCCTCCCTGTGGCCGTGGGGGTGTGGACCGCCAACCCGAGGCTCACCACCATCGTGTCCACCGGAGACGGGGACTGTTACGGTGAAGGCGGCAACCACTTTCTTCACACGCTTCGCCGGAACCCCCACATCACCGTGGTGGTCCACAACAACGAGATCTACGCCCTGACCAAGGGACAGGCCTCCCCCACCACGCCGGAGGGGGAGAAACGGACCCTGCAGGTCCGGGGTGTGGAGGCATCCCCGCTCAACATGCCGGCCGTGGCCATCCTCCACGACTGCACCTTCGTGGCGCGGGGGTTTGCCGGGGAGGTGGATCACCTCAAGGACCTGCTCGTGGCCGCAATGACCCACCCCGGGCTCTCCCTGGTGGACGTGATCCAGCCCTGCATCACCTGGGGAACCCGTCCCGTCCAGTGGTATCGGGAACGGGTTCGGAAGCTGGGGGATCAGCACGATCCCGCGGACCGGGACGCCGCATTGAGGGCGGCCCGGGGTGAAACAGATCGCTTTCCCATCGGCATCCTCTACCGGACCGAGCCCCGGCCGGTTTTCGGCCGGGGCTTTCGAGAGGCCGTGACCGACGGTCCCTTGTACGAAGCGGCCCCGCCGGGAGCGGATCCGGTGCAGGAGGCCCTGGCCTCCTTCCGCCATGCGGGCGGCCCCGAGTGAGCGGCCTGGCCCCCCTGCCCGTTCAACCTCAAACCCAAGGAGGCACCATGCCAAGTGTTCAAAAGCTGTTGTTTCCCATGGAGCTGACCGAGCTCACCCGGGAGATCGCGCCCTGGGTGGATCTGGCCGCCAAACGATTCGAGGCCGAGGTGCACGTGCTCCACGTGATTCCGGATCCCGGTTACTGGGGGGTGGCCTACGGCATCGGCCCGTCCCACCTGGATGACGAGTCGGCCCTGATTCGAAAGGCCGAGGACCGGGCCAAGGAGTTCTGCGACGAGCTCCTAGACGCCGACCTCCAGGTGACCATCCGGGCGGTGGTGGGAAACCCTCCGGATGAGATCCTCCGCTACATCGAGTCCGAGTCCATCTCCTTGGTGGTCTTGGGAAGCCACGGCCGGCGAGGTCTGGAAAAGGTGGTCTTCGGGTCGGTGGCCGACCGGGTGGTGAAGTCCTCACCGGTTCCCGTGCTGACGGTGAACCCGCACGTGAAATCCACTTGACCCCAAAGGAGAAGACAAGGAATGAGCGGTACCAATCCCCACGTGGCCTGGTTCGAGGACCTCGGCTCCGACGACGTCCCCAAGGTGGGGGGGAAGAACGCCTCCCTCGGGGAAATGATTCGATCCCTCAAAGCGGAAGGCATCCGCGTTCCCGACGGGTTCGCCACCACGGCGGAGGCCTACTGGGCCTTTCTGGAGGCCAACGACCTGCAGGACGCAATCCGGAATCACCTCCAGGCCCTGGAGCAGGAGAATCAACCCCTGGACCAGACCGGGCGCGCGATTCGCCGCCTCTTTCTGAAGGGGAGCTTCCCCGAAGACTTTGACGAGGCCGTCCGCCAGGCGTACCGGGAGCTGAGCCGAAAGGAGGGCCGCGACGAGGCGGACGTGGCCGTGCGCAGCAGCGCCACGGCCGAGGATCTCCCCGAGGCCAGCTTTGCCGGACAGCAGGAAACCTTCCTCAACATTCACGGGGAGGAAGAGCTCCTGGACGCCTGCCGACGATGCTATGCCTCCCTCTTCACGGACCGGGCCATCAGCTACCGCAGGGAGCAGGGATTCGACCACATGAAGGTGGCCCTGTCCATCGGGGTGCAGAAGATGGTGCGCGCGGACAAGGCGGGCTCGGGTGTGATGTTCTCCATCGACACGGAAACGGGCTTTCCGGACGTGGTGATGATCAACGCGGCCTGGGGTCTGGGGGAAAACGTGGTTCAGGGCACGGTGAACCCGGACGAGTACCTCGTGTTCAAGCCGCTTCTGAACCAGGACGGCTTCCGGCCCGTGATCGGCAAGACCCTCGGGAACAAGGAAAAGAAGATGATCTACGCCCGGGGCGGGAGCCGGACCACCCGGAACATCGACACGCCGCGCGCCCAGCAGCGTAGCCTGGTGCTGAACGACGAGGAGATCCTTCAGCTGGGACGCTGGGCCGAGAGGATCGAGCGGCACTACGGCCAGCCCATGGACATCGAGTGGGCCAAGGACGGGGACACGGATGAGCTGTTCGTGGTGCAGGCCCGACCCGAGACCGTGCAGTCCCAGAAGGAGGCCTCCACCCTCAAGACGTACACCCTGAAGGAGGAGGGCGAGGAGATCGCCCGCGGCGTCAGCATCGGGCAGGCCATTGCCGCGGGCAAGGCCTGCAACATCCTGAGCGCGGACGACATCGACCGGTTCGAGGACGACTGCATCCTGGTAACCGAGATGACCGATCCGGACTGGGTCCCCATCATGAAGCGCGCCAAGGGCATTGTCACCGACTCCGGCGGCAGGACGTGCCACGCAGCCATCGTGAGCCGGGAGCTGGGCATCCCCGCCATCGTGGGCACGGGAACGGCCACCGAGACCATCGCCACGGGAGACGAGATCACCATCGCCTCCGGCGAGAACGACGATGGGCTGGTCTACCGGGGCCTGCTGGACTTCGAGGTGGAGGACGTGAGCCTTGAGGACGTCCCCGACACCCGCACCCGGATCATGATGAACATCGCCAGCCCGGGAGCCGCGTTTCGCTGGTGGCGTCTCCCCTGCGAGGGAATCGGCCTGGCCCGCATGGAGTTCATCATCAACAGCATCATCAAGGTCCACCCCATGGCCCTGGTGCGCTTCGACGCGCTGGAGGACCCGGACGCCCGCGAGCAGATCGAGGAACTCACCAAGGGCTACGAGAACAAGACCGAGTACTTCGTGGACCACCTCGCCATGGGCATCGCAAAGATCGCCGCGTCCCAGTACCCGGATCCGGTGATCCTGCGCATGAGCGATTTCAAGACCAACGAGTATGCGGATCTCATCGGCGGCGGAGGGTTCGAGCCCAAGGAGAGCAACCCCATGCTGGGGTTCCGGGGAGCCTCCCGGTACTACAGCGACCGGTACCGGGAAGGCTTCAGCCTGGAGTGCCGGGCCGTCCGCCGGGTCCGCGACGAGATGGGCCTGAGCAACCTGGTGATCATGATCCCCTTCTGCAGGACCCTCGAGGAGGCGGACCGGGTGCTGGAGGTGCTCGAGGAGAACGGGCTCGAGCGGGGAGAGAACGGGCTCGAGGTGTACGTCATGTGCGAGATTCCGTCCAATGTCACCCTGGCCGCCCGGTTCGCGGAGCGCTTCGACGGGTTCTCCATCGGGTCCAACGACCTGACGCAGCTCGTCCTGGGGGTGGACCGGGACTCCTCGGACCTGGCTCCGCTGTTCGACGAGCGCAACGACGCGGTCAAGGAGGAGATTCGACGGCTGATCCCCAGGGCCCACGAGAAGGAATGCAAGGTGGGGATCTGCGGTCAAGCCCCCAGCGACTACCCGGACTTCGCCGCATTCCTGGTGCGGGAAGGCATCGACTCCATCTCCCTCAACCCGGACAGCATCATCCGCGTGAAGAAACGGGTGGCCGAGGTGGAGGCGGAGACAACCGCGCCCTGAAGGGATTCACCGCGAAGCCCGAAGGAAAACGATTTTTGACCCACGAAAACCGCGAATGACGCGAACGTGAACGTGAATGTGAATGTGAATGTGAATATCGGGGACGCCGTGGAATTTCGATAGGGAATTTCGGGGACACCATACGTCATTCGAAACATGCTGTGTCTCGCATCGGGCTTCGCATCATGAATGACGTATGGTGTCCCCGAAATTCCACCCTGAGATTCTTTCCCGGAATTCCCGGCGATCGGTCCAAGGAGGCTTGTTCTCGATGTCGAGGGGCAGGACACAACAGGGGGTGATCACCTCCATTCGGGGAAGCGTGGTGGACGCGAGGTTTCCCGGCCCCATCCCTCCTATGCTCAACGTCCTGGAGGGAGGGGACGAGGGTGACGTCGTCCTGGAGGTGGTGACCCACTTGGACGAGCACACTGTGCGCAGCATCGCCCTCACCTCGACCCAGGGGCTGGCCGAAGGCTCGAGCGTGTTGGATCGCGGCCGCCCCCTGCGCGTGCCGGTGGGCGATCGGCTTCTCGGCCGGGTGTTCAACGTGTTCGGGGAAACTGCCGACCGGGGTGCAGAGGTCACCGGGGGAGAGTGGCGCTCCATTCACCAGGACCCCGTGCCGGTGGAGCGCCAGTCCACCACCTCCGATGTTTTCGTCACCGGGATCAAGGCCATCGACGTCCTCTCCCCCCTGGAGCTGGGCGGCAAAGCGGGCCTGTTCGGCGGCGCCGGCGTGGGAAAGACCGTCCTGATCATGGAGATGATCAACAACATGGTGGCCGGGCACGAAGGGGTGAGCCTCTTCTGCGGGATCGGCGAGCGGGTGCGGGAAGGGGAGGAGCTCTACCGGGAGATGAAGGAGGCCGGCGTGCTCGAGAACACGGTCATGGTGTTCGGTCAGATGAACGAGCCGCCGGGCGCCCGGTTCCGGGTGGGCCACGCGGCCCTGACCATGGCGGAGTACTTCCGGGACGAGAAACGGCAGGACGTCCTGCTCCTCATCGACAACATCTTCCGGTTCATCCAGGCGGGCATGGAGGTGTCGGGGCTGCTGGGGATGCTGCCCTCCAGGCTGGGCTACCAGCCCACCCTGGCAACGGAGCTGGCCCAGTTGGAGGAACGGATCAGCAACACAGCCACGGGCGCCATCACCTCCATCCAGGCCGTGTACGTGCCGGCGGATGACTTCACCGACCCGGCCGCCGTGCACACCTTCGGACACCTCTCGGCATCCATCGTCCTGTCGAGGAAGAAAGCGAGCGAAGGGCTCTACCCGGCCATCGACCCGCT
>CAYYVD010000150.1:0-11292 GCA_964475045.1 uncultured Desulfobacterales bacterium | reverse complement strand
AAGATGAGGATCCAGTACTTGATCGCCTGATACCTGCTGGAACGATTCATGGCCGCTTTCTGGGCGCCGGTTTTGCCGCGTTTTTTCAAGAACCCGACAGCCTGGTGCAGGGTGCCGAAGGGACACACCCATCCGCAGAAAAAGCGGCCGAAGACCAGCGTCAACAGGACCGTGACCAAGCCCCACAGAAGCCCGGCATAGAGGGTTCCCGTGGCCAATGCGGTGGCGAGCCCGATGAGCGGATCGAGCTCCAGAAACCAGTTGACGGGCCACCCCCGCAACTGCCACCAGGCGTCGCCCACGGTGGTGGTGATGCAGAACCACACGAAGAGGGTGAGAAAGAAGACCTGGCTGACGCGGCGGGCGTTTCGAGCTTTCATGGTCTCGTTCACAAGGACATGCGCACAGGGTTCAATGAGTGGTAATCGGCCTTTCCGACGCCGGCTTCGGCCGCCTTGGCGATGTGTGGGAGCTCGGCCAAGGTCTTTCCCAGGAGCTCCGCGCCACAGGCATCCACGGCGACCTGGTCTGTGCCGACAATCATGGTGTTCCCCTGCTCGAGATCCGACAACGAACCCCCCGTGGGACCGTTTGTCACCATCGGGGTGGTCCCGTCGAGGATCACGAGGGTGGGGCTCACCAGCTGGGCCAGCTCCTGAATGATGGTGTGAATGTCCTGGTGAAAGATGTCTCTTCGTCCCCCGAGCAGGCCGTACCAGTTCTTCATGATCATGGAGGCACCGCTTCGGTGATGGTCCTTGACCGGTGCCATGCCGATGAGCTTGTCGGCATCGGCCAACGGACCGAAAAGGACCGGCCAGTCTCGAATCAGCCGTCCCCCGGAAACGGTGGTGGGGCGAAACAGGTGCGCGCGCGGCAGCACGACCTCGGCGCCGTTCTTGCGCGCAGCGTCCATGATGCCGCTGAGAGCGAAACAGCTCGCCGGGTCATTGATGGGGTGATCGGTGACCCGAACGGTGCCGGCACCGGCCCGAAGACACTGACGCACCACCTCGGCCACCACATCCGGGTGGGTGGTGGCCGAAAGCATGGGGGGCGAGGCAAAAGCGGCATTGACCTTCAAGACCACCCGATCGCCCCGCTGAATGTAGTGCCCCATCCCGCCGACGGCCTCGAGCGCGCGTCGAAGGGTGGCCGTGCGGTCCGGGCCTCGGACCACGGCCATCCGCGGCGGGAGGTCTTTCAGGGAGAAATCGGCCAACCGCACCCCCGGCGAGCTTTCTTCGGGTCCTTTCGGGCCGACGGGGTCGTGAAACCGGTATGCGAGCGCTCCGGCCGCAACCGCCGCGAGGCCTGTCCGGGCGCTTCGCAGGATGAATTCGCGGCGCATCGGGTCCGCAGGCCCTGGCTCACTCTTTCGTTTCATGGACAGGTCCCAGTCCCTGGGCCAACCTCTCGGCGAGCTGCAACGCCCGGCCGGTGTTCATGGCCTCGTGCACCCCGGCCACGTAGGGGCCCTTCGCGAAAACAACCTCCACGGCGCCCAGGATCAGGACAACACGCTTCGCCTGTGGGACTGGTCGACCGGTCGAACGCTTCGCCTGTTTCACGGGCACTCGGCCAAGGTGAATGACCTCGCCGTGAGCCCGGACGGGCGGTACGCCCTCTCTGGGAGCGACGACCAGACCGTCATCGTGTGGGAGATCGACAGCGGCAGAAAGATCCGGACGTTCCGTGGTCACACGGATCGCGTGCAAGGCGTGTCCTTTACGCCGGATGGAAAGCAGGCGATTTCGGGCGCCTGGGACAAGACCGTCCGTCTGTGGGACCTCGCCACAGGCCGGGAGATTCGTCGTTTTCAAGGGGACTCCGGGGCGTTCAGCCCGGACGGGAACCTTCTCCTCTCCGGCAACCTGGATCGAGGGCTCAGACTCTGGGATCGGAAGACCGGCCGAACCGTCCGAACGTTTTCCGGGATCGGCGCTGTGGGGGCCGTGGCGTTCAGCGCGGACGGCCAAAGGGTCTTTGCCGGAGTGGACGACGGCACGTTCAAGCTGTGGGAACGGGCAAGCGGAAAGGAGACCGTGTCCGTTCGGTACGATGGGTTCACCTTCACGGCCGGTCTGCCGGTTCGCGACATGGCCTACAGCCCTGTCAAGGATCTCGTCATGACCGGAGGGACCACGGCCGGACGTCGAGCGCGCCTCTGGGATGCAACCACGGGAGAGGCCGTCAGGACACTGCAGGGCGTGTGCGAAAACCCCCTCGCCGTGGCCTTCAGCGCGGATGGAAGGCGGGTCGCGGCCGTGCATCAGGAACGGGTGGTCACGGTATGGGATGTGGAGACCGGAACGGAGGTGTCCCGGTTTGCAGCCCCCTATGCGTTGAATTCCGTGGACCTCGGCCGCGAGGGCACGCGCGTTCTCATCGGCGCGGGAAACGGATCCTGCTCGATCTACGAGGCGGATACGGGAGGGCTTCTCGCCAGTCTCTACGCGTTCAAGGACGGTCGCTGGGCGGTGATTGCGGCGGACGGCCGTTACGATGCCAGCAACCCGGGTGACGTGCCCGGGGTCTCGTGGGTCCTGCCGGACGATCCCATGACGCCTCTCCCGGTGGAAGTCTTCATGAAGGAGTACTACGAGCCCCGACTCCTGCCGCGCATCTTGCAGGGGGAGGCGTTCCCGCCCATCACCGGCCTGGCGGACTTGAATCGAGTCCAGCCCGGCGTGGAGATTCTCGCGGTTCGCCCTGACCCGGAAACGCCCTCCCAGGTCGCTGTCACGGTCGAAGTCGCCGGAAAAAAGAAGGCCTTTATGCCCTTGTGGAGGAGGGGATCCGCGCGGCAATGGCGGATCAGGCCCCCGAAGACAGCCGAATCACCATGGGGGAATGGCTCGCCTATGGCGAACAGCGCGTTCCCGGCCTCTATCAGGACATTCTCAGCGGGGCGTTGAAGCCTTCGGCGGGCGCGGGACGCGTCAGGGGGGTGGTGATTCATGCCGGCAACCGGGAGGGGGAGAAACCGGCCTCCTACGCGCAGCACCCGAGCCTCTTCGACTTCTCCAGGGGGGGCGACGAGGTCCTCCTTGCGGAGGTTCCTTCGGGATCAAAGGACCCGTGACCGGGGCGGGTTGTGGTGCGCACCGGTCCTGATTCCGCGAACATGTTGTCGAGGTGAACAAGGCGATCGGCCGAAACGATCGCTCGTGGACGAGGACATGTCCCATTACATCGTTGCCACGGATGGCCGGGAGAGCATCGAGCTGAGCCCGGGGCTCAGCGCCACGACCCTTCACGCCCTTTGCTGCTCCGGTCTGGACCTCTACGGGCTCTACCGGGCCCGCGAATGCGACGGGGGTGTGAGTGGAACGCAGGAATCCAGGGAAATCGATGCGGGAACCGCCAAATCAGCCCTGATCGAAGCCCTGTCATGGGCATATGGCCTCGAGGCGGCAGACCCGGGAGCCTTTCACGGCATGTGGGATGTGTCCGTCGATCAAATGGCCGGCCTTTCGGCGGCTGAGTGGAGCGAAGAAGACCGCGCCCGCGTTTTTCGAGGCGCCCGGAAGATGCGCAGCGATCTCGAAGACGCTTCCCTGGATGAGGCGGAGTTCCTGCGGGCGCTTCAGTGCGTTGAGAGCATCCTGACCTTCAGTGCGACGGTATACCAAAAGGCACGGAGGGGCAGGGTGAGGATCGATTTCATGTGATGACCGGGCGAAGCTCAGCCTGGCGTTCGGGTCGGCGTGCTTTCTCTTCCTGACGGTCTACGGCATGACGGATCTGGCGAGAAGGACGGAGCTTGCCCATGTCAATGCGGAAATCAGGGGCAGGGCGTGCAGCCTGTATCCCTCACCGCCGCCGGCCCGGCTGAATGCGGCCCCGGTCTACCAGAAGGCCTACGTTTGATTTGACGCGTCCGATCAGTTACCCGCCGGTCGCCCGATCCCTCTGGCGGGTGTTCCTGATGCGCGGCGAGCTCCACTGCGTCCGGAACACCTGGGAGCGGATTTATCGAATAGCGGAGGCCCCCTATGACCGGAACCGTCAAGACCTGCGCGCCTTGGAGCGCCTTTTTGAGGCCGAACCCAAAGGCCGGACCATGGAAGACATCTACCGGTACCGGTCTGGATTGATCGACGGTGGCTGCGCCCGCTTGGATGCCCTTTGCCGCCTGATGAAGCTTGCCGTGGCCGCCACGGCCTATTGTCAGACCACGGGTCGATATCCCGCCGCAGTGGCTGATCTGGTGCCTGCATACCTGAAGACGCCGCCTCTTGACCCGTTTGACGGAAAGCCCCTGAAGCTGGCCTCCCTGCCGGGAGGATGCCGCCTGTTCAGCGCGGGGGACGATGAACAGGGGCCGATCCAGGCCTATCTCGGCGCCCGGCCCTTTCAGGAGAAACGGATCGAGCCCGCTGTCCAGGCGATGGAAGAGAAGAAGAACAGCAAAAAGGCCAAGAAGCGTCGAAAGGCCAAATGATCGATCTGGGAATCGTTCGAATGGATCCTTCTCGACGGCAGCGGGACACATCGGGAAGGAATGGCATCGGGGGGAGCTTCGGTTTGAGAAACAGCGTGAGGGTATTGTTCCTGGGCCTCCTGTTTCAATCGGTCTGGTTTGGGGTCGCTCTCGGGGAGACCGCGCCTGCCGCAAAGGAGGTTCACGAGGTCCTGGCCGGTTTTCGAACGCCGGACCGCAAGGACAAGGTGACCGTGAGCCTTTACAGAGCGGGCCCGTTTCACGTGCCCGGAAGCCCCTACTTCGGTCGCGTTGAGGTGCGGGATGAAAACGGCGATCTGCTCTGGCATGAGGAGGACTTCCGGATCGAATACTCTGGGACGTGCCGGTCGACGGTCACAGGGCGGACCCAGCTGGTCTTTTATCGCTGGTCAGGGGCGGGGGGCGAAACGGGACAGTCTGTGTTTGTCTATTATGACGAAGGCCTGGGCGGTTTTCAGGAGCACGCCGAGGACCTTGACGGGGATGATGAAAGAGCGAGCGACCGAAAAGGGCCGCCCTGCGCGTGGGAGGGGCCGTTCTCGAGAGAGGAGGAAGGAAGGCGCATCTATGCGGCCCTTTCGCCCACCGGCCGGCCGTTCGACCCCGACGGTTTGGAGGGCCGGCCGGATTCCGGGGCGTGGCCGCTGCCTCGAAAGAGGCTGAGTCATGCCGATGTGGAGCGCACCACCGCAGCCATCGAGGGCATCGGCGATGACCGGTTTTTCACCGACGTCCTGGTCGAAAACAAAGCCTGGACCATCTTGGGCGTCTACTTCGAAGAGCCGAACCGTTCCTGGGGGGTGCTGCTGGCCAGAAAAAACGAGGGGACGGATCCCCCGTGGACCGCCTTTTTCGACCTCTGCCCGAGCGATCACGTTCTCCTGCACCATCCGCGAAACGTCCGCCTGCGGCCGGGCGGATGGCTGTCCGCCGATTTCTGCTTCACGCCGCACGGATGGCTTTATGACACCTATCGAATCGATTTCGACCGGATGACCCTCTCCCGGACCCCGTGACCTTCCCGCAGGGCGGCGGATTCCCGCCTTGGCTGTCCCTCGGAAGCCTCGACGTCATTTCCCCAGGGCATCGAACACCTTGCCGGTAAGCTGGCGGAAACGGTCGGCGTCCATGTAGCCGGGAGGGTCGCCGATCACCGTGCCGTCGGGCCGCAGAAAATACGTGCAGGGAATGGACGTGGTCTGGTACGTTTCAAGCACATCCGGCCGAGCGTATGCATCCACTCGGGCGAGCGCGAAGCGTTCGTTCAAGGTGGACGCGAACGCCTCCAGGGTCCGGTCGAACGCCGTGCACGGCGGGCAGCCCTCGTCCGCGGTCAGGAGCAGCAGGATGGGGCGGTCCCGCCCGGAGAGCGCCCTTTCCAGGGGGATCCAGTTGAGCTTTGTGTTCCGCGCCTCGCGAGCCGACTCGGGACCTGTCGCGATCGGTGTGTTTCCGCCCCCGTTCTCCGCTTCCGGCGGGTCGACATCCGCCCCGGCGGCTCGAGGCTTGCCCGCACCGGTACGCCCCCGTTCAAGGAGCCGTTTCATCCGCGTGCGGCAGTCTACCGGCAGGTTCTCGATTTCGCCCTCATTGGCAATGGGGTCCGCGCAGCACCCGATCAACGCTTCCGCAAGGAGAATGTGATTGTAGCTGTAGGACTGGTGTTCCTCGCCGATGGCGTTGTCCATGGCGGCAAAGCCTCCAGTCTCGTCCGGCCAGTAGACCCGTTTCTCATCGCCGGCAGGCCGGCGATAGACCCGTTCTCCGTCGAAGACCAGCTCGTCGATTCGATCGTTGTCTATCCAGCTGAAAAAAGAAAACTCGTGGTATCCCGTGACCTCGAGGACGTGGGTCTTGCCCCCGTCCGCCGGGCCGCGAAAGGTAAACACGATGTGCACGCGGTCCTCGTTCACGGGCCGGCAGGTGAAGCCCAACGGGGTCAGGTGCATCTGACGGGACAACGTCCACGCCTCGGGAACGGACTCGGCCCCGTTCGACGCACCGGTCGCGGTTTTCTCGCTGAGCATGATCGGAGCTAGGCACAACAACAGCCAGAAAACCCATCTGCGCATGGGATACGCCTCGAATCATCGAACGGAGGGACGCCGGTTTCTCAGGGTGTCCCCGGGATGATGGGAAGGTCTTTTGCATGGGAGCGGAACCATGCGAGGGAACCTAAACGAAAAAGCGTCGAGAATCAACCCTCATGTTGTGCAGGACAAGGGTGTCGGGCTGAAACTCGGGGGCTTGTGAAAAACAAGGGTGATGATTTCGATCGGTGGATCCGAAGAGATGACCGGATACGCCATGGCCCGGTAGCCGCGCCGGCGCTTTTCCTACGAACGGGCGAGCCTGGGATGTCTCATCTCTGTATCGTCGTGGATGTGTACTGCAACAGGTCGCTTGTTTTCGAAGACGTGAAGGGGATGATGACGGCCAGGAGGGTATCGATGAACCAGGCACCGCGTCCTTGGCCTCTTCTGGCGTGGGCGAAATCATCTTTGAACTTTCTGAGGGCCGGTGTAGGATGGGCATACGAGGCTTCGCGGTTCACGCGGGCGCTGTGTCGTTTGAAGGCCGGTCCATATCGGTCGATGGAAACGGGATCAAGACATGGAAACACCCTCAACGCACCATGCCCCCGAAACAGTGGTCCGCCAGCTGCTTGATCTGGCGGAACAAAAGTACAACTGTAGTCAAATCATGGTCCTCTTGACCATTCCCGACGATGAAAACGGCAGATCCGTGCTTGTGAAGGCCTTGGCCGGTTTGGCCAATGGCTGCGGGTTTTTCAAAGAGACCTGCGGCGTGTTCACGGCAGCGACGTGCATCCTTTCATGGTATGCAGAAGAAAAAGCGCAAACAGATCGAAAAAACCTATATTTGCTCATGCAGGAAGAGTTCTTCGCATGGTTTCGGCAAGAAATCGATGCCAGGTTCAAAGGCAGCCGCTGCGAAGATATCGTCGGGGACGAGTTGGGAACGGAGGCAGGGAGAAAAGTCTGTGGAAGGCTGATATTGAAATCATATGCAAAAATAGTCGATATCCTAACTGAAAATCAACTGAAAAGGGAGCAAAAATAGCTATCAAACGATTTGGCTGTCGATGATGTTCTCTTTGCCGATCAGAAAGGCAAGGGTTCTTCAATGGATGATTAAAAACCTGATACAAGGACTTTCGCAATATTTATCATACCTGCAATTGCAATAACAATGAATACGATTTTGATAAACAAACCCGGCGATATTTTCCTGGTGAGTATGTGTCCGATCATAGTAAAAAATATGACAATGGGCAAGCCAATGCCTGCCACATGTAAAATGGGTAAGGTGATCCCCTTGCCAAAGAAAGCAATGTTTATCAGCCGCAGCAAAGTGGCGGACATAAATACAACTTGCAGGGTTCCCTTGCATTTTGCCGGATCCGTGTGTCTGGAGTAGACAAAGTAAGCAATGGGAGGCCCCGCTGCGGTAAAAGCGCCGGCCAGAAACCCGCCGACGGTCCCTGCCAGGATCCCGAACCCCGAACCCAGCGGCTTTTTTAGCTGTGGCCTGATCAACTGATTGGCGGACATCAAAACGAGTGCAACCCCAAGAGCCAATCTGAACACAGGCCGATCGCCAAAGACGTAAATAAACCAATAGCCGAATGGCACACCAAGGCCTTCTCCAAGAATGATCAAGCCCACCAATCGCCAGTCGATTTGAAAATCTTTCCGCCCTGTATAGATAATGGTCGTATTCAGAACAACGAGGAGCAGATTGATGACAACGGACATTCGTTCAAGATCTAAAGGCAACAGCGACAAGCCGGCCATGACAATAATACCAAATCCAAGGCCGGTAAAACCTTGAACAAATGCTGCAAATGCGTTCAAAAGCAGGAAAATTATAATGTATTCAAGGCTTATCATAGTCCAGTGACGTTAAGCAAAAACACCGAGCTGCATCTCCACTCCATCCTTGACACGGATCGCCATTCACCCGTCTTCGACGTGAATGGATGCAATGCCGTCGGCCGGCTTCTCCCGGGAGCGTACAGGATGTTGCAATGGCTCCGGGTCTTTGAAGAGGTCCATGTTGAGGCACCGCTTCCGTCCGTGTCAAGCGGCAACCGGATTCATGCCTTGAGGCGACACCTCCCTTTGCGCACCCGCCCACCGGCGAAACGAGCCGATTTCAGGTGGTTCCGTTCTCCGTCCCCATCGTTTGCAACATACAATACGACGTTGGGCTTGGGTTTCGGGTCCGTGGTTTCACGAATCGGCGGAAAGGTCGGCATATCAACCGTTTCAAGGCACTCCCGAAAAGGGGCGTGTGTTTACAGGTTTTCGGTGATCGGTTCGAGCCGGTCAAGCAGGAGCGGTGAAACAGGCCGGCATCGATTACCGGCCGATCATTCAGGCCCGGCACACGTTCTCAACGATGACGGTCTCCGCAGGAGAGAACCTGGGGTGGGTTCGGAGGACGACGGGGACCGGATTCCTGAATGAGAGGAAGGCCGAACCGATTGACCCCAAATGAGCCCCAACCTCGGGGAGGGGCCGGCCCCGTCAAGGCAATCCCTTATAACGCCTTACGTTGAGCGCCTTCCATTCAAGGAGCGGCTGGGATTGGATGCGCCGCTGAAGAGAAGGTTCGGCCGTCAAGAGCGACGCGTCGATCTGCCCCTGGTCCAGCAGCAGATCCAAAAAGCCCTGTTCGGAAGCTGTAAGCGGCAATACCGCGGTCAGCCCTTCTTTGGATTCCCTCACAAGGCGTGTCCCGTACTCGGCTGATTCAAACGGGACGTCCTGTGAGTGGATGCGTAGCGTGGGTAACAACTGCCTTGCCAACTCCCTGGCGTCGAACTCCAAATTGTCGGCAGAGACCGTCCTCCAATCCGTTCTGTTCATTGCACCGTAGACGACAAACGCGGTGCGAAGTCGATTGGAATCGATCCCATCCGTTCGGAGAATCCGATGGCCGTCGAAAAGGTCCCTTGCCTGCCTGCGCGAAAATAGCGCAACCAGTTTCCCGGCCGCCAATTCATGACGATCCAGCACGGGAATCTCCGTAGCCCGCCAAGCGCCGATAGAAAAAGAGTCTGTGATCGTCACCGGCCACAACGGGACACGGTACATGAAGTTGAGATCCACTTCGAGGTTACCACCCCGGCCGGAGGCGCTTTCATACCGCAACGACCACTTGCCTCCGGCGTGTTCTTCGGGCATCCTTCTGACGGTGAATCCCTCCCGAGCAAAGACCGCTTGGACGGCCTGCTCGACTTTGGGACGGTCAGCGAGCATGTGGTCTCGGTCCTCGGCTCCCACATAGTTCAGATCGATGTCGACGGAGAGTCGGGGCACATCGAATATGAAGAGGTTCAAGGCCGTGCCGCCCTTGAGGACCAGCTTTCCTTTGAGAAATGGGTGACTCCGCAAGGCATCCAACAGCCCCAATAGATGAGCGGCTTTTTCGAGCACATCCGGCCTGAAGCCCGTCTCCCCCGCTTCGGCTGCGAGCTTCTCAGTGGAGATCTTCATAGCACCTCCCCCCAGGTTCGTTCGGGGAGTTCCCTCGGAACCACCAAGTTCCATTCCGACACGAATCGCCCGGATGTCCGCTTGGAACGGTTCATGTAATGAGGCTGTTTTGGGCGCATGTCCCGAAGCAAATGGAAATGGTGGTCCTCGACCATCAGGGTTTCGCGGTGCTGATCGAGAAAGAACCCCACCTTCGCACCCGTGGTCGCGTTTCCGAGCAGGCTTACGTACTCCACAACCTTGTCGAGGTCGAAGAATTCGACCGATTCCAACGACCGCCATATCTCCTCCCAGCTTCCTGAGAGGCCTGGGCGATCCAGCACATCGACCAAGGTCCGCTCCAGGCTCGTAACCATCAATTCCTGCCCGGATCGCTCCGCGATCAAAACCCCGAAATGCTCTTCTCCGAGACGGAGAAGCGCTTTACGAAACTTCGTCCCCCGGAAAACGTGGGCACGGAATGCCATCGGTCCGAGAGGGCGGGATGCCGAGTAAGTGAGGAGAGCATGAACCGAGTAAGCCTTCCCGTGGAACTCGAGCGCGGTGTGGTGCGACAGCACCGCATCCGGCGCCAACTTCGCGGCCACGAGGAAAGGGTCGATAGGATAAGAATCAGGGTCGGCTCTTGGAGGGATGACGGCATACAAGCCTCGTCGCACCTGTACAATCCGACCGGTCTTTCGGTGATAGGCCAGAAGGGCCTCCTGGGCTCGAGCGCCGACCTCACCCAGGGACGACAAATGGTCGGCAAACTCTTTCCCGGTAAACACCAGATGGTTGCGAAAGAACTCGTCATGTTTCATCATCGGCTTCCTTGACTTTGCTTCATGAAACCCATAACCATATTATGGGTTTTGGGTACGAACGTCAAGTGGGCGCGTAAGCCCTGCGAGAACAGGCGCCCCTTTTGAATGACTTGACAAGATGACACGAAACCCATCCATGGCTATGGGTTTCGTGTGTGCGTGTCAAGACTTCGCCTATAATAGGAATGTGACCCCAGCAATGGGCTGATTTTTCAAGAGGGAGAATGGGGGAGGGAGGAAGGGGCCCAACATGAGGCCCACCCTGGAGAAAGGTCGTGTAAGTTGTTGATTTAATTGGTGGAGACGGGGGGAGTCGAATCAAACTCGCCAGTCTACCCTAACCCCCTGACATATTTGGTTCTCTCTCTAATTTCAGCATGATACGGAAGAAATCTTGTCTTTCAATATATCCAACCAGTTCGATCATTTCAATGGAAGTTGAAAACTTTTAGCCCAAATTTAGCCCATTCCTCGACCGGATATCACATCTCTA
>CAYYVD010000149.1:0-11387 GCA_964475045.1 uncultured Desulfobacterales bacterium | reverse complement strand
GGGACGTCCTCATGACCGTCTGGACCGACTCCATGGACCTCTACCAGACCCGGCTTCTGGAAATGACCCGGGACCTGGGGCCCTACTCCGAGCGGGACGCGGCCGTGGATCTCGAGCGGTACCTCCTGGGCCAGTCCACGGACCACATGCGGGAGCTCACCTACTACGACCGGCGGCAGATTCACAACCTCAAGTACTTCACCTGGATCGAGCAGCAGGGCCGGGATCTTGACGAGCTCAACGCCCAGTGGTACGAAGACCCCGACTACTGGGAAGGCATTCAGGGCCAGGTGGAGGAGATCGACCGGCTGATCCTCCGCTTCAACGAGCGGGTGGACATGGATGCATGATCGGGGAGGGCCTTTCCTTCGAAGCGCGCATGCAGGCCTTGGGAGGAGGAAACCCGATCCGCTGCGCGCGGCCGGTCGAGGGAAAGCGTTGTTTTATTCACAGATGCACCTTTGATGCAAGAGGGGGAGAGACATGAAAAAGGCATTGGGAGTGAGCTTGGGAGTTTTGATCGGCTTGTGCGTCCTGCTGACGGTGCCCGGAGCGGCCCTGTGCGAGGACACGGTGAAGATCGGCGTGACCCAGCCGCTCACCGGCCCGGTGGGGGCCTCGGGCAACTACGTGACCCAGGGGGCCAAGATCGCCGAGACCTTTCTCAACGAGAAGGGCGGGCTGCTGGGCAGGAAGGTCGAGCTGATCGTCGAGGACAACAAGAGCAACCCCAAGGAGGCCGTGGCCACGGCCGAGAAGCTCATCGTGCGGGACCAGGTGCCGGTGCTCATGGGCGCCTGGAGCTCCACCTACACCCTGGCCGTGATGCCCAAGCTCATGGAGTACGAGGTGCCCATGGTGGTGGAGACCTCGTCCTCGGGCAAGATCACCACCTCGGGCAACCCGTGGATCTTCCGCATCAGCCCCACCTCGGCCATGGAGGCCAAGGCGTTCGCCGACAAGGTGGGGCAGTTCAACATCCAGAAGGCCAGCTTTCTGGTGGTGAACAACGACTGGGGGCTCGGGGCCGCCAACGCCTTCAGCGGCATGCTCGAGGGCAAGGGCATCGAGGTGGGGGTCAAAGAGACCATGGACGCCGGGGCCCAGGACATGAGCGCCCAGCTGGCCAAGATCAAGGCCTCGGGCAGCGACACCCTGTTCGTGACCACCAGCGTGGAGCAGCTGACCCTGGTGCTCAAGCAGGCCGTGGAGCAGCAGATCCCCCAGCAGATCATCACCACGGGCGGGTCCCAGTCCCCGGATCAGCTCATCGAGCAGGCCGGCGCGGCGGCGAACGGGTCGTACCACCTCCTGTTCTTCGCGCCGTGGTTCCCCGAGTCCGCGCCCAACCCCGAGGTGGCCAAGGCGTTCGTGGACGAGTGGAACAAGCGCGGTCACAAGTTCGCCGGCCTGACCGAGGGCTTCCGCGGGTATGACGGCATCATGACCATCGCGGCGGGCATCGAAGGGGCCGGGAACACGAACTCCGACGACATCCGCAAGGCCCTGTGGGACGTGGAGGTCGAGGGGGTCAACGGCGACATCAGCTTCATCGAGATGGGCCCGGAGGGCAAGGAGAGCGCCCAGAACATCCCCAATGTGTACGTGGTGACCATTCGGGACGGCAAGGTGGCCCTGCCGTAAGGGCGCTTTTTTCGACAGCGTCTTCCGGCGGCCGCGGGACGGGCGAGAAGACCCCGGCCATTGCGTGACACGTCAGACCTAGGAGCCCAACGTGGAACAGCTCCTGCAGCACTTGCTCAACGCACTCATCCTCGGGGGGACCTACGCCCTCCTGGGGATCGGCCTGACCATGATCTTCGGCATCATGAACGTGGTGAACTTCACCCACGGGGAGCTCTACACGTTCGGCGCCTACATGGCCTTCTTCTTCGTCATGCCCCTCGGCCAGAGCTTGTTCCTGGCGCTGCCGATGGCCATCCTCCTGGGGGTGGCCCTCGGCGGCGCCATCGAGTTCACGCTCCTGCGGCCGATGCGGGGGGCGGACATCGACACCACCATGCTCATCATGATCGGTGCGATGATCGCCATGCAGAACTCGGAGCAGCTGATCTGGACCGGGATCAGCAAGTCCGTGAACCACCCCTTCCCGATCGAGCCGCTCGTGCTGGGGCCGGTGTCGGTCTCCTGGATCCGGGTGTTCGTGTTCGTGGCCGCGGCGATCCTGATCGTGGGGTCCCACCTGCTCATCGACAGGACCAAGCTCGGCAAGGCCATGCGGGCCACGTTCCAGGACCGGGAGACCGCGGCCCTCATGGGCGTCAACATCAACCGGGTCCACACCGCCACCTTCGCCCTGGGCTCCGGGCTCGCCTCCGCGGCCGGGGCCCTCCTGGGTCCCGTGTTCGTGGTCTTTCCCACCATGGGCGACCTGGCCGCCCTCAAGTCCTTTGCCATCGTGATCCTGGGGGGCTTGGGGAACGTGATGGGGGCCACCATCGGCGGGTTCATCCTGGCCCTGGTCGAGGAGCTGGGAGCGGGGTACATCTCGTCGGGCTACCGGGACGCCATGGGCTTTCTCCTGATCATTCTGGTCCTGATCGTCAAACCCACCGGCCTGTTCGCCAGGCGGGAGAGAGTTGGATGATTCGTGCACTGACATGGATTTGGTTGCTGTTTCTGGCGACCCTGCCGGTCTGGATGACCAATCAGTACTATCTGCACGTGCTCATCGGCACGGGCATCTTCACCATCGCGGCCATGAGCCTCAACCTGCTGCTGGGCTACACGGGTCAGCTGAGCCTGGGTCACGTGGCCTTCTTCGGCATCGGCGGCTACACCAGTGCGCTCCTGTCCCTGGGGTTCGATCTGCACCTCACCGAATCGTACACCTTCGTCTTCCCGTCCCAGCCGGTGTGGCTGGCTTTTCTGGCGGGCGTCGCCGTGGCCGGAGCGTTCGGTTGGTTCATCGGCAAGATCTCCTTCAAGGTGCGGGGCGCGTACTTCGTCATCGTGACCATCAGCTTCGCTCAGGTGGTGCGGCTGGTGGCCCTGAACTGGGTGGACCTCACCGAGGGCCCCATGGCCCTGAACAACATTCCGCCATTCTCCTTCGGGGACTTCGCCTTCTACAAGAAGCTCCCCAACTACTACCTGGTCCTGGCCGTCTGCGTGGTGAGCTACATCCTCGTTCGCCGGCTGGTGCGGTCCCGGGCCGGGCGGGCCTTCATCGCCCTTCGCGAGAACGAGACCCTGGCCGAGTCCGTGGGCGTGAACGTGACCCGGTTCCTGGTGCTGGCGGCCGTGGCGTCGGCGGCCATGGCCGGGGCCGCGGGCTGCCTGTACACCCACTACATCCGCATCATCGACCCGGACGTGTTCCTGTTCATCTATACCCTGACCATGGTCATCATGGTGGTCACCGGCGGCAAGGGCACCCTGGCCGGCCCGGTGGTGGGCGGGATCATCTTCGGGATCCTTCCCGAGATCCTCCGGGAGGTGGCCGGGCCCGAGGTGCAGTGGATCATCTACGGGGTGGTGATGATCCTGATTCTTTTCTTCCTTCCCCAGGGCATCGTGCCGGCCCTGGAATCCTGGTGGAAGGGCCGGCCGGGACGCGAGGCCGTCCCCGCCGCCCGGGCCGGAGGAGGCAACGGCGCATGAACGGAGCAATCGGGGGCAACGATCCGATCCTGGAGGTGCGCAACCTGACCGTGCACTTCGGCGGGCTGGTGGCGGTCTTCAACCTCAGCTTCGATGCGCTCGAAGGACAGGTGACCAGTCTCATCGGACCCAACGGGGCGGGCAAGACCACGGCGTTCAACGTGATCACGGGCTTTCTGCCTCCCACACGGGGAACCATGCACTACCGGCGCACCCCCCTCAACGGGCTCAAACCCAACCAGGTGGCCGCCCTGGGGGTGGTGCGCACCTTTCAGAAGACCAGCGTCTTCGGGGGCATCAGCGTGTTCGACAACGTCATGATCGGGCTCCACCGCCAGGGGGAGCGCAAGCCCTGGGAGATTCTGCTGGGGCTGCGGCGGGTGCACCGGGAGGAAGCGGCCCTGCGGGAGAAGGCCTGGGAGGTCCTGGAGTTCGTGGGCTTGTCCGGACGGGCCGGAGAGCGAGGAGACGCTCTGCCCTACGGGGAGCAGCGTCTGCTGGAGGTGGCCGTGGCCCTGGCGGCCGGGCCCACCCTGCTTCTCCTGGACGAGCCCGTCTCCGGCATGAACCCCTCGGAGACCGCCCACTTCATGCGCATGATCGACCGGATTCGAGACCGCGGGATCACCATCCTGCTCGTGGAGCACGACATGAAGATGGTCATGGAGGTCTCGGACAAGGTGGTCGTCTTGAACCAGGGGCAGGTCATCTCCGAGGGCCCGCCCGCAGCCGTGCAGCACGACCCCGAGGTCATTCGCGCCTACCTGGGCCATGGAGGCCGACGTGCTTGAGATCCGCGATCTCCACTGCCGCTACGGCAAGGTCAACGCCGTGACGGGGCTGTCTCTGGACGTGAGGCAGGGGGAGCTGGTCTCCCTCATCGGCGCCAACGGCGCCGGGAAGACCACCACGCTCAAGGCGATCTCCGGGCTGCTGCGCGCCGTTCAAGGCTCCATCTCCTTTCAGGGGCGGGATATCACGAACGTGGCCCCTCGAACCGTGATCCACCAGGGCATCTCCCACTGCCCGGAGGGGCGGGGCATCTTCCCCTACATGACCGTGCTCGAGAACCTGGAGATGGGGTCCTACCTGCGAAAGGACCGGGATGCGGTCGAGGAGGATCTGGCCCACGTGTTCAGCCGCTTTCCCGTGCTCAAGGAGCGGAGAAAGCAGACCGCCGGCACCCTCTCCGGGGGCGAGCAGCAGATGCTGGCCATCGGCCGGTCCCTCATGGCGCGGCCCAAGCTCATCATGTTCGACGAGCCCTCGCTGGGGCTGGCCCCCAACCTGGTGGAGGCCACTTTCGACATCATCACCAACATCCGCGAGCAGGGCGTCACCGTGCTTATGGTGGAGCAGAACGCCTACGCGGCCCTGGAGCTCTGCGACCGGGCCTACGTGCTGGAGTCCGGAGAGGTGGCCCTGCACGGCACCGGCGAGGAGCTTCTGGGCGACCCCCACGTCAAGGCGGCCTATCTCGGCGTGTAGGCCGCCAGGAACAGGCACAAGACAGCAGACACACAACCCATGTGATTGGTCCCTGTACCCGCCCGCTTTGAGGCGACTGCGATCGGGAGGGAAGTACGGGGGTGCGACGAGGGCCCGTTGGGGAAACCTGAAGCCCTGAGGTTTGGCTCGTCATGATACCCGTTGTGTTGTCCACCATCGGTGCGGCTGCCCTTCTCTTCACCTGGTGGTTCGTCCCCTCGGGTCGAGAAACTGGGATCTGAAGCTTGTTTGGTGAAAAAGCACAAGAAAAAGGGAAAGATCACGTATCACCAGCAGATGCTGGGTGCGGCGATTGTGCACCCTGACTACAAGGAGGTGATCCCACTTTACCCCGAAATGATCATGAAGCAGGATGGTGAGAAAAAGAACGATTGTGAGCGAAATGCAGCCAAGAGGCTACTGAAAAAGTTCAGGGAAGATCATCCTAAACTGAAGGTGATCGTCAATGAAGATGCGTTGAGCCCGAATGCCCCCCATATCCGTGATCTACAGAGCTACGGTTGTCACTAACACCAGACCCACAACATATTCAATTTACCGGGAAGCGAAATGCTTTTCCGGAGTGCATAGTATTATTGTTTTATTTGTTTTCATGATTAAAAAGTTCTCAGATTATAAGTTTTTCAGCTACAGGAAGCCCAAAAACCCAAGAATCAGCTCCCTATCTTATGTCACTACTACTCGGCACCACTAGTTGTGCCTACTCCGGGAATTCCCTCGATCAGACGTCTCCCCATCTCGTCGTGCTTGAAATCGAGGCCTTTGAGGGTTTCCTCGCGATGTTGCCTGGACCGAAACTGTGCAGCATCCAGAATCTCGCAGAGGTTCCACAGGCTACGTGTCGACAGGAAAAACCCAGGAAAGGCTTCGAACGCCTGGGTCCTCTCGTTGTCTCCATCCAGAAAACCGCAGGCACGAAGGTCTCTCAGGATTCTCGAGACCGTGGAAGCGTGGGTGCAGAGGAGTTCTGCAAGCCGGGCTCCTTTGCCGGCCAGGCCCTTCACCTGGGTGAGGGCAACAACGTCTGCACGAAAACCGGTCCCAAAGAGAAGCCGATGAAAGACCATCAGGGAGTCACGGGCCACCTGATCAGGCGCAGCGATCTTGGCCTGCCGGGGTTTCAAGGCCTGCTCGATCCGATCTGTGGTCCCGCTCGTCTCGATCCCGAGGGCCTGATGAACCGCCTTGGGGGCTCCCCGAAAGGTCGTGGACCGGCGTGCATGGTCTCGCAGCGCCTCCCGGTGCCTTATCGGCATGCGCCGGACCATGCTTTTGAGCTTCTGGTGGTGGAAGAGCCCCTCGAAGTTCCGCAGCCAGGCCGGCACATCCGTTTCAAAACGGGCCTCCGGGCCATGGAGGAGAGTCACCGCGATCAGGGCCTCCACATCGATGATCCCATGCCGTTTCTCCTGAATCGGAGGGCCGGCAAAGGGCAATCCTAGGGTGCTCCATGCACGCTCCAGGAAGACTTTCAGCTCATCGTCTGGTTGGTTCGAGGACGTCATGGCCTTCAAAACCCAGCCTTTCGAGGATCACACTCAAGTCGTTTCTTCTCACCTCGGTGCCGTCCACGGAAAGCACAAACCGGACAGCTTCCTCGATTTCACCCCGTTCCGGTTCAAGCTGTGCGAGATCCTTTGTGTGCTTGTCGACCACGGGGGATGCCGCATACAACTTCAAGGAGATCAGGGCCTGTCGCCCAATGACGTGCACACGCAGATTCCGGCCGATCTCCATGGACCGGGATGTTTCACGAAAGTAATCCGGTAGAGAGGGAACACTCTGTCTGAGCATCACGGCGACATTCGTATTGATCCATTCCGGACCCAACTTGCGCACCCTGCCGATGTGTGCGGCACCATTTTGAATCGGCTCCGGAAGAGGGTCCGGGGAAAACAAGTCGATGTCCACGGTCTGATCCTTCAGGCCTTCGAGGGCCAATGCGGCTCCTCCTACGAGGACGAGTTCAAATCGTTCCCCCGGAGCCTTTTGCTGAAGCCAATCGGAAAGCCACTCCAGGCTGTCCAGGATCCCGTGTTTGTTGAACATACCCATTGAATCGTCCTTTCTTCCCAAGGACATCCAGCGCAGGTTGTGCATTCAGCGCAATTTTAGTTGCAACTGATGCAAGAAGTCAATCCGTTTTCTCATCGCGGCGACCATTCCAGCCCACTGAAGCAGGGCCGGCGCCCCTCGCCGACGCCCGCCCCTCCCGCCACGGACCACCCCCGCTGGGCCGAGACCAGGAGCTGAATGATCTGCCACTGCCCTTGACTTGGGGTTCGGGTCTGTGGTTTCACGAATCGGCGGAAACGTCGCCATATCAAGCGCTTAAAGGCACTCTCGAACATAGGTGTGTGTCTACAGGTTTTCGGTGATCGGCTCGAGCCGTTCGACTTCAGGCGAGGGCTCTATATTTAATGATTTCGAAATGCTACGGGCATTGGCGGTGAGCTCGTTGCGGCGGTGGAGGCGGTAGGCACGCGGTGGAAAAACGGCGCATTCCAACTCGAGGAGGGACGCTTTCGAATCGAGAACAAGGCGGAGATGGTCCGGGACCACCGCAACCTGAGGATGCTGTTCGATTCCGGCATGCTCTGCACCCACGGTGCGGCCCCGCTGGGGCTGGAGACCTACGCCGAGATCCTGTCCAGCGTGATCAGGCACGAATTCGACGCGGAGGGCTTGCATGACTGCGCCGAGAGGATCAACTGCACGGAACGGGCGTTCAACGTGCGTGAAGGGGTCAGCCGAAAGGACGACACGCTTCCGGAAAGACTGCTGAAGGACGGGACCGGCGAGCTGCCGCCTTTTGGACAGGAAGCCTTCGACCGGTTGCTCGACGCCTACTACCACCTCTCGGGATGGGACTCGAACGGCATTCCCAGAAAGAGCTATCTCGAGCAGTTGGGCCTGGAGGCCCTGGACATGGGGCTCGATGACGACGTCTTGGAGGGGAAGAAAGCACCCGGAGGTTGATCCATGAGGCGACTACGACGTCCCCTGCCGAAGCGTGCTCGAGGTCAACCGCGTGATTCAGGAAGGCTCGGAGCCTTCCCCGCGCAGCCGGTCCGGGAGCTCCCGGGCCGCCACCGCCGTCCCCTCGAGCCCCGCACTCTTGGTCATCCGGTCCTCCCGGGAAGGCCCATGCGAAGTGCGTCCTCCAGCTCCGAGAGGCGCTCGATGACGAAGTCGGCCTGGGGCGGGGCTTCCCGGCCGTTGGTCAGGAACACGGTCATTGCGCCGGCGCGTTCCCCCGCCTGCACGTCGAACACGAAGTCCCCGACCACGGCCAGCTCGGAGGTCCGTACTCCCAGCCGTTCGGCGGCGTGCCGAATCCCCTCGGGATCCGGCTTTAGCCGCACCGGGTCGTCCCGGGTGACCAGGACCTCGAAGTCCCCGATGGACAGGTGATCGAAGTTCTCCAAGGCGCGCTCCACCGAGGCGAGGCTGTTGCGGGTGATGAGCCCCACCCGGACGCCCCGGCGCTTCAGCCGCCGGACGGTCCGCTCCGACCCCGCATTGGCCCGGGAGCCCTCGGCCCCGGCGCGCTCGAAGGCGTGCAGCCTTGCCATGGCCCGGTCCCGGGCAACGGGGTCCGGGAGCTTCTGAATGAACTCGAGGACCGGTTCGTCCAGGGGGCACCCCAGCTCCTGCTTGATGGCCGGAAAGTCCAGGGAACCGGGGTGGCTGAGGGTGCCGTCGAAATCGAACAGCACGGCGCGGATGCGAAAGGGCTTCATGTCCTGTCCCGGTTCAGGAGGGCTCGATCCCCGAATCGGGATCGAACAGGCGGTTGCACCCGGCCTCGGGGTTGCACCGGGCGAGGATGTGGATGCTGGCCGCCGTCTCGGAGAGCCAGATCAGCTTCTGGGTGTAGGTCAAGGAGAGGAACGGCGTGTGGCCGTCAAAGGAGGCGGTGGTCACCTCGATGTGCGTCGTCTGGGTGGCGAGCGAGGTCATGAGGCGTTCTCCATGCGTTTTCTGAGGGCCTCGATGTCCAGGCGGTCCTTGTCCCGGGGATTGGGAATCCGGGTCTTCAGCTCCAGGAGCTTCGGCATGGACAGGACCCGGACCGTTCGGCCGTCCACCTTGGCGTTCACCGTGAAGTCCTTGAGCAGCGCGTAGGACTGGTCGTCGGTGAGGAAGACGTCGATCTGGCGGTACGGGGTCTCCGGGTCCCAGAAGGTGAAGACCCGGGCGTTCTTCTCCTGGACGAAGCGCCTCAGGGTGTCCGGCTCCAGCAGGGACTCGGGGGGGACCGGGGGCCGTGGCACCAGGCCGAGCTCACGGACGGTCTCGAGGAAACGATGCACGTTCCCGAGCTCCATGTCCAGGGAGATGTCCAGGTCCATGGTCATGCGCTCCACCCCGTGGTAGACCGCAGCCATGCCCCCGCAGATGATGAACGCGACATCGTTGTCCGCCAGGGAGGCGATCAGCTCGATCAGGTAAGGTCGTCTGGCCTCTTGCATGGTCCCGGTTATACATCGGAATGCGGGCTGGATCAAGAAGATCCTCGAGCATTTCCCGCCTTGAACCGAGGCCCCCGGCCTGCCACAATGGGGTAAAGGAGGAGGGACGTGACGAAAAACCCCCAGGTGCTTTCCGCCGGAGTGGTGGTGGTTCGAGACGCAGAGGACGGGTGGCGACTGCTGCTTCTGCGGGCCTATCGGGACTGGGACTTTCCCAAGGGCCTCGTGGAGGCGGGGGAGGACCCCTTGGAGACCGCGTGCCGGGAGACGGCCGAAGAGGCCGGGATCACCCGCCTGGCGTTTCGGTGGGGCACCGGGTGGCAGGAGACCCCGCCCTACAGCGGAGGCCGGAAGAAGGCCCGGTACTACCTCGCGGAGACGGACCAGTCCGAGGTCCGGTTCTCCGTGAACCCGGAGCTCGGCCGGCCGGAGCATCACGAGTACCGCTGGGTGTCCCTGAGCGAGGCCCGCGACCTGGCCGCCAACCGCCTCCAGCCGGTCCTGGACTGGGTGGGGGAGACCTTGGGGGCCGGGGGGTGAGCAGAGGCCGAAGACGGGTCATGGGGGGTGTCCTTGAGGAGAAACGGCCGTTTTTGGTAATGCTCAGGCGGATCGTGCCTGAAGGAACGCTTTTCTGCATGCCGGCGACCGGCCGGGGGAGGACGGAATGATCGAGCTCGATTCGGAGCAGCGCATGATGCTCTCCACCGTGAAGACCATCGTGGACGATGTCATACGACCCCGTGCAGCGGAGATCGACGAGCAGCAGGTGTTTCCCTGGGACACGGTCCGCGTGTTCTCGGAGAACGGCCTTCTCACCCCCCTCCTGCCCCAGCAATACGGCGGCGTGGGCGCGGACTACCTGCTGTTCTCCATGATCCTCGAGGAGATCGCCAAGGCGTGCGCTTCGTCGGCGCTGCTCCTCATCGCCCAGGCCGACGGGATGCTGCCGATCCTCTGCGGCGGGTCCGAGGCGGTCAAGAAGGCCTACCTGCCCGGTCTGGCCCGAGGGAAGCTCGCCGCGTTCGCCGCCACCGAGCCGGGGGCGGGCTCGGACGTCCTCTCCATGAAGACCCGGGCCGTGCGCAGCGGGGAGCACTACGTGCTGAACGGGCGGAAGTGCTTCATCACGAACGGCAGTGTGGCCGACGTGCTCACGGTCTATGCGTACACGGACCCGGCCAAGGGGGCCCGGGGAATCTCCGCGTTTGTGGTGGAAAAGGGTACGCCCGGGCTGGCGTACGGGAAGAACGAGAACAAGATGGGCATGCGGGGCTCCGTGAACTCCGAGCTGATCTTCGAGGAAATGGCCGTCCCGCTTGCCAATCGCATCGGGGAGGAAGGGGACGGCGTGGCCAACATGATGGCGGCCCTGGACACCAGCCGGCTCTTCGCGGCGGCCCAGGCCGTGGGCCTGGCCCAGGGGGCCATCGACGAGGCCGTGCGCTATGCCGGGGAGCGGGTCCAGTTCGGACGGCCCATCGCCCGGCAGCAGGCGGTCCAGTTCATGCTGGCGGACATGGTGGCCTCCACCGAGGCGGCCCGGCTGCTCACCTACCAGGCGGCCCGCCATCTGGACCGGGAGAAGGGCCACGAGGCCCGGAAGTTCTGCGCCATGGCCAAGTTCACGGCCTCGGACACGGCCATGAAGGTCACCACGGACGCGGTTCAGGTGCTCGGAGGGTACGGGTACATGAAGGACTTCCCGGTGGAGCGCATGATGCGGGACGCCAAGCTGATCCAGATCTACACCGGGACCAACCAGATCATGCGCATGGT
>CAYYVD010000148.1:3263-11426 GCA_964475045.1 uncultured Desulfobacterales bacterium | reverse complement strand
CCGCCCACGCGCTCGAACTCCTTCTCCTCCAGGACCCGGAGCAGCTTGGGCTGCATCTCCTTGGGGAGATCCCCGATCTCGTCCAGAAAGACGGTGCCGCCCTCGGCCAGCTCGAACTTCCCGGGCTTGCCTTCGGAGCCGGCCCCGGTGAAGGCCCCCTTTTCGTACCCGAAGAGCTCGGCCTCGAGCAGGTCCTTGGGGATGGCGGCGCAGTTGATCCGCACAAAGGGGTGGATGGCCCTGGGACCGGCGTGGTGAATGGCCTGGGCGAAGAGCTCCTTGCCCGTTCCGGACTCGCCCGTGATCAGGACGGGCAGCTGGTTGGCCGCGGCCTGGGCCGCGTCCTGCTTCAGCCGGCTGAGGGCTGAGCTGACCCCGATGATGCTGTCGAGGGTGTACTTGGTGGACCTCAGGGAGATGAGCTCCTTCTCGTAGAGCTCCACCTTGCTCTCGAGCAGCCTCAGGTTCTCGGCCAGCTTTCTCACGTCGCGGACGTCCTTGAACATCACCTGGCCGAAGACCGCCACCACCTTGCCGTTCCTCCGGATGGGGATCCGCTGGACCACCATGTCCTGACCTCGAATGCGGTGGCTGTCGTTGATCTCCGCTTTTCCGGTCCGGGCCACGATGTGCATTCGAGTGTTCTCGATCACCTCGGTGCAGTGCTTTCCGATCTGCTCCTCCGGACGCAACCCCAGAAACTCGCCGTAGGGACGGTTGAAGTGGGTGATGAACCCTTCCGCGTCCGTGACCATGATGCCGTTGTGGATGCTGTCCAGCATCAGCCGGTACATCTCCAGCTGCTCGCGGAGGGCCTCCTGCTCCTGCTTTGCGCCCCTCGCGGGCCCTCCCCGAGCGTCGATCGGGCGGACCTCTTCCTCGGAACGCCAGTCCATCGAGGATTCCTCCTGTGTTCCGTTGGCGACATGTATTCGACGGTCTACAACACCATACAGAAAGAGGCTGAAATCGCAAGCAGAAAATCAGCGGGAACGGGAGGCCCGCCTTGCTGGAACCGCCTGCCGGCAGTGGGTCTCCCGGGTGAAGAGCAACAAGATCACCGAGAGGATCGACCAGGCCATCATGAGCAGGAAGGCCGACCGGTAGGCCCAGGGCCCGTACACCCGCACCCCGTCGACCATGCCGCCCTGCCAGCAGAGGTCCAGGACCTTCCCCATGGCGGGCTGGAGCACCATGGGGCCGGTCATCACCCCCATGTTGCAGACCCCGCTGACCGTGCCGGCCAGGGATGGCGGCACCGATTCCTTGACAAAGGCGAACCCGATGATCATGCCCCCGGAGGCGAATCCCACGCCGAGGATCAGGCCTGCCAGGAGGCCCAGCGGAAGACCGGGGACGAACAGGATCACGGCCCACCCGAGACACCCCAGGACGCACCCGGCGAGGTAGAGCGGCTTACGCCGGCCGATCCGGTCCGAGAGGGCCCCGAATACGGGCCCGCCCACCCCCCAGGCCACCAGGAGGGCCGAGGTGAGGGCTGCGCTCTTGGCCGGGGTGAGGCCGTAGACCGTGGTGAGAAAGGGGACGCCCCATAGACCGGAGAAGGCGAGCACGGGCCCCACCACCCCTCCGGGCGCCAGGGTGAGGAACCAGGTGTTCGAGTATCGAAAGACCTCCAGGACCCCGGCAAGGACCGAGGGGCGATCCCCGGTGGAATGGAAGGGACGGTGGGCATAGCTCGCATAGCCCTTTTCCGCCGGGTCGTCTCGCACCACGATCGCAATCGCCACGAGGACGCCCACCGAGCCGGCGGCCGAGACCATCATCACAGGACGCCACCCGAAGGCCTCCACGAGGAGGCGGAGAGGAACCCCCGCCGACACGGCCCCGACCAGGCCCGCGCAGAGGGCGAGACCGCTCGCCAGGGCATACTGTCGGTGAGGAAACCACCGTGAGGAGAGCATGAGCAGGGAGACCCAGGCCACCCCCACGGCCCCTCCGATCAGCAACCGCCCCAGGGAGGCCGTCGCCAGCCCGGGCGCGGCCGCAAAGAGAAAGGCCCCCACGGAAGCCACCAGGGAGCCGGCGGTGAGGAGCCTCCTCGGTCCCAGCCGGTCGGCCAGGATCCCCGTGGGAATCTGCATACCCACGTAGCTGTAGAAGTAGAACGCGGAGAGGTGACCCAGGGTCGTCGCCCCGATGCCGAAGTCGACCATGAGCTGGTCGGTCATGACGGCCGGGGCGACGCGCTGATAGAAGCCGCTGAGGTAGAACAAGGCCCCGAGACCCCAGACGAGCCAGGACAGCCCGGCCGGCGGGTGGTCCGCATTTTGGGCTGGGTTGGCCTCGTGGGTCTCCATCACGCTGCTGTCGACGCGCCTCCTGGGGGTTCCGCCGGCGGGGGAGGACCACCGGCAGCATAGGCCATTCGGCGGATGGTTTTCAAGAAGGATTTCACGAATGGAATGCCGGGGCGCCGGCCATGGTGAACCCGTGGCCAACCGGGTACATGTAGAGCGTCGGATACACTTTCCCGGCCCGGTTTCCGTGCGAGACCCGTCCCGGGACCGAGGGTGCCGACTCTGCTTTGCGGCGTTCGCCTTGCCCCGCAGCGCTCTCGGGGTGCGACCGGAGATCCGGGAGAACCCGACCGCCCGTTGGCTCGGGATTTGCTAGGCAGGCGGACGAAGCGTGAACCCGTCCAACACACCTTTCTCTGTCCACCATCTCAGCGGCAGGGAGGAGACCATGGAGATCGAGGAGCCGGAGATTCGAAAGGAAGACGTCCTCTTTTTGGAAGACGCGAATTTCCACAACGGAAACGTCTGCATCGTCACGGGGTCCGGAACAGGGATCGGTCGGGCCACGGCGGTCGCCGCGGCGGTCAACGGCCTGATGACCGTGGGGCTGGACATCAACAAGCAGGAGGGGACCCGGACCCAGAAGACGGCCCGCGACATGGGGGGGCAGATGATCTTCATGAGGACGGACCTCACGCAGGACGACGAGGTGAAGCGCGCAGTTGACGAGGCGGCCAAGCTGGGCACCATCAAGTACGTGGCCAACATCGCCGGGATTCAGCACATCGACCCGGTGGAGCGCTTCCCCATGGAGACCTACGACTTCATGCACCGGCTCATGCTGCGCGCTCCCTTCTACCTCTCCCAGCTGACGATCCCCCACATGAAGAAGAGCGCGGACGGGACCGGGGCGATCGGCCACATGGCCTCGGTCCACGCCCACATCTGCACCATGAACAAACCGGTCTACAACATCACCAAGTTCGGGCTGCGGGCGCTATCCCAGTCCATTGCCGCTGAAGGGGAGGGAAAGATCCGCTCCTTCACCGTGAGCACGGGCTTCATCAAGACGCCCCTTGCGCTCAACCAGATTCCCGCCCAGGCCGAGCAGCGGGGCATCACCCCGGAAGAAGTCGTTCGGGACGTGATGCTGGGGAGATCGAGGGTCAAGGAGATGATGTCCCCCATCGAGGTGGGCAACCTCTTCGTGTTCGGGTTTTCCCGTTACGCCAAATACCTGGTCGGCGGCGACCTCCTCTTCGACGGGGGCATGGTCCTCACGTACTGAGGCTGTTCGCCCCTGAGCGCAAAACCGGTGTTTCTTGGAAGGCATGGGTACCCTGCCACAGCGCCGGGCCATCCCAAGAGGACGGACATCCATGGGGAAAAGCATGAACCTCGGTTCCATCATGAAACGGCACGCGACATACCGGCCGGATCACCCGGCCGTCGTGTTCGAGGACCGGCGGCTCACCTACGGCCAGTTCGACCGCCGGATCAACCGGTTGGCCAATGCAATGCTCGCTCGAGGCATTCAAAAGGGGGACCGCGTGGCCACCCTGCTCCCGAACTGCCTCGAACTCCTGGATGTTTACTGGGCCGCGGCCAAGACCGGCGCGGTGGTGGTCCCTCTGAGCACGCTATTGCGGGCGAGGGCCATGGCGGGGCTCCTGAAGGACGCAGGGGCCTCCATGCTCATCACGAACCAGAGCTTCGTGGATTCCATCGAATCCATCCGCGGGGGCCTGCCCGCGATGGAATCCGCCGGGATTCTCCTCACGGACAGCGACGACACCCCCGGATATCACGGCTACCACGCCCTCACGTCGGCGGCGCCGGAAAGTGAGCCGGTCTGCGATGCGGTTCGGGGGAGTGACCCGTTCAACATCATGTACAGCAGCGGCACCACGGGCCTGCCCAAGGGAATCGTGCACACCCACGACATCCGCATCGCCTACGGCACCTCCTTCGCCGCTTCCTTCCGAATGTCGCCGGAAACCATCACCATGCACGCCGGCGCCATCGTGTTCAACGGCGCCTTTGTGGACATGATGCCCACCTTCTTCGTGGGGGCGACCTACATCCTGCTTTCCCAATTTGAACCCGTGAATTACATCGAAACCGTCGCCAGAGAGAAGGTGACCCACGTCATGGTGGTCCCGGCCCAGATCATCGCCCTTCTCAACGCCCCCAACTTCTCCGCGGATTCCCTCTCATCCCTGGAGATGATCCTCTCCCTGGGGGCGCCGCTCCTCAGAAAGCACAAGGAGGCTCTGAACCGCGCACTGCCCGAGCGATTCTACGAGCTCTACGGCCTCACCGAGGGTTTCGTCACCATCCTGGACAAGTACGACTACTCGTCAAAGCCGGACTCGGTGGGCTCCCCGCCGCCGCTATTCGAAATGCGGATTCTCGACGAACGGGGTCGGGATCTGCCGGCCGGCGAGGTGGGGGAGATCTGCGGCAGGGGACCCATTCTCATGCCCGGATACCACGGCCGGCCCGACCTGACGGCGGAAGCCGTGGTCGACGGGTGGCTCCATTCGGGGGACATGGGGTACGTCGACGAGGACGGGTTTCTCTATCTCGTGGACCGGAAAAAGGACATGATCATCTCCGGGGGCGTGAACGTCTACCCCCGTGACATCGAAGAGGTGGTGGTCCGGCACGAGGCCGTCCGGGAAGCCGCGGTCTTCGGGGTCCCGGACGAAAAGTGGGGGGAGAGCCCCCTGGCTGCGGTGCTCCTCCATGAACCCGGCGCGGTTTCCGAGGATGAGCTGCGGGAATGGATCAACGAGCGCGTGGAGGCCAAGTTCCAACGGGTGCGCGAGGTGGTGATCATGGAAGGCTTTCCCCGAAACGTTGCGGGGAAGACGCTCAAACGGGAGATGCGGGAAGCGTATTGGAAGGACGGTTCATAGAGCGGCCTCCATTCGGACGAAGTCTTTGCGAAAGGACTCAACGAGGGACGATTCAACGGAGATTGCGCATGCCGGGAGTTTCCAAAAAGCGAACGCTCAGCCGGGGGGTCGCCGTGGTCGGCGGCGGGATGAGCCGTTTTGGAATGTTTCGGGACAAAAACTCCAAGGATCTCTTTGCCGAGGCCTTTCTGGACCTGCTGGCATCGGTGGACAAAGGAGTGGACCCTGCCGACATCGACGCACTCTACGTCGGCAACTTTTCCAACGACTTCTTCGTTCATCAGGCCCACTGGGGCCCGATCCTCTCCGACCTGATCGGCACGATCCCCAAGCCCGCCACGCGGACCGAAGGGGCCTGCGCTTCGAGCGCGCTCGCCTTCCGTGAAGGGGTTTTTGCAATTGCCTCGGGGTTTTACGATCTGGTCCTGGTGGGCGGCGTCGAGGAGATGAGCAAACGGACCACCGAGGAGGTGGCCGAGGGGCTCGCTCTGGCCACGGTCCCTTACGAAGGAACGGCCGGATTCACCTTTCCCGGCGTGTTCGGCGCCGTGGCCTCCGCTTACTTCGACCGGTACGGGGCGGCCCGGGAGCACCTGATGAACGTGACCCTCAAGAGCCACGCCAACGCACCGCTGAACCCAAAGGCACAGTTCCCGGTCACGATCCGGGACCTCATGACGGCGAAGCAGAATCGTGCCCGTCAAAAAGGCCAACCCGCCCCGGACTGGCCCGACGAGAAGGCGTTCCTCAGGGATCCGGGAATCAACCCGATCGTGGCCTGGCCCATGCATCTTTTCGACTGCTGCCCCATCAGCGACGGCGCGAGCTGCCTGTTGCTGGTGGCGGAGGAGCTGGCTCACCATTTCACGGACATCCCCATCCACGTGGCCGGAATCGGCCAGGGAAGCGGGCGCGGCCTCCATGCCTCCGCCGAGCTGACGTCTTTCGAGGCCACCAAATACGCGGCCCGTGAAGCGTACGGGATGGCTGGAATGACGCCGGAGGACATTCAGTTCGCGGAAGTCCACGACTGCTTCTCCATTGCTGAGATTGTACACATCGAGGACCTCGGCTTCTTCAAGCGGGGCCAAGGGTACAAGGCCGTGGAGGAGGGGGCCACCCAGCTGGGGGGACCCAAGCCCATCAACACCTCCGGCGGACTCAAGTGCAAGGGACATCCGGTGGGAGCAACCGGCGTTTCCCAGCTCTTCGAGGTGTGGACGCAGCTCCGGGGTCAAGCGGGGAAACGACAGGTCCCCGGGCGGGACCTGCGGATCGGCGGTGCGCACAACCTCGGCGGCACCGGAGGCACCTGCACCTTCACAATCCTGGAAAGGAGATGAGCATGGAGGAACGCCCCATGAGCGACATTTCGTTCAATCGGTTTCTGCAGGAAAACCGGCTGATGGGATGTCGCTGTCGGGACTGCGATGCCCGGTTTGTCCCTCCGCGACCCATCTGCACCGCATGCTTCAGCTCGAACATGGACTGGATGGAGATGAAGGGGGAAGGCAGGCTGGCCGCATTCACGGTCATCACCGTGGCCCCTCCTTTCATGATCGCTCAGGGCTACCACCGCAAGAATCCATACGTCTCCGGGGTCGTCGAGCTCGACCAGGGAGGGCGCGTGGACGCCCGTATCGTGGGGGTGGATGCAACAAGGCCGGAGTCCATTGAGATGGGTACGCGCATGCGGGCTCGATTCCTACACCGGCGAGAGCCACAGACCCGGGAAACCTATCTCGCGTTCGAGCCTTCCGGGGCCGAGCCTGCGGGGCACAAAGGGGAGATCAAGCCGTGACGAGCGAAGATCTGCTGAAGGGTAAAAGCGTCCTCCTGGTCGATGATGAGCCGGATGTCCTGGATTCATTGGAAGCGCTGTTGCCCATGTGCCGGATCACCAGGGCCGGCGACTTCGAAGCCGCAAGACAGCTGCTGGAGAGCCGGTCTTTCGACATCGCAGTGTTGGACATCATGGGTGTCGACGGGTATCAGCTGCTCGAGATCGCCCTGAGGCGGGGTGTCATCCCTGTCATGCTCACCGCTCACGCCCTGAGCGTGGAGGACACGATCCATTCCTACGAGAAAGGAGCGGCCTCTTACCTGCCAAAGGACAAGATGGCCGACATCGAGACCTACCTGACCGACATCCTCGAGGCGAAGCAAGAGGGCAAAGGCTTCTGGTGGCGCTGGATGGCCCGCATGGAAAGGTACTATGACCGCAAATTCGGGCCCGAGTGGAAAGAAAAAGACAAGGAGTTTTGGAGGAAGCTGACGTACTACACCTGATCCAGCCGGGCCCCGGTTGGAATCGAAGACGCCGAAGAACCGGAGAGAAACGTCATGCAGTTGAAAGACAAGGTCGCGCTGGTCACCGGAGGGGCGGCCGGAATCGGAAAGGCCGTGGCCGAGCTTTTCGTCCAAGAGGGCGCCCGGGTTGCCGCCTGTGATGTCAACACGGAGGAAGGGGAAAAAACCGTCCGGGAGCTCGGGGTGAATGCGGTTTTTCACAACGTGGACGTCCGGCACCGGGACTCTGTTCAGACCTGGGTGGATCAGGTTCTCGAGAAGTGGGACCGGGTGGACGTCCTGGTCAACAATGCCGGAGTCGTGCGGGACGGGTTACTCGTCAAGATGAAGGGCGATGAACTCATTGGAGAAATGCCGGAAGAGAATTTCGACCTCGTCGTGGCGGTGAATCTCAAGGGCATTTTCAACTGCACCCAGGCCGCCGTGCCCGTCATGATTCGACAGGGAGGAGGGGTGATCATCAATGCCACCTCCATTGTGGGAATCGACGGAAATGTGGGCCAGACCAATTACATTGCCACCAAGGCGGGGGTGGTGGGGATGACCAAGGTCTGGGCCCGGGAGCTGGGGCGCCATCACATCCGCGTCAACGCGGTGGCGCCGGGTTTCACCGAGACCGAGATCCTGACTTCGATGCCCGAGAAGATCATTCGGGACATCAAAGCGCGCAC
>CAYYVD010000148.1:0-3163 GCA_964475045.1 uncultured Desulfobacterales bacterium | reverse complement strand
GATCGTCTTGTTGCGCATCCTTCAACCTCGACTCAGGGAAGGAGAACATCGTGAAGAAGCTTGCTTTTGCAGTTCTGGTGGTTTTCATGTGCGCCTGCACCGTCGGCCTCATGGCCGACACGACCCGGGCCGCTGAGAACAAAATCCTGCTGAAGGTGCCCATGGCATACCCGAGCGCACTGCCCGGGCTGGGGACCACCATCATCTGGATGGCGGAACGGGTCGAACTCCTCAGCAACAACACCATGAAAATCAAGATTTTTGAACCCGGTGAGCTCGTACCCGCCTTCGACATGCTGGACGCCGTATCCGCAGGCAAGGTGAATGCCTGCTACGGTGTCTCTGGTTACTGGTCGGGCAAGTTTCCCGCCGCCGACTTCTTTACCGCCGTGCCCTTCGGCCCGGAGGCCACGGAGTACCTCGCCTGGATCTATTACGGGGGGGGCATGGAGCTGTGGCAGGAGATGTATGACAGCAACGGCATGAACGTCAAGGCGCTGCTCGCCGGCGTCCTGCCACCGGAAACGTCCGGCTGGTACGTCAAGGAGATCGACTCGGTCGAGGACTACAAGGGCCTGCCGATCCGCTTCTTCGGCCTGGGCGGCAAGGTGCTGCAGAAGCTGGGGGCCTCGGTCACCCTCCTCCCCGGAGGAGAGGTCTTTGCCGCTCTGGAAAAACGTGCCATCGAGGGGGGTGAGTTCTCCATGCCCGCCATCGACACCAAGCTCGGGTTCTACAAAGTGGCCAAGTACAACTATTTCCCCGGGTGGCACCAGCAGGCCACACTCTTCGAGCTCTTGATCAACAAGGATGTGTGGGAAAACCAGATGAGCGAGCGTCAGCGCGAGCTGATCGAAACCCTTTGCAAGGCCAGCACGCTGAACACCATGGCCTGGACCGAGTCGATTCAGTACGATGTCATGCTGAAGAACAAAAACGAGCGCGGCGTCAAGAACATGTACTGGTCAGACGAGATGCTGGACGCCTTCAAGGCGGCCTGGGGTGAGGTCGCCAAGGAAAACTCGGAAAAGGACCCTTTCTTCAAGAAGGTCTGGGACGACCTCCAGGCCTTCCGTGCGGACTACAAAATTTGGAGGGATTACGGCTTTCTGCCCCGTCCCGCGCCAACGAGCAAGGAATTCGAAAAATAACCCCGGACCCGAGGCCGTCGCTCGGCGAGTGGGGGATCGCTTCGCCGAGGGACGGTTCCATCGGGATGACCGATAACGGAGAGAGGCAGCGGGGTGTTTCGCGCCTCGGCTGTTGCACGATCACGGACAACGCCACCGGGAGATCGGGATGAACAAGGAAACCGTAGAAACGCCGAATCGTTTCAGCGATGCGGTGGATGGGCTCATTCGAAGAATCGGCCACGTTGTCATGTGGGCGAACTGCATGGTCATCTTCTTCATCATCCTTCAGGTGATTCTGCGATACGGGTTCGGACACGGGCTGGTCGTGATGGAAGAGCTGCAGTGGCATTTCTATGCGGTGGCCTTCATGGTGGGGCTTTCTTACGCCGTGATGACCGACTCCCACGTGGGCATGGACCTGATCTACGGAAAGCTCAGCCCCAAGTGGCAGTGCCGGTGGGACATCTTCGGCATCCTGATTCTCCTGCTTCCTTTCGCGTCACTCCTCTGCTACCAGAGCCTGGACTTCGTCCACGAATCCTGGAGGCTCAACGAAAGCTCCGTGGCGCCACAGGGGCTTCCCTGGCGCTGGGTCATCAAGTCTGTTATTCCCCTCTCCTTCGGACTGGTCGCCCTGGCGGGCATCTCTCGGCTGATTCGAACCATTGCAACCCTGAGGAGGCTCTGATCCATGGAAGTGAGCGACTACCTGGTCATTGCGATGTTCGCGACTTTTATCGCCCTGCTGTTTACAGGGTTTCCGATTGCGTGGGTGCTCGGCGGGACCGCGGTCCTCTTCACCGGTGTGGGGATGCTGGCCGATCTCTACCTCGACGCATGGACGGGGATCAACTACGTTGTTTTCAGCATGAGCGTCGAACGGACCTATCGCCTCATGTACAACTGGGTACTGGTCGCCCTGCCCATGTTTATCTTCATGGGCCTGATGCTGGATCGCTCGGGGATCGCCGAACGCATGATGAAATCCATGCAGAACCTGTTCGGCAAAGTGCACGGCGGTCTCGCGGTCACGGTATGCTTGATCGGCATCATCCTCGCCGCATCCACCGGCATCATCGGCGCATCGGTCGTCCTCCTGGGCCTGCTCACCATTCCGGCCATGATGGACCAGGGCTACTCCAAGCAGTTCGCCGTCGGCACGGTAGCCGGTTCAGGGACCCTCGGGATTCTGATCCCGCCCAGCATCATGCTGGTCATCATGGCGGACCAGCTCGCCTTGTCCGTGGGCGATCTCTTCATGGGCGCGGTCTTTCCGGGGATGATCCTCGGTTTTCTCTATGTCGGGTACATCTTTGTCTTCGGGCTCGTTCGGCCGAAATCCGCTCCGCTGGATCCGGAGAGAAAACCCATCCAACTGCGCATGATTTGGGACGTCTTCAAGGACATCCTGCCGGCCGCCGCCTTGATTCTTGCGGTCCTGGGGTCCATTTTCGCCGGCATCACCACACCCACCGAAGCGAGCGGTGTCGGAGCACTCGGGGCCATCATCCTCGCCATCATCAACCGAAGGTTCAGCCTGGCCGTTCTCAAGGAAGTCACCGCGGCCTGCTTCAACACCTCCGCCTATATCTACGGAATCCTGGTCGGGGCCACGGCCTTCGCCCTGGTGCTCAGAAGCCTGGGAGGCGATGAATTCATCGAAGGCATCTTGACCTCCTTGCCTTTCGGACCATATGGGATCATGATTTTCATCCTTTTCTGCGTTTTTCTGCTCGGATTCTTCCTCGACTGGATCGAGATCACGCTCATCATCCTCCCCCTGGTCGCCCCGGTGGTACAAGATCTGAATCTCCAGGTCAACGGCTACGGCGTGATCGATGATCCGACGCTCGTCTGGTTCACCATCCTGATCGCCGTCACGTTGCAGACGTCGTTCCTGTCCCCCCCCGTGGGCTTTGCCCTGTTCTATCTCAAGGGCATTTGTCCTCCGGAGATCACGCTTGCGGATATCTACAAGGGGGTGATTCCCTTCATCATCCTGCAGCTGATCGGCATGCTGATCATTGCCT
>CAYYVD010000147.1:0-11446 GCA_964475045.1 uncultured Desulfobacterales bacterium | reverse complement strand
TCATGGTGTCCGCACTGAGCCGCTTGGCCGCCATTTCAAAGGACGTGCGGGTCCGGGTGCTCGGCTCGTAAAAGAAGTGCACCACGCTCTTTCCGCGCAGGGTCGGAACCTTCTTGATCTCTCGAAGGGAGATCTCCTTGAGGGAGTCCGCGGTGTCCAGGATGAGCTCGATGTCGCCGACCGACAGGTCTCCCATGCCGAGGAGGTCTTTGTGCTGGAATGCTCTCACGCCGGTTCTCCGAAAAAAAACCTCCTTGCCTTCGAAGGCAAGGAGGTTCTCCTTATGGTGAAAGTGATTCAGCCATATCCATCGGGTGAATCCGGGATGTCGGTGCTCAGGCCTGGGCCGGGGTTTCCTCGGTCGTTTCGGTGGAGGTCGTGTCCTCCGCAGGCCTGGATGGCGGAGGTGTGGAGGCCTTGGGTTTCTTCCCTCCCTTTTTCGCTCCTCCCTCGGATGGAATGAGCTGGACGATGGACACGGGAGCGCCGTCTCCCTTGCGGGCACCCATTTTCACCACCCGCACGTATCCGCCCTGGCGGTCCAGGTACCGGTCCTTGATCTCGCTGAACAGCTTGTGGGTCACGGGCTTCTCCCGAATGAAGGAGAGGGCCTGGCGTCTCGCGTGGAGATCGCCGCGCTTGGCCAGGGTGATCATCTTCTCGGCGAGCGGTTTGAGCTGCTTGGCCCGTGCGTCCGTGGTCTTCAGCTGCCCGTGCTTGAACAGGGAGGTGACCATGTTCCTCAGGGTGGCCTTCCGGTGGCTCGAGCTGCTTCCCAGTCGTTTTCTCGCTTTTCGGTGCCTCATTCCAAATCCTCTTCCTCTTCCTCTTCCTGCCCCGGCTCCTGCTCTACGGGCGGAGGGAAGTTGTCGAGCTTCATGCCAAGAGACAGACCCATCTCCGACAGGATCTCCTTGATCTCGTTCAGGGATTTCCGTCCGAAGTTCTTGGTCTTGAGCATCTCGTTCTCACTTTTTTGAACCAGCTCGCCGATCAAGGTGATGTTGGCATTCTTCAAACAGTTGGCCGACCGGACGGAGAGCTCCAGCTCGGAGACGGGACGGAAGAGGTTCTCGTTGAGCTTGTCCTCTTCCACCTCCTGGTCCTCCTCCAGCGGCTCGGGTTCCTCTTCGAAGTTGATGAGCGGCGTCATCTGCTCCTTGAGGATCTTCGCGGCGAAGGCCACGGCGTCCTCGGGTGGAACGCTCCCGTCCGTCCAGACCTCCAGGGTCAGCTTGTCGTAGTCCGTGATCTGGCCCACCCGGGCGTTGGTGACCACGTAGTTGACCTTCTCGATGGGCGAGAAGACCGCGTCGATGGGGATGACCCCGATATCCTGGTTCTTGCCCTTGTTCTTTTCAGCAGGCACGTATCCCTTGCCCATGCGCACCGTCATCTCCATCTCCAGGCGTCCTTCCTGGTTGAGGGTGGCGATGTGCTGCTCCGGGGTCAGGATCTCCACGGTACCTTCCGTCTGAATGTCCTTGCCTCTGACCACCCCTTCGCCTTCCGCGGAAAGGGAGATCACCGCCTCCTCGGCATCGATGAGCTTCAGCTTGATCTCTTTCAGGTTCAAGATGATGTCGGTGACGTCTTCCAGGACCCCGGGAGCGGTGGTGAACTCATGGGCCACGCCGTCGATCTGAACCGAGGCAATGGCCGCGCCTTGGAGGGAAGACAGCAGAATCCGCCTCAGCGAGTTCCCGATCGTGATGCCGAACCCTCGCTCGAGGGGCTCGCAGACGAACTTGCCATACGTTTCCGTATGGCTGTCCTCGTCGATCACGATGGCCTTCGGCCGAATCAACTCCCGCCAGTTTCTTGCTTTTAGATCAGCCAACAATATCCCCCCCCTTTGTCCTGAAGTCCCCGGATCCTGCTCACTCCAGGGAGAAACGCCGGGAAGACGGTTATTTGGAGTACAGCTCCACGATGAGCTGCTCCTGAATGGGCATGGTCAGGTCTTCCCGGTTGGGATAGGCTTTCAGAGTGCCTCGGAAGTTCTCCTTGTCCACCTCCAGCCAGCTCGGGACGCCCCGTCTCACCACGGTTTCCATGGCCTCTGTGATCTGGGCCACCTTCCGGCTGGAGTCCTTGACCTCTACCATATCTCCAACCTTCACCCGGTAGGAAGGAATGTTCACCTTCCTGCCGTTGACGCGGAAGTGACTGTGCCGCACGAGCTGTCGCGCCTGGTCCCGGGACGCCGCAAATCCCATCCGGTAGACCATGTTGTCCAGGCGGCTCTCGAGCAGGAGCAGCAGGCTGATGCCCGTGATGCCCTTCTGCCGGTCCGCTTGCTGATAGTACCGCCGGAACTGCTTCTCGAGGAGCCCGTAGATTCGTTTGACCTTCTGTTTTTCACGAAGCTGGAGCTGGTAGTCCGACACCTTGCCGCCCCGCCTCTGACCGTGCTGGCCTGGCCCGTACGGTCTTCGTTCGAAAGCGCACTTGTCACCGAAACAGCGGTCCCCCTTGAGGAAGAGCTTCAAGTTCTCCCGCCGGCACAACCTGCATGATGAACCGGTGTATCTGGCCAAAACTGCTTCTCCTTCGTCGGTCTTGGAATGTTGACGGTTTCGCCGAAAGTCGCTCGATTGCCGCTGGGACCCATGTCGAGTCCGACCCCCTGGGCGGATCGCCGGCTTGCCGGCATTTGGCGACTCCTTCGATGTTGTCTGCAGGCCGTCCGGGCTTTCGAATCCTCCCGCAGGCCGCGGAAACAGGAGCTACACCCGCCTCCGCTTCGGGGGTCTGCAACCGTTGTGCGGAATCGGGGTCACGTCCCGAATCAGCGTCACCGAGAACCCGTCCACCTGAAGGGCCCGCAAAGCGGCTTCCCGCCCCACACCGGGTCCCTTGACCCGCACCTCGGCGGATCGCATGCCCTGGTCCATGGCCTGCCGAACAGCGTCCTTGGCGGCCAGTTGGGCGGCGAAGGGGGTGCTCTTCCTGGACCCCTTGAACCCCTGCCTTCCGGAGCTCGAGGCGGCGACCACATTGCCGTCGTTGTCCGTGATGGTGATCAGGGTGTTGTTGAACGTGGACTGAATGTGAATGACCCCAGTCGGGATGTTTTTCTTTTCCTTCTTGACCCTGGACTTCTTCCTCGTCGCTTTTGCCATGCCCGTCTACCCCGAATTCCTATTTTTTCTTTCTTCCGATGGCGGATCGTCTGGGACCTTTGCGCGTGCGCGCGTTGGTGCTCGTCCGCTGTCCGCGAACGGGCAGCCCCTTTCGGTGGCGCAGCCCGCGGTACAGACCGAGATCCATCAACCGCTTGATGTTCATGGACACGTCGCGCCTGAGGTCGCCCTCCACCTTGTGCTTCTCGTCGATGACCCGCCGAATCCCGGTGATCTCGGACTCGGTCAAGTCGTTCGTGTTGGTGCTTCGATCGACCTGGGCTTCGTCGAGGATCGCCTGCGCGCTCGCCCTTCCGATCCCATAGATGTAGGTCAGAGCAATCTCGATTCTCTTGTTCTTCGGCAAATCAACACCAGCGATTCTGGCCAATTTTCAACTCCCTGTTCGTGTGCCCTTGGCTCCCGGTAGAGGACCTCGCGTCCTGATGGTCATCCCTGCCGTTGCTTGTGGCGAGCGTTGTCACAAATAACTCGAATCGTACCCTTACGACGAATGATTTTGCAGTTCTTGCAAACCTTTTTGACTGATGCCCTGACTTTCATTTTCGGCGTCTCCTGAGCACTAGGCAAGCTAGCGCTTGTTCAATCCTCGGTACACGATCCGCCCCCTCGACAGATCATAGGGGGACAGCTCCACCTGCACCTTGTCGCCCGGAAGAATCTTGATGTAGTGCATGCGCATCTTTCCGGAGATGTGGGCCAACACCCTGTGACCGTTCTCGAGCTCGACCTTGAACATGGCATTGGGCAGGGTCTCGATCACCGTCCCCTGTGCTGCTATTGCGTCTTCCTTGGACATCGCCTCTCTCTTCCGCGCTTGTTCGTCTCGAACCCAATGCGCCTGCAGGCTATCGGGTCTTCCCCATACCCTTTTTCATGAACCCTTCGTAGTGCCGTGTCAGCATGTGGCTCTCGATCTGATTCGCCGTGTCCATGGCCACCCCCACCACGATGAGCAACGCCGTGCCCCCGAAGTAAAAGGGGACGTTGAACTCATAGATCAGAATCTGGGGCAGCACACAGACGGCCGACACGTAGATGGCCCCGCTGAAGGTGAGTCTTGTCAGCACCCGATCGATGTACTCGGCGGTGTTCTTTCCGGGACGGATCCCGGGGATGAACCCCCCGTACTTCTTCATGTTATCCGCCACGTCCACCGGATTGAACTGTACGGCCGTATAGAAGTAGCAGAAAAAAATGATGAAAACAACAAATATCAAGGTATGTACGATATGCCCCGGAGAAAGAAAGTCCACCACGGTCTGCAGCCAGGGAAAGGCCTCCACATTCATGAAGTTGGCGATCGTGGCCGGGAACATGATGATGGAGGAAGCGAAAATGGGGGGGATGACGCCTGCCGAGTTCACCTTCAACGGAAGGTGCGTGCTCTGCCCCCCGTACATGCGCCGCCCCACGACCCGTTTTGCATACTGGACCGGGATCCGCCTCTGCCCGCGCTCCACAAAGACGATCACTCCGACCACCGCAATCATCAAGGCCACCATGATCACCATGAAGAACGGGGCCAGCTCTCCGGTGCTCATCAGGCGGAAGCTGTTCCCGACGGCCGCTGGAAAGCCGGCCACAATCCCCGCGAAGATGATCAGCGAGATCCCGTTTCCAATGCCCCGCTCCGTGATCTGCTCCCCGAGCCACATGAGGAAGGCCGTGCCCGCCGTCAGCGTGATCACGGTCATCAGGCGGAACCCCCACCCTCCCATGGGAACGATCATGGCTCCGCCGGGGCTCGTCATCCTCTCGAGACCGACGGCGATGCCGAAGCCCTGGATCACGCTGAGAATGACCGTACCGTAGCGGGTGTATTGGGTGATCTTCTTTCTGCCCTGCTCGCCCTCCTTCTTGAGCTTTTCCAGGTGGGGCACCACCACCGTCATCAGCTGCAGGATGATGGAAGCGCTGATGTACGGCATGATCCCGAGCGCCATCACGGACATCTGGCTCAAGGCCCCGCCCGAGAACATGTCGAACAGGCCGAAAAGCGTCCCCTGCCGGGCGCCGAAGAACGCGGACAGGGCCCCACCGTCGATCCCGGGCGTGGGAATGTGGCACCCCACCCGGTACACCGCGAGCATCATGATCGTGAAGAAGATCCTCTTCTTGAGCTCGGGAATCTTGGAGATGTTCTGAAAGCCGCCGATCACTCCGGTTCGCTCCTCTCCGCCTCAACAAGGACGGCTCAGATCAGTTCCACCGTGCCGCCCGCGGCCTCGATCTTGCCGCGGGCAACGGCACTCACGCGATGGACCTCCACCTGGAGGGGGCGGGTCACCTCCCCTTCCGCCAGAAGCTTCACGCGATCCCTTTTGCCGATCAGGCCGCAGGCGGCCAGCTCATCGACGCCTACCCGGGCGCCGGCCTCGAAGCGCTCGAGATCCCTGAGGTTGACCGCCTTGTACTCCACCCGAAACAGGTTGTTGAACCCGCGCTTGGGCAGCCGCCGCTGCATCGGCATCTGACCGCCTTCGAAGCCCGGCCGAATCCGCCCGCCGGAGCGTGCCTTCTGGCCTTTATGACCCCGGCAGGAGGTCTTCCCGTGACCGGAGCCGGGCCCCCGCCCGATCCTCTTTCTCGCTTTCCTGGAGCCTTTCTGCGGCGAGAGATCGTGAATCCGCATGCTGCTCTCCTTTGACGTCACCGTTCCACCCGCACCATGTAGGAGACCTTCTCGATCATCCCTCGAATGGCCGGGGTGTTGTTCAGCTCCACTGTTTCGTGCATCCGCGTCAGCCCGAGGCCGGTCAGGGTCTGCCGGACCCGCCGGGGCTTTCCGATTCCGCTTCTCACGAGCGTCACCTTGATCTTGTCGTCGTCCATGTCCGACCCTCTTCGCTGACCGTGCGCCCCCAACGGGCGCGCCGGCCTCACGCCATGTCCTCGAGCGCCTTGCCCCGCCTCCGGGCGATGTCCTCCGGTTTCTGGAGCGACAGGAGCCCGTTCACGGTGGCCTTGACGAGGTTGTGGGGGTTGTGGGATCCCAGGCACTTGGTCAGGATGTTCTGCACCCCGGCGGCCTCCAGAACGGCCCGCACCGCGCCTCCGGCGATCACGCCCGTCCCCGGACCGGCCGGCTTGAGCAGGACCCGGCCCGCTCCCCACTTGCCGACGATGGCATGGGGGATCGTCCCTTTCAGGATGGGCACCTTGGTCATGTTTTTCTTGGCGCGATCCACTCCCTTTCTAATGGCTTCGGGGACCTCGTTGGCCTTGCCGTGCCCGTTGCCCACCATGCCGTTGCCGTCTCCCACGATCACGATGGCGCCGAAGCTGAACCGCCGGCCGCCCTTCACCACCTTGGCGACGCGGTTGATGTGGACGACCTTTTCAATCAGCTGGTTTTCGTCGTCTTGCCTGTACAATGTGCCTCTCCCTCAGCAAATGGTCACGTTGGCTTCGTTGCTCGAGCCCCCTCCAGTCGCCTCAAAACTCCAGCCCGCTCTCTCTTGCGGCGTCGGCCAGGGATTTCACCCGCCCGTGATAGAGAAACCCGTTGCGGTCGAACACCACCTTTTTGATCCCCTTCTCCTGGGCCTTCCTGGCGATGTGCTCGCCGACCACGGCCGCCCCCCGGCGATTCCCGCCCTTGTTCTCGATCGCAGAGGCGAGGTCCTTGCTCAGGGAGGACACCGTAGCCAGGGTGACCGCCGCGTCGTCGTCGATGAGCTGGGCGTAGATGTGCCTGGAGCTTCGGAACACAGACAGCCTGGGCATATCCGCCGTCCCCCGGACCCGTTTCCGGACCCGCATCTTTCGTTTGATCCTTGCTACTTTTCTTCCTATGGCACCCATGACTTGACCCTTCTATACGTGATCGGCTTGATTCGGACGTTCGCCGCCGATCCGCTCTTCAACGCCCCTACGTGGACTTTCCCCTTGCTTGTTGTCGGCCTTGGTTCTTCACCCTCACCGACACCGACCCATTCTTACTTCGCCGACTTCCCGGCCTTTCGACGAACCGTCTCGTCGCTGTAACGAATGCCTTTGCCCTTGTAGGGCTCCGGCTTGCGCAGGGCGCGCATCTTGGCGGCGGTCTCTCCGAGCAGCTCCTTGTCGATGCCGCTCAGGGTGATCTTTCCCTTCTCCTCCCGGGCCTCGATGCCCTGGGGCAGGGGGAAGTGAATGGGATGGGAGTACCCCAGATTGAACACCACCGTCTCTCCGGACACCTCGGCCCGGTAACCGACCCCCACGATCTCGAGGGTCCGTTCGAACCCGTTGCTGACCCCGGTCACCATGTTGGCGATGAGCGCGCGGAACAGCCCGTGGAGCGCCTTGGCGTTCTTCAGTCCCGAATCGACCTCCACGATCGCCTGACCGTCCTCGGTCCGGACCTGCACGCCGGCATCGATGGGTCTCTCGAGCCTCCCTTTGGGCCCCCTGACCGTCACCTTGCTCTCCGCCAGCTCGACGTCGACGTCTTTGGGTATGGGAACAGGCCTCTTGCCTATTCGTGACATGGCTTACCTCCCGTTGTGCCGCTTCTCCAGTCGCCTTCCCGGGCAAGGACCGTCCCTGTCTACCACACGGAACAGAGGATCTCGCCGCCCACGTTCTGAGTCTTCGCCTCCCGGTCGGTCAAAAGCCCCCTGGACGTGGACAGGATGTTGATGCCGTATCCGTTCAGCACCCGCGGAATGTCCCCGCTCCCGGAGTAGACGCGGCAACCGGGCTTGCTCACCCGCTGCAGTCCGGTGATCACTGCCCCTCCGTCTGCGTCGTACTTGAGAACGAGCCGAAGCGTCTTCCGGCCCTCGTTGTCGAGGATTTTGTAGTTCCGGATCATCCCCTCCGCCTTGAGGACCTTGGCGATGTTCACCTTCAGCTTGGACACCGGCATGTCCACCGTCTCGTAGGCCACCGTGATGGCGTTCCGAATGCGGGTCAGCATGTCGGCAATGGGATCGGTCATGGTCATTTGGCCAGCTCCTTCGTACGCATCTTTCCCCGGCGGGTTACCAGCTCGATTTTACGACCCCGGGGATCTCCCCCCTCAGGGCCATGTTCCGAAAACAGATTCGGCAGATTCCGAACTTTCTGAGAAAGGCCCTGGATCGACCGCAGATCGGGCACCGGTTGTAATTGCGCGATGTAAACGTGTTCTGCCTTCTGGCTTTGGCAATGAGGGACTTACGTGCCACATTCTCCTCCAATCAGCTTCTGAAGGGCATGCCCAGGTTTTTGAGCAAAAAGTACCCTTCCGCGTCCGTCGAGGCCGTCGTCACGACGGAGATGTTCAGGCCTTTGATCTTGTCGATCTTGTCGTAGTCCACCTCAGGAAAGATGATGTGCTCCTTGATCCCGATCGAACAGTTGGCCCGGCCATCGAAGATCTTGTTCGACAGACCCTGGAAGTCCCGGACACGGGGAAGCGCCACATTGAACAGCTTGTCCAGGAAGAAGTACATCCGGCCGTGCCGCAGGGTCACCATGCATCCAATGGGCATGCCTTCCCGCAGCTTGAAGCCGGCGATGGACCGCTTCGCCTTGGTGATCACGGCCTTCTGGCCGGCAATCAAGGTCAGCTCCTCGACCCCCTTGTCGAGGACCTTGATGTTGTAGATCGCCTCGCCGAGGCCCATGTTCAGCACCACCTTCTCGATTCGAGGCACGGCCATGATGCTCTTGTACCCGAACTCACTCATCATGGCCGGAACGACCTCATTGATGTATTTCTCTCTTAACCGGGACAATCCAACCTCCTCAAGCCGGACGGATTCTCACACGTCCTGCGCGCTCTCGTTCCGCTTCCTAGGCATCGATGAACTCATTGCACTTCTTGCAGACCCGAACCTTGGAACCGTCCTCGAGCTTCTGTTTCCCGACCCTGGAGGGCTCCGCACACTTCGTACAAACGATCATGACGTTGGACAGATGGACCGGCGCCTCCTTCTCCAGAATTCCGCCCTGAGCGTGGGAGCCGCCGGGTTTGGTGTGCCGTTTCACCATGTTCACCTTCTCGACCACCACCCGGTTGCGCTCCGAGTCCACCTTGAGCACCGTGCCGATCTTGCCCTTCTCCTTGCCGGCCCGGACAACGACCTTGTCGCTCTTCCTAATCAGCGGCTGTTTCTTGTGCACCGTCTCCGCTCCCTTCGACGCGGACGCCTACAAAACCTCGGGCGCCAGCGAGATGATCTTCATGAAACGCTTGGCTCGAAGCTCCCTCGCCACGGGACCGAAGATGCGGGTCCCGATCGGCTCGTTGTGCTGATTGATCAGGACGGCGGAGTTCTCGTCGAACTTGATGTAGGAGCCGTCGGGCCTGCGGATCTCCTTGTTCGTCCGCACGACCACCGCCTTCATCACGTCCCCTTTCTTGACCTTGGAGTTGGGGATCGCCTCCTTGACCGTGACGACGATGATGTCTCCGACGCCGGCGTACCGCCGCTTCGTTCCGCCCAGGACCTTGATGCACAGGAGGGATTTCGCTCCGGAGTTGTCCGCCACGTTCAGCCTGGTTTCCGTTTGTATCATGTCGTCGACTCCGCCTCCCGGCTCGCTTCCTCGACCCGGCGCATCTCGCTTCGCTCGAGGACCTCGAGCACCTGCCACCGCTTCTGTTTGCTGATGGGCCTCGATTCGATGATGCGGACCTTGTCTCCGGCGACGCACCGGTTCTGTGGGTCGTGGGCCATGTACTTTTTTCGACTGCGAATGTACTTCTTGTAGGTCGGGTGCTTTCTCAACCGATTGACCAGGACCACCGCGGTCTTGTCCATGCCCGTCCCGACCACAACCCCGGTCAGCTGTTTCTTCACCCCGCGTCCTGATGCCATGCTGTTTCCTTCCATCAACGGGTCGTCCCCCGAGGGGAACCGCACCCCTGTTCCCATGCAGACTGGTTTGTGCACACCCGCGCTCGCCGGGACATCACGAGGCCGCCGCCTCGAGCTCCCTGAGAACGGTCTTCACCCTGGCCAGGTCCTTCCTCACCTTGCCGAGCATGGCGCTGTTGCCCAGCTGGCCGGTGGCCTTCTGAAACCGCAGATTGAACAGCTCCTGTCGCAGCGCGGTTTCCTTATCCTTGAGCTCCTGGACGCCCAGGTCGCGCATTTCGCTCGCTCTCACGATCTAGCCCTCCTGGACACGAATCGGGTGGCAAAGGGAAGCTTGTGACCCGCGAGCCGAAAGGCCTCGGCGGCGACGCCTTCACCCACGCCCTCGATCTCGTAGAGCACCCTGCCCGGCTTGACCACCGCGACCCAGCCCTCGGGCCCTCCCTTTCCCTTGCCCATGCGGGTTTCGGCCGGCTTCTTGGTGAAGGGCTTGTCCGGAAAGATCCGAATCCAGATCTTCCCGCCGCGCTTGACGTGCCGGGTGATGGCCACGCGGGCAGCTTCGATCTGCCGGGCCGTCATGTGCCCGCACTCGACGGCCTGCAGGCCGAAGTCGCCGAACTCCAGGGAGTTTCCCCGATTCGCTTGACCCTTGGTTCTTCCCTTCTGCTGCTTTCGATACTTAACCTTCTTCGGACTCAGCATATCGTCTGACCTAGCCCCGCTTTTCGGGAAGGATCTCCCCGTTGAATATCGTCACCTTGACGCCGATGACGCCGTACGTGGTGAAGGCCTCGGCAAACCCGTAGTCGATGTCCGCCCTCAGAGTGTGCAGAGGCACCCGCCCCTTCCGATACCACTCCCGCCGGGCCATCTCCGCGCCTCCCAGACGCCCCGCACAGGCGATCTTGATTCCCTGGGCCCCGAACCGCAGCGCAGATCCCACCGCCTTTTTCATGGCCCGCCGGAACGCAATTCGCCTCACCAGCTGAAGGGCCACGTTCTCGGCCACGAGCTGGGCGTTGACCTCGGGCTTGCGCACCTCCTGGATGTCGATGAGCACCTCCCGCTTGATCTGTTTCTCGAGCTCGCGTTTGAGGTTCTCGATCTCGGATCCCTTCTTTCCGATGACCAGTCCGGGCCTGGCCGTGTGCAGGCGAATCCGCACACGCCTGGCGGCCCGCTCGATTTCGATGCGGCTCACGCCGGCCTGGTACAGGCGCTTCTTGAGGTACTTCCGGATCTCGTGGTCCTCGTGAACGAAGCCCGCGTATTCTTTTCCCGCGTACCACCTGGAATCCCAGGTCCGATTGATGCCCAGTCGAAAACCGATGGGGTGAACTTTCTGGCCCAATCTGATCCTCCCTCGTGTGGAATGTGCCTGCGCCCGGTTCGCCCCGGGCGCATGGAAACCGGCGCCCTACTCCTCGTCCAGAACCACGGTCAGATGGCTCGTTCTCTTCAGAATCCTCGTGGCCCGCCCCAGCGCCCTCGGTCGAAACCGCT
>CAYYVD010000146.1:0-11520 GCA_964475045.1 uncultured Desulfobacterales bacterium | reverse complement strand
TGGAACGCCTTCCGGACCGCACCGCAGACCTGGCAGTACTCCGGGGGCTCCCGCGTAACCACATGGCCGCAGGCGTTACACACGAAGTACTCCTCCACCGGGTACTTGTCCTGCTCCAGATTCCGTTCCGTCTTGGACGTGGCGCCCTCCTCTGAGCGCGTTGACATTGTGCCTCCATTCTCTCGAAAGGGCGCGCATTCACAATGGGGCCCACCCCCCATTCCAGGGAGGGGCGGCATGTAGGGCGAAAGGGGCTGTTCGAGGAGCGGGCGTACATCAGGCGCATGTGGTCAAGGATCACCGGCGCAAACAATGCCTGCCGAGTCCATCCGCTGGTTGGGGAGAACCCATCGTACTCGCACCCAGTCCCGGCAGGGACGGGACTCGTACTCGACCTCGACGGCTCCATTTCGGTGCGAATGGAAAAACCCGAGTACGAGTACCGCTTCGCTGAGTACGAGTACGATCGGTCTCACCGACAGGCGTATATACAGGATCGTGTGTATGGATTCCCGGAAGCGCCCGTGGGACCGTAAGCGTGGTAAGGGTATTCCATTTCAACCCACGGCATTGAAAGGAGGCGGACATGACCCATCACAAAGTAATGAAGGACAAGGACTATGATCTGGTCAGCACGCTGTATCACGCCCTTCAGGGCGTGGAAAAGTGCGAGGGGTATCTCGAGGATGCGGAGAACTCCGGAGACCAGGGGGTCAAGGCCTTCCTGAAGGACACCCAGCAGAAGTACCGGGACATCAGCGATCAGGCCAAGGCCCTGCTGAGCGAGCGGCTGGGCTGACCTCGAACGCGAGAAAAACGGCATGCTCGGGGCGGGTCGAGCGACCCGCCCCGAGCGACGCTTACACCTGCTCCCGGGCGGCCTTGAGGGCGGCGTCGTAGTCCGGCGGTTCGGTGATCTCGCCGACCAGCTGCCGGTAGGCGATCTTTCCAACCGGGTCGATCACGAACACGGCCCGGGCCAGGAGCCGGAGCTCCTGAATCAGGACGCCGAAGGCCTTGCCGAAGGCGGCCTCCCGATGGTCGGAGAGCAGGGTGAGGTTTCCGGCGCCGTGCTCGTCCGCCCAGCGCTTCTGGGCAAACGGCAGGTCCATGCTGACCACCACCATCCGGACCTTTCCGGGCAGGGATTCGGCCTCCTGATTGAACCGCTTGGTCTCCTCCGAGCAGACCGCCGTGTCGAGAGAGGGCACGGAGGCCACGATGAGGACGTCGCCGGCCCTCAGATCGTCCAGGGTGGTCGTGCTCAGGTCGTTGGTGAGCAGGCTCACAGGGGGCGCCGGGTCCCCCAGGGTGATCTCGCCTCCCACCAGGGTCAACGGGTTTCCTTGAAAAGTCACCTGTTCCTTCTCGGTCATGATGTGTTCCTCCGGTCTTGGCTCATGCGGTTCTCGACAAAGTCCTTGAGCGCCTGAGCGTTGTTGTGTTCGACGTCCCGGGCCGCGTACAGCAGGGTCACGGTCCCGCTTTCGGCCTGGTCCGCCAGCAGGTCCAGGGTGTCCTCCTTGGATGTCTTCCTGAGCTCGGAACGGTATCGCTCCCGGAACTTGCCCCACTTGTCGGGGTCGTGTGCGAACCAGTTTCGAAAATCCCGGCTGGGGGCCATGTGCTTGAGCCAGTCGGTGAGCTCGGCCCGCTCCTTGGACACGCCCCGGGGCCACATGGCGTCTACCAGGTAGCGGCGTCCGCCCCCGGCCTCGGGAGGGTCGTAAATGCGTTTGGTTCGTATCATGCGGGCTTCTTGGCGTCTCCTTTTTGCGACGTTTCCTGTCCCCGCCCGCACGGGCGATTCACGGTCGTTCCGAGCAGCATGCCTGTCGTCCTTGAGGCCGTCAATGGGGTGAATGCCCCATTGTGGCGAGAGCGCGCCTTCGCCGGGCATGGGGTGCCGAGACAGGCCTTGTGTTCGGCCCGGCTCTGCACTAGGCTGGGTATGGGCTCAAAACGGGCCGTGGATATTTGACGCACGAATCGGCCGGTACGGCCGGGAAGGAGATCCTGTGGGTAGACCCAACTACAAGGCCAAGAAACGACAGAAAGAGCTGGCAAAGAAGAAAAAGAAGGAAGAAAAGCTAAAGAAAAAACAAGAAAAAGCATCGGAAGTTCCTGATGAGAGCGCAGAAGAGGTAGCTGTAGGAAAGGAAGAGCTTGTGGAGTGACCTCCCTTCCTTCACCGCTTCTCCCTGGAATGCCGTGGTTTCCCCTCGTATCTGGATGGACATTCGGCGGTAACTCGGGTAGGTTTTTGCACCGGTGGCCGTGTCCTGACCCATATCCTTTTGTTGGTCAGGCCCTTCGTACTCGTACCGCTTCGCTGAGTACGAGTACGAACAGCAAAAACAAATGCCCAACCAGCGGATTCACCGGGCGCTCAGGCCTGCGCCGGTGATCCTTGACGATGGAGGTTGTGCCCATGCCGATTGCGGAACGAATGAAGGGAATGGTGGAAGGCTCTTCCATGATTCGAAAGATGTTCGAGGAAGGGGCTAGGCTCAAAGCCGAGCACGGGGCCGACAAGGTCTTCGACTTTTCCCTCGGCAACCCCGACGTCCCCCCGCCGCCTGCGTTCAAGCAGGCCCTGATGGATGTGATCGAAGACCCGTCCACGAGCCACGGCTACATGCCGAACCAGGGGTACCCCCAGGTCCGGGAGGCCGTGTCCGAGTTCATTCGGGGGGAGTACGGTGCGGAGGTCCCTCCCGGGATGATCGTCATGACCGTCGGCGCGGCCGGCGCGCTCAACGACGCCCTGACCGCGCTCATCAACCCGGGCGAGGAGGTCCTGGTGCCGAGCCCCTACTTCGTGGGGTACAACCAGTACGCCTTTCAGGCCGGTGCGGTCATTCGAACGGCCGAGACCGACGCCGCGTTCCGGCCGGACCTCGAGGCCCTGGAGCGGGCCGTGACGGACAAGACGCGGGTGCTCCTCATCAACTCGCCCAACAACCCCACTGGGGTGGTGTACACCGCGGACGAACTCCGTCAGATCGGGCTCCTGCTGGAGCAGGCCGGCCGGAGGTTCGGGCGGCGCATCTACCTCATCTCGGACGAGCCCTACCGCAGGATCGCCTATGACGTGGAGGTCCCGTCCGTGTTTCAGGCGTACCCCCACTCCCTGCTGGTGACCTCCTTCTCCAAGGAGCTCTCCCTGGCCGGGGAGCGCATCGGCTACCTGGCCGTGAGCCCGGAGGCCGAGGACGCGGCCCAGGTCCTGGCGGCGGCCGCGGTCTCGAACACCATGCTCTACGTTAACGCCCCGAGCCTGTTTCAGCTGGCGGTGTCCCGGGTGATGGGGGTGTCCGTGGACGTGGGCATCTATCGAAAGCGGCGCGACACCCTCTGCGAGGGGCTGCGCCGGGCCGGGTACACGTTCGTGGAGCCTCAGGGCGCGTTCTACCTGTTTCCCAGGACGCCCATGGAGGACGACGCCGCCTTTTGCCGGCTCCTCATGGAGGAGCTCATTCTCGCGGTCCCGGGAAGCGGGTTCGGGCGCGCCGGGCACTTCCGCATCTCGTATGCGGTGCCGGACCAGACCATCTCCGGGGCCATGGCCGGTTTTCAGCGGGCCATGGACCGGGCCTCGTGAACCCGGCCCTTCGATCGAAGGCCATCGAGACCGTTCGGCAAAAGCATGCGCTGGGACGGCGGTACTGTCTGGGGTACGAGAACCCGCCGAACCGGACCCTGGAGGGCACCATGCCCTGTCCCGGGTGCGGGGGCGTGCTTCGCTACCGGGTATCCTCCTACGACGGGGCGACTCGAGGAGAGTGCGAAAGCCGGGGCTGTCTCAGCTGGGCGGAGTGACCCGGAACGGGGGCCTCGCCGGCCCGCCTCTGGAATTCGCCCGGTCAGGCCCGGCTCAGCTCCTCCTTCACCGCAGCGGCGATCTTGTCCAGGGTGTAAGGCTTCTTGATGTAGGGACCGGCGCCCAGCTCCTGGGCCCTTCGAACCCGATCGGTCTCTGAGAACCCGCTGGCAATGACGGCCTTCACCCCGGGTCGCAGCTCGAGCATGGACCGATAGGTGTCCAGGCCGTCCATGCCGGGTTCCATGATCATGTCCAGCACCACCAGGTCGCACGCGTGGTCCCGGAGGTGCTCGACCGCCTCCTCCCCGCTGGAGAAGGCCTGCACCGCGTACCCGAGCCTCTCCAGGAGGGCCGAGGCGATCTGCCGCTGTTCCTCCACGTCGTCCACCACGAAAACGCGTTCCCCGTTGCCTCGAAGGCTCTGGATGGAGGAGGCCGCAGCCTCGGCCGCGGGTTCCTCCCGGCTGACGGGAAAGTACAGGGTAAAGGTCGTACCACGCCCCTCCGTGCTCTCCATGTCGATGTAGCCGTTGTGATCCTTGACGGTCCCCCAGACCACGGCCATGCCCAGTCCGGTCCCGCTTCGGCCCATGACCTTCTTCGTGTAGAACGGCTCGAAGATCCGCTCACGGTCCTCCGGAGGGATCCCGGCGCCCGAGTCCGTCACGGTCAGGACCACGTAGTCCCCCTCGACCACCTGATCGTACCCGCGAATGGGGGTGTCCACGTACCGGTTCTCCGTGGAGAGCACCACCCGTCCCCCGGACGGCATGGCCTCGGCGGCGTTGGAGACCAGGTTCATGACGGTCTTGAAGAGGTGGATGTGCGAGCCTGCGATGTGAAGGAGGTCGAGTGCGAGACGGGTCTCCACGCTCACCTGCGGGTGATAGGACAGGAGGTTCCTGTGCTCGGGGTTGTTCAGGTAGTCCTGAACGACCCGGTTCAGGTCGACGACCTCGGCAACGGCCACACCCCGCCGGGCCAGGGTGAGCAGGTCCTCCACGATGGTGGCGGCTTTCTTGCCGGACTTCTGAATGGTCCGCAGGGGTCGCTGCAGGGGGCTGTCCTCGGGAAGCTCCATGAGGAGCAGCTCAGGGTAGCTCACGAGCCCGGAGAGGATGTTGTTCAGGTCGTGGGCCACGCCTCCGGCGAGCATGCCGATGGCCTCCATCTTCTCGGCCCGCTGCAGCTGGTCCTGGAGCTTGATACGTTCCTTCTCCGCCTGCTTGCGCTCGGAGATCTCGACCTCGAGCTCCTCGTTCGCCTGGGCCAGCTCGGCGGTCCGCTCCTCCACGCGGCGCTCGAGCTCCAGCTGGGACCGCTTGAGCTGGGACATCTGGCTCGTGATCTTGCCTCCCATGTCCCGCAGCACGTCCAGGAAGGGGTGAAACTCCACGGGGGGGTGATACCGTTCCATCATGGCCGAGTTGCCGATGCCGTAGTTGCTCACCGCCTCGCTGAAGTAGTTGATGGGCCTCTGCAGAAAACGGCGCAGGAGGAAACGAATGATGACGATGAGGGAGACCAGGTTGATGAGGATGATGAAGGCGCTCGACCACATGAACTGGCGTCTGAGGTCCTTGAAATGGGTGGCGGCCAGGGACAGCCTCACCCGGCCGACGGGCTTTCCGTCGTGCAGGACCTCCCGCGTCATGCGAATGGGAGCGGCGTCCGCAACCCGGTCAGCTGCATACTCGTAGTAGGTGTTGCCGAGCGAGTCCCGAATGCGTATGCCGGCCACGTACTCGTTGTAGGCGTAGGACAGGCCGATGTGCTTCACCGTGTCTTCGTCGAAGTTCCACAGGGGAATGTCGAGCATCTTGGCCAGGGAGTCGGCCATGTCGCCGGCCCTGGCCTCGAGGCGATGTCGGGCGTCCCGGGTCGCGTGGAAGTAGCTGAAAGAGACGGCGGCCGTGGAGACGATCACGACCGTCAGGATGATGCCGATGGTCAGATCGCCGGTGATGGATCGGTTGTTGGCGCGTCTCATGGTCAAAACGCGTCCCGTGCTTCCGCCCCGTTCGGGCCCGGGTACGCGCGCAGCCCCTGCTCGGCGTAGATGGCTCGAACGACCCCTTGATCCTGCATCTCCTTCAGGGCCCGATTGAAGGCCTTCAGGCGCTCGAGGCAGCCCTCGCGTTGTCTGCAGAACCCCACGTGCAGGGGCTTCACCTGAAGCGGGGGCTCCACGAAGTCCAGCGCACCCTCGGCCCGAGGAATGGACGTTTCGATGATCTGCAGGGCCGTGTACTTGTCGACCACGGCCAGGTCAATGCGGCCCGTGAGCACCTTGAGCAGGTTCTGCTTGTCGCTGTTCACCATCTCCTTGTCCAGGTCGTCTGCAGCGTCGAAGGCGGGTGTGTTGACGTACCCCCGAACCACGCCGATCCGGTACGGTTTGAGATCCTCGAGGGACCGGAAGCGAATCCGGCGGTCGGAGCGTTTGCACAGCACCAGCGGTCCATGGGCGATGGGGTTCGAGAGGGCGTACACCCGTGCTCTCCTTGCGGAGTGGTAGGCGGGGTACATGGCGTCGAAGGCCCCCTTTTCGACCTCGGACAGGACCCGGACCCACGGCATGACATGGACGTCGATGCCATACCCGGCCCGGCGAAAGGCCTCCCGGACGATCTCGGTGGTGAACCCTCCCTTGGGGAGGTCCTCGCTCACATAGGGCTTCCAGTCCAGGGTGGCCAGGGTGACCACCGGGGGGTCCGCCTGGACTGGCCTCGAGAGGAGGAGGATCCAGCCGAGGGCCAAAAACACAACATGGAGGCCGGCGAGCACGGCGGACCACCGCCGGGCGCCGCCTCGAGAACCCGCCGGCGCAAGAGGGGAATTCGAGCCCTGTACATGGTCCGGTCCCTCAGTCTGCATCGCCGTACTCGAACCGTTTCATGATCCTGTGGATGCTTCCGTCCTGTTTCATGGCCTCGATCGACCGGTCGAAGGCACGGACCTTGACCGATGAAGATGCCCGCACCTTCGAGAACATCAGGTGCAGGGGGTGCACGGTCAGCGGGGGGGCGAGGAACGCGACCCGGCCCTTTTGGCCGGGAAAGCGCGTTTTCATGAGGTGCTGCATGATGAACCTGTCGATCACGATGAGATCGACCCGCCCGTTGAGGAGCTTCTTCAGGTTCAGCGCCTCGTTCTTGACCTCCTCCTTTCGCAGGAACTCCAGGGCGTCGAACTGCGGCGTGTTCACGAATCCCCGGACCACCCCGATGCGGAACGCCGCGAGATCCTTGAGGGATCGAACGGTGATGCCGGAGTCGCGCAACGCGCAGAAGCCGAGCGTGCTCTCTGCGTAAGAAGTGGAGAAGAGGTACTTCTCGGCCCGTTCCTTCGAGTGGTACGCAAAGCACACGGCATCGTGCCGACCCATTTCGGTCTCCTTGAGCGCACGGACCCAGGGCATGAAGGAGAAGACGACCTCGTATCCGGCGCGCTGAAACGCCTCCCGCAGGATCACGGCGCCGAAACCGTTTTCCTCCAGGTGGCGTCCGATGTAGGGCTCCCACTCGAGCGTGGCCAGCCGCACCAGGCGGTCCGCCGGCAATCCCGGTTGGGGCCACAGCAGGAACAGCATCAACAGAACGGCTGCTCGCCTCAGGTGCATGCGCTCCACCCCTCCCTCTCCCTTCACCCTGTTCTAATCGGCCGGACACACCAAACCTTGAACCGGGTTTTTTTGAAAAAGATTCATCCGCCCCCGGTTTCCCTTGACAACGCCCCGATCGGGATTATAATCCCATCGGATTTCGGCCGGTGGACCTCGAGGCCGCAACGGCCTCCGCGACCGCCGATTCCGAAACCCGGCTTCCTTGGAGCCGAAACGCCCCGGTGTCGCGGGGCGTTTTCTCTACGCTTGGATGAATGAGGAGGAACGAGGGGTGCTCTACTACACCAACCATCACCTGAACTTTGTCAAGGCTCCGGCGCAGATGGGGATCCATGCCTTTTCGAGGTGCCCGTACTGCCAGGATGAGCTGCCCAACTGCGACTGCGGCTACGGCTCGGTGACCGCGCAGAAGCGCACGAGCGGACGCAGGCCGTCGAGACGCCGGATGGGACGAAAGCGTCCATTCTGAGGGTCTCGAAGAACGGCGGCGGGCTAGGTCCACCGACAAACCAAGGGGGCGGGATCATCGATCCCGCCCCCTTTTTCACTTGGGAGCGGGGTGATTTGACACCGCTTCCGGCTCCGGACTATGCTTTCTCCCAAGCAGCAACCCCAGACCCGCAGGAGGGCCTTTCAGTGGCGGAAGGCGTGCAGAGACAAGCCGGTCGGATTCTTCGGCCCGGCCGCAACTGCTGGCGTACGGAGCGGGCCGAACGGCTGGCCTGGATCGTGGACGCGGCTGCGTACTTCGAGGCCTTCCGATCCGCCGCGAGCCGTGCCCGGGAACGCCTGTACATCGCGGCATGGGACATCGACAGCCGCACGGTCCTTCGAAGGAACGGAAGTGAGGAGCAGCTGGGGGCGTTTCTGAACGGGCTGGCCGCCGAGAACCCCGGGCTCGAGATTCGAATCCTTTCCTGGGACTTCTCCGTGATCTACCTCATGGAACGGGAGATTTTGCCCCTGCTGAACCTGGGGTGGAAGACCCACCGAAGAATCCGCTTTCGCATGGACGGGGAGCATCCGGTGGGGGCATCCCAGCACCAGAAGATCGTGGTGGTGGACGATGCGGTGGCCTTTTGCGGCGGCATCGACATCACCAAGAACCGATGGGACACGCCGGAGCATCGCGTGGGGGACCCCAGAAGGGTGAACCCCAATCAAAAGCCCTACCGTCCCTTCCATGACGTCCAGACGGTGGTGGACGGCCCGGCCGCGGCGGCCCTCGGGGACCTCTTCCGCCGGCGATGGCGCCGGGCCGCGGGTCGGTCCCTGGAGCCGCCCAAGAGGCCCCGGGAGGCGCCCTGGCCCGAAGGGGTGACGCCCGATCTCACCGACACGGCCGTGGCCGTGGCCAGGACCTTTCCGGCCTACAAGGGAGACCCGGAGGTCCACGAGGTGAGGGCCCTTTATGAAGACGCCGTGGCCGCGGCACAGCGCTTCGTCTACATGGAGAACCAGTATTTGACCTCGCGTGCGGTGGCCCGGGCCCTGGCCGACAGCCTGGGGCGCGAGGAAGGCCCCGAGATCGTCCTGGTGTTGTCGGAGCGGAGCGACGGATGGCTGGAGCAGAGCACCATGGATCATCTCCGCCGGAGGATTCTGGAGCACCTCCATTGGGTCGATCGCCATGACCGTCTGCGGGCCTACTTTCCGGTGCTCGACCGGGAGGAGACGAGCCCCGTGGTCCACGCCAAGGTCACCATCGTCGACGACCGGTTCGTTCGCGTGGGGTCCTCCAACCTCAGCAATCGCTCCCTGGGGCTGGATTCGGAGTGCGACCTGGCGGTGGAGGCCGGGGAAGATCCGCGGGTGGAGGAGGCGACGGCTGGGTTCAGAGACCGGCTTCTGGCGGAGCACCTCGGCCGGGAGGCCGCAGAGGTCCGCGAGCTGTTGAAAAAGACCGGCTCCCTTGTAAAGACCATCGAGGCCCTGAGGGGAGGGGAGCGGAGCCTCGAGCCGCTGACCTTTGAGCAGAGCCCTTCACCGACCGATGCCCTGTTCTCGGACATCCCCTTCGTGGATCCGGAGCGTCCGGCCGCCTTGGAGACCTTGATGGACCAATTTCTGGCCGAGGAAGCCGAGGAGCCCCCCTCCCGTCGCACCCTCCGGCTCTTCCTGTCCGTGCTCGGCGGGCTGATTCTCCTGGCCGGTCTGTGGCGTTTCACCCCCCTGGGAGACTGGCTGGACCGGGAGCGCCTGGTGGCGTTGGGCTCCGCCCTTCGGGCCACCATCGACATGCCCCTGGGTGTGCTGGCGGCGTACGTGGCGGGAGGACTGGTGGCCTTTCCCGTGACCCTGCTCCACGCGGTCACGGGGGTGGTGTACCCGTTCCCTCAGGGGTTTTTCTACGCCCTCGGCGGTTCCCTCCTGAGCGCCACGGCCACCTACGGGCTGGGTCGCCTTCTGGGAAAGGAGGCGCTGCGCAGGTTGACCGGGAGGCGGATCAACCGGATCAGCCGCAAGCTGGCCCGGAAGGGGTGGATCACCGTGATGGTGGTCCGCAATCTGCCCGTGGCGCCGTTCTCCGTGGTCAATGCCGTTGTGGGGGCCTCGAGGATCCGGTTCTGGGACTACCTGGTAGGAACCGCTCTCGGCATGTCGCCGAGCATCCTCGCGATCACCCTGTTCTCCGAGCGGGTCTTTCGGTTCATCGAGGATCCCAGCTGGGGCAACCTCTTGTGGGCCGCTTTGGCGATACTGGTCCTTGGGGGGGTGGCCTGGTGGCTGAAGTGGCGTCTGACGCGCAGCGATCAGCAGGCGGATTGAGGAGCGTCGCATGAGAAAAGCGGCCCCGGATCCCTTGGAAGCCCTGCGATCCGCTCCGGCCGATCGGTGTGTGAGGGTGGCCACCTACAACACCCACCAGTGGGTCGGCATGGACGGCCGGCGGGACATCGACCGGGTGCTTTCGGTGATCCGGTCCCTGGACGCCGACCTGATCGCCCTGCAGGAGGTGCTGCTTCCATGGGCCGGGTTCACGCGGAGGCACCTGGCCCGGGAGACCGGCCTGCGGGTGATACCGGGCCGCACCCTGTACCGGAAGGACGCCGAGTACGGAAACGCCCTCCTGAGCGCCCTGCCGGTTCGGGAGGTTCGGCTCCTGGACCTCACCGTTCCTCCGTTCGAGCCCCGAGGGGCGATCCTGGCCTCTCTGACCCTCGGGAACCTGCAGGCCACCGTCACCGCCACCCACCTGGGAATGCGCCAGAGGGAGCGCGTGCGGCAGATCTCGCGGCTGATGCCGGAGGCGGGGAGCGTGGAGGGCCTCTCGGTGCTGCTGGGGGACATCAACGAGTGGAACCCCTGGAGCCCGGTGATGGGGATCCTTCGGGCCGCATTCGGGAGCCAGGCGGCTCCCAAGAGCTTTCCCTCCCGGCTACCCGTACTGGCCCTGGACCGCATCCTGGTCCGGCCGCCGGTGCTCGACGGGCCTCCCTGTGCGATCCGATCCGGAGCGGCGCGGGCGGCCTCGGATCACCTACCCCTCGAGGCCGGACTTCGGGTTCCAGGTTCCGGCTTTGAACCCGTTCGGGTCGCGACGGCCCTGGAGACGCCTTGAGCAGCCAATCGCACCGCAGCGCTCCAAGCGCGCCCGACCGCCTGGCTCGTGTGCTGGCCCCGATCCTGATCCTGACCTGGATCTTCCTGCTCCTCTTCCTGGCCAGGCAGCTGGTCGGTCCCGTGCTCCCTGTCATGGAGGCGGATCTCGGCATCACCCACGCGGTGGGCGGCCTGTTCATCCTGTCCATGGGTATGGGATTCTTTCTCAGTCAGCTGTCGGCGGCATTCTTGACGGCACGGTTCGGGTACCGGGTGTGCATCGTGCTCTCCCTGTGGGGATCCGCCGCGGCCATGGCGGCCATCGGGTGGGCCGGATCGGTCTGGACCCTCCTGCTCGGCTTTTTCCTGCTGGGGGCCACCGGCGGCCTGTACGTGCCTTCGGGCATCGCCTTGATCAGCGTCCTGATCCGGCCTCAGGACTGGGGCAAGGCCATGGGCATCCACGAGCTCGCCCCGAACCTGGCTCTCATCCTGACCCCGTTCTTTGCCACCGCAGCCGTGACCA
>CAYYVD010000145.1:0-11657 GCA_964475045.1 uncultured Desulfobacterales bacterium | reverse complement strand
GGATCAGCCCCACGGTGCTGTTCGCGCACAAGGACGCCAACATCGCGGTCGGGGGTGCCGGGATCGTGGGCGGGATGAGCCCCAAGGGGCATTTCGACATGGAAGGCGCCGAGCAGATCATCGAGGCGCAGCGCAAGCTGAAGTCCAAGCCGCCGGGGCGCGTCGAGATCCACCGCGACGAGACCGGCTTCTTCCGCTACGTCTACGAGGACGAAAAGGATGTGCTGGACGGGCTCAAGAGCTACATGGCCGAGATGCCGTGCTACGCTCCGCGCTTCTTCCGCGTCGCCGAGCCCGCCGAGCCGCGCTACCCGATCGGCGATTTGTACTCGATTCTACCGTTCGATCAAAAGCAGACCTACAAGGTGGAGCAGGTGATCGCCAGGCTGGTCGACGATTCCGAGCACCGCGAGTTCCGGCCCGACTACGGTCCCGAGGTCTACACCGGCCTGGCCCGAATCGACGGCTACCCGGTGGGCGTGATCGCCAACCGCCAGGGATTTCTAGGCGCCGGCTACCCGGAGTACGCCGACTACCCGGGCATCGGCGGCAAGCTCTACCGCCAGGGTCTGATCAAGATGAACGAGTTCGTCACCCTCTGCGGCCGGGACCGCGTGCCCATCGTCTGGTTCCAGGACACCACGGGCATCGACGTGGGCGACATCGCGGAGAAGGCCGAGCTCCTCGGCCTGGGTCAGTCCCTCATCTACTCCATCGAGCAGACGCCGGTCCCCCAGATCTGCGTGGTGCTGCGCAAGGGGACGGCGGCGGCCCATTACATCATGGGTGGTCCCACGGCCAACAACCACAACGCCTTCACCCTGGGCACGCCCACCACGGAGATCTACGTGATGCACGGCGAGACCGCGGCGGCGGCCTCCTTCTCGAGGCGCCTCGTCAAGGAGAAGGATGCGGAGCGGCCCCTGGGTCCGGTCATCGACAAGATGAACCAGCTGGCCAAGGAGTACTACGAGAAGTCGCGGCCCACTTACTGCGCCAAGCGCGGTTTCGTGGACGAGGTGGTTTCCTTCACCGACATGCGCAAGTACATCCAGGCCTTTGCGGGATGCGCCTACCAGAACCCCGAGTCCATCTGCCCCCAGAACCACATGATGATCCCTCGAATCATCAAGGGCTGACAGAAGGAACCTTCGAGCGGGCCGGCCTCCACGAGGCCGGCCCGCTCTCTGTTGGAGCCCTCCCCCTCACGACGCGACGCCGAACAGCTCGAGGGCATTCTCTCCGAGGATGCGCGCCAGGAGCCGCTCCGGCAGACCGCATGCCGTCAATCGCTTCAGCTCCCGGTCCCAGGCGTAGGGAACGTTCGGAAAGTCCGTTCCGTAGAGGATCCGGTCCGCCCTGAACGACGCCAACCGGGGCCACGGCGCGCCGGGGAAGTACCCGGCCAGGGTCATGGTGGTGTCCAGCCAGAGATTGTCGTGCTCTTCCAGGAGCCGGGCGTGGGCCTCGTACTCGTCCATGCCCAGGTGCGGGACGCAGAGTCTGAGCCCGGGATGGGCCCGAAGGAGCCGCCCCACCCTCCGGGCGCCGCAGATGGCGTGGGGGTCGCACGCATAGGCGGGGCTGCGGGGCTCCCGCCCCGCGTGGAACACCAGGGGCTTCCCGTGCTCCTCGCAGATCGAGGCCACCTGGTGGACCGCAGGATCGTCCACCGGAACGCACTGCACGTGGGCGTGCAGCTTGACGCCGGCCAGGCCGGAACGAAAGGCCTCCTCCAGGATGTCCCCGGCCCCGGGCTCACCTGGAAACACGGTCCCCAGGACAATGATTCGAGGGTTCGAGGCGCCGATATCGGCCATGAACCGGTTCAGGCCGCAGGAGACGCCCGGCCGGTGGGCGTAGCACAGGGCGGCCACGCGCGACACCCCTCGGGACAAGAGAAAGGGCGCCACCTCCTCCGCTCGAAGGCGGTACCGGATGGGCCACCCGTGCCGGTCGAACCACGCCCGAATGGAGGCGAAGAGTTCATCGGGAAAGACGTGAACGTGGGCGTCCACCACGGTAGGAAGCCCGGGAGGCACCCGGTCTCCCTCCGGGTCGTCCAGAGCGGGCAGCGGGTTTCGAAGCATGACGCTCTGGCCTCTACGAGAACTCAGCTCCGGGCGGCCGCGGAGCGCGTGATGCGCGCCCCGCTCTCCACCTCGGACGGCGTCAGGTTGTACAGGGCGTCCAGCAAGGCCGCCTGAAAGGTACCCGGTCCCCGGCACTCCGCGGCCGCCCGCTCGCCGGCGAATCCGTAAAAGGCCAGAGCGCCGGCGGACGCCTCCACGGCATTGGGGTTCACCGCATGGAATGCGCCGACCAGGGCCGTGGCCACGCACCCGGACCCGGTGATCCGGCCCATGAGCTCGTGGCCGTTTCCCACGCGTAGGACCACGTCCCCGTCGGTGACCAGATCCTCCGCTCCGGTGATCACCAGGGTGGTCGACAGATCCCCGGCCAGCTCGACGGCGGTCCCGGCCGCTTCGTCGACGCCGTGCACCGCGTCCACCCCCTTGGTGACGGCCGAGCGGATCGTGAGCGAGAGCACCTCCGAGGCGTTCCCCCGCACCACGCTGACCCGAATCTCCGTGAGGATCCGTCGGGCGGCCTCGGTCCTGAAACGCGTCGCCCCGGCCCCAACCGGATCCAGGATCACAGGAATCCCCCGCTCGTTGGCCCGGCGTCCCGCCCGAAGCATGGCCTCGATCCAGGGCGGGCTCAATGTGCCCAGGTTCAGGACCAGGGCCCCGGCCAGGGAGACCATGTCCTCCACCTCCTCGGCGGCATGGGCCATGACCGGCGAGGCTCCTGCGGCGAGCAGGGCGTTGGCCGTGACGTTCATGACCACGTAGTTGGTGATGTTGTGAATCAAGGGCCCGGCGCCGCGGACCGCCCGAACGCACTCCGCCGCCTTCCCGCTCAGCTCCTGTACCGTCATCTCATCTCCTCGGTTCCGCCCGTCCGGAATCATCCGGGTTGAACAAAGTGGTTCCAGCCCTCGGGCGAGAGGGTGGAACGGGTGCCGTCTCGTCGAATCAGGTCCATGCGCCCCTCGCTGTCCGTGATTCGGCCCACCCGGGTCAACGGCACCGGAGCCGCCGCCTGCCTGAGCGCCTCCGCATGCCCGGACGCGCAGGTGACGATCAGCTCGTAGTCGTCGCTGGCGCCGAGAAACAATCGATGGGGGGGCACTTCCCGCCGGCGGGAAAACCACGCCAAAGCGTCGCTCACCGGGAGGTCGGCCTCGTGGATTTCCGCACCGACCCGGCTTTCCTCGCAGATGTGGGCCAGGTCTCCCAGGAACCCGTCGCTGGTGTCGACCATGGCGTTCGCAAGGCCGGTCGCCGCCATGGCCCTCCCTTCCCTCGCCCGGTGGTCGGGCGCCTTGTACGCTTCGATCAGGGGGCCCGCCTGGGGCGCGTCCGTTTCTTCGCGGGAGAGGAGAAGCTCGAGCCCCGCCGAGGCCTGACCCGGGCACCCCGAAACCAGGACGGCGTCCCCGGCGCGGGCACCGGAGCGCCGCACCAGAGACGCCGGTTCCACCTCCCCGATCAGGGTGACGTCGATGAAGGCCCCCCCGTTCGCACGGGTGATGTTCCCACCCGCGATCGGCACGTCCAGGGGGTTCAGCGCGTCCAGGAACCCCAGGTACAGGTCCAGCACATCCCGGACGGCCGTGTCCGGGTCCAGCCCCAAGGACACCACCGCCCAACGGGGGAGCCCACCCATGGCCCCGATGTCGCTGATGTTCATGACCATGGCCCGCCGGCCGATCTGCCGGGGGGGCATGAGGTCCCATGAGAAGTGCCGCCCCTCCACCATGGCGTCGCAGGTGAACAGGAGCTCGAAGCCGGGCCGCGGGGTCACAGCGGCGGCGTCGTCTCCGGCCACCGCAACCATCCCTTCCCCCGCCGCGCCCTGCTCCTCGAGAACCCCCCGGATGCGATGAATGAGGCCGAACTCCCCGATCCCGCCGATGGTCTCCACGGAAATGTCTCCTCCTGACTCAGGGGCTTCGAATCACCTCCGCCAGCCTCCGTGCGGCCTGCCCGGGCTCGAACTGACAGCACACGGAGGAGATGACGGCGATGCCGTGCGCACCGGCATCCATGACCCGGGAGGCATTCTCTTCGCCGATGCCGCCGATGGCAATGACCGGCACGTCCAGGGCCCGGGCGATACGTTCGAGGGCCTGCAGTCCGCTCGCCGGTCCGGCATCCTCCTTGGACGTGGTGGGGAACACCGGGCCGAACCCCACATAGTCGGCCCCGTCCTCCACACACGCCCTCGCCTCGTCCAGGTTCGACGCGGATCCCCCGATGACGGCCGAAGGACCCAGGATCTCGCGGGCCGGCCGAATGGGGAAGTCCTCCTGACCCAGATGGACACCGTCCGCACCGCAGGCCATGGCCACATCGATCCGATCGTTCACGATGAACGTGACGCCGGCCGTCTCGCACACGGCCTTCATGGCTTCGGCAACGGCGATGAGACGGCGCGTCGAACCGTGCTTCTCCCGGTACTGAATGACGTCCGCCCCTCCCCGGACGGCGAGCCGAGCCAGCTCGGGATGCGGGAACCGGTCCTGGAGGACGGTGTCGGTGAGCACGTGCAGCCTTCCGATGTGTTTCATGGGCTCGTCTCCCTTCAGATACTGGTGCCGCATCATACCCGGTTCAGCCGGATTTTCAAGTCGGAGGGATCTCGCGGGGCCCGGGGAAGCGGTTGACAGCCACGCGGCGCTCCCCTAGACTCGCTTCCATCCGGAAATGGCTGTTTTCCGCAATCTCCGCGTCAAGCGGCGGGATTCCCTGTGCGGCGTACCCAAGTGCGCCTCCGCGTCATCCCTACGATTTCCTTGACTCTGCGAAAAACATCTCCTTTCTGGATTGGATACGCACCAGCGCCCAAAGTCTCGTTCGTGGACGGGCGCTGGACTCGAGCCCTCGAGAAAGGAGACGGGATGGACAAAGCGGTGGTTTCCATTCTGGGCACGGACCGCCCCGGCATCATGGCCGCGGTCACGGGTGTGCTCACCCACCGGCGGTGCAATGTGGAGGACGTGAGCCAGACCATCCTGCAGGGCCAGTTCGTGGGCATCCTGATCGTCTCCGTGCCGGAGGACGTCTCGCCGCTGCTGCTGCAGGAGGAGCTCGGGCGCTCTCTGGACGCTCTGGGGCTGCACGTGCTCGTCAAACCGCTCGACCCCACGGATCCCGGACCTCCAGCCGTGGAGAGCGAGCCCTTTGTGGTGGTCACCGTCGGCCCGGATCGACTGGGCCTGGTGGCCGGCATCACCGGGGTCATGGCGCGCTTCGACGTCAACATCACCAGCCTGAAGGCGGCCTTTCGCGGAGGGGACGATCCCCACCGGAACACCATGATCTACGAGGTGGACGTGCCGCTGTCCCTTGAGCGCAGGGCCTTCCTGGAAGCCCTTCGGGTACAGGCCCGGGACCTGGACCTGGAGCTCACCGTGCAGCACAGGGACATCTTCGAGGCGATCAACCGGATCTGAGAGATCCTCACGGGAAGGAACCATGCTCACCGATCGAGAGGTCCTGTCCACCATCGACATGCTGCGGAGCGAGCACCTGGACGTGCGCACCGTCACGCTGGGTATCAGCCTTCTGACCTGCGCAAGCCACGATCCTGGACGCTTCTGCGACAACATCCGCCGCAAGATCCGCTCCCTTGCGAAGCACCTGATCCGGACCTGCGACGAGATCGGCGACAAGTACGGCATTCCCATCGTGAACAAACGGATCGCCGTCAGCCCCGTCGCCGTGGCCGCCGCCCCCTTCGGCGCGGCCGATATGCCGCGGGTCGCCGCAGCCCTGGACGAGGTGGCCCGGGAGATGAACGTGGACTTCATCGGTGGCTTCAGCGCCCTGGTGGAAAAGGGGTTCACCCCCGGAGATCACGCCCTGATCGACGCCGTTCCCCAGGCCCTCAGCATGACCGATCGCCTGTGCGCCTCCATCAATGTGGCCTCCACCGCCGCCGGGATCAACATGGATGCCGTCGCGCTCATGGGGCGCATCGTCAAAGAGGCCGCCCGGCGGTCGTCGTCCTCGGACGGGCTGGCCTGCGCCAAGCTCGTGGTGTTCGCCAACATCCCCCAGGACGTGCCCTTCATGGCCGGGGCCTACCTCGGGGTGGGCGAGCCGGATGCCGTGATCAACGTGGGCGTCAGCGGCCCGGGGGTGGTCAAGAAGGCCATCGACCGCGCCAGGGAGGCCGACCCCCGCCTCGACCTGGGGCGCCTGTCCGAGATCATCAAGCGCACCGCCTTCAAGGTGACCCGGGTCGGCGAGCTGATCGGCTCCGAGGTGGCCCACGCCCTGGGCGTCCCCTTCGGGGTCGTGGATTTGTCCCTGGCGCCGACGCCCAACGTGGGGGACAGCGTGGGAGAGATCTTTCAGAGCCTGGGGCTGGAGAGCATCGGCGTTCCCGGCTCCACGGCCGTTCTCGCCCTGTTGAACGACGCCGTCAAGAAGGGAGGCGCCTTTGCGAGCTCCCATGTGGGCGGGTTGAGCGGCGCCTTCATCCCGGTGAGCGAAGATTTGAACATCTCGGAGGCCGCGCGAAAAGGCTACCTCTCCATCGAAAAGCTCGAGGCCATGACCAGCGTCTGCTCAGTCGGTCTCGACATGGTGGCCCTTCCCGGAGACACCTCCGCCGAGACCCTCGCCGCGATCATCGCCGACGAGATGGCCATCGGCGTGATCAACCGCAAGACCACGGCGGCCCGGCTCATCCCGGTCCCCGGGAAAAAAGCGGGGGAACAGGCCTTTTTCGGCGGGCTGCTGGGGGAGGCCACCATCCTGCCCGTCCGGAGCGCCGGGGCGTCCAGCGACTTCATTCGCATGGGCGGGAGAATCCCGGCCCCGGCCCAGAGCCTGATCAACTGACCGGCGGCCGGCGATCCGCACCTGCCATGGAGCGGATGCGTTCGAGAAACCCGGTCCCGTCCAGGGACGCGGATCGATGGCCCTCATGAGCCAGGGTGCCATGGGCCCAGCGGGCATACCGGTGCTCCCGGTCCTCGAGAAGCCGGGGGTAGCACCGGGCCAGGGCCTGCTCGCGCGGCTCTTCGGGCCTGGGCCGGTACATGCCGTGCCACAGCACCGGGCCGGGCCGCTTCAGGTAGGCCTCCAGCAGACGCTGGCGTACCTCCGGCGGGGCCGCCAGGTGCACCACGACGCTCCGCTCGAGCAGCCCGTCGCGGACCGCGTCCCCGGTGTAGATGACGCTGCCCGCCGTGTCCACCACCACATCGCCGTCGTCCGGTTCCCGGAGGGTTCGAAGAATCCCCTGCATGACGGCCTTCTCCTCCCGGTGATAGCGTGCGGATCGCCCCTCGTACCCAAGGTCCCAGGGCATGCCCATCCACGACCCCAGAGCGGCGATCAGGTCCTCGGCTCCGGCCAGCTCGCCGGAAATCCGCTCTGCGATCATGCGGTCGCAATCATGGCGGCGAAAGCCCAACCGCTCGAGGCGCGCCGCCCAGGTGGACTTCCCGATGCCGGCCATGCCGACCAGCGTGATGCGCAAGGGGCTCGCTTGCTTGCGTTGCTTGCTCTCGCTCAAGGCAGAGGACCTTTCATGGCTGAGATCCGGGCGGGGGGAATCAACGGGGCGTGAGGGTGTACTTGTGTACCATGTGGTCCGGAAAGTAGGACGCCTTGGCTTTTCGAAGCCCGGGCTCGCCGAGATCCTGCTCCCGGTTGATGTAGGTCATGTGGGAGAACTCGGCCTCGCAGAACAGCTGATTGATGGCCGCGTAGAGGCCGGGGATGTCTGGGTTGGCCTTCTCCACGTGGATCACGGCGGTCTCCGAGTTCAGCGGCTCCCCTAGGCTGAACGCCTCCAGCTTCCCGTCGATCTGGATGGCCCCGCCGCGAAACGCCAGCAGCTCGAAATGGGTCAGGACCTGCCGCACGGCAAAGTCCTCAGTGAGCAGGTCCGGGTCCTCGGCGCAGTCCCGAATGCGGCACCAGGAGTCCTGCATGTCCAGGAAGCACTCCACCAGCTCCAGGTCCAGGGGACGGTACACAAAGTCGTACTGCCGTCGAAACCGGTTGAGGTGGTTCTTCTTCCGGTGATACTTCCTTCCCCCCAGGCGAATCAGGTCCTGGGACCGGTAGACGTAATCGCTGTTGTCCCGGTCGTACACCACCTCGAACCGGGACGTGTCCACATGCTCGTCCACGAACCGTTCGTCCACCCTGCTGATTCGAGGGCCCTCGGAGCGCCGCGACATGGCCTCGCAGAGCACCTCCAACGCCTCCCGCTTGTGCCCCTCACCTGCAGGCGGCAACGCGAAGGCGCCCCCCCCCTCCGGCCTGCACAGGATCAGGAGACAGCCTCTGTGCAGACGCCACTCCGGCCGATACCGGTGCCGCCACATGAACAGGTTCGTGAAGGTCGACTCCGAGGTCCTCGGCGGGTCCATTCGAAACACCCGGGTGAAAACGGCCTGATCGCCGATGTCCAGTGCCTTGAACTCCTCGTTCACGTCCCGTCCCTTTGCCCCTCCCCGTCCTTCCAGAGGGCGGCGAAGCCGCCCACCGGGACGCCGGCCATGTCCCGAATGGGCTCGCATTTGACCCGGAACAGGAAGAAGGCAGGCGCGCCGAGGGCTTCCGGATAGACCGTTTCGAAGTTGGCCATGCCCTTGGCCACGATCAGGTCCGCCTCGCGGATGCGGGAAAGGAAGTCCCCGGACACCCAGGCCCAATCGATGCCGGCGCCGTCGGTACCCGTGTCCGCCACCTCGGTGAACCGGTCGGCCAGCCCGCTCAACTGAAGCTCCTTTCTCGTCAGGTCATTCAACGCATGGCCGCCCTTGAGGACCAGAGTGCACTGCTTCGATCTCTCGGCCAGGGCCTCGAACAGGGGAAGCCGGTGTTGTCCGTCAGGTAAAGAACTCTTTCGGGCCGGCCGTCCAGGCAGCGATCGAGCCGGGCAATGTCATCCCGCTCGAACCGCACACCTTCTCGAAGGAGCGCCGGGACCTCCTCCAGGACCACGTCCGGGTCCCGAAAGAAGTCCAGCGTGTTTCCCAGCACGGCCAGTCCGATGCGCGAGCGAAGGTCCGAGCCCACCTTCGGCGCCACGGAGGCGAAAACAGCCCGCGCCCCGGCAAGCTCCCTTTCCTTGAAGGCTGCGTAAGGGTCCTCGTTCCCGGACCTCCGGGTGATCTCACGAAGCATCCGGTTGGCGATCACCGGGGAGGTCCATCCCTGCGCCAGGCCCTCCTCGAGAAGCGCCAGGACCTCCTCGCGGGTTTCGTCTCCGCGGATCCGTTCCTCCTTCCCCATGGCCAGGCGCACCGCATTGGCGGCCAGCGCCCTCAAGCAGTCCCCGCATCGAGGATCGGCGCGCATCTGGTTCATGCTTCCTTCCTTCCGCCTGCCCTATCCGGGTCTCAGAGGTCCCCGAAGAACGATCGAGGCGCGGGGCAAGCGCCCCGGCGTTGGAACCCGAATCGAATTCTGCGACAGCGAAGACAGAGATACCACAGGAAGGAAGGCCGTTCAAGCGCGGCGTCGGTGGACGGAGCCCGAAGGGCCTCGAAAGGGGTATTGCGGGTGAGGACCGGGCGGAGCCGCGTCTCCGGACCCTCTCAGGAACGGCAGGCGATACGGGTGGTCTCGGAGATGCAGCTTCCCGCGTTGTGAATGAGGCCCTTGAACGTCTGCGAAAGGGTTTCGTACTCTTGATTCAGGGCGCCCGAGTCCAGCGCCTCGACTCGAAGAACCCTCTGGGACAGCACGGACGCCCTGTGGGGCTCGTGCCCGATGTCCAGGAAGGGGACCCGCCCGAGCACATCCCGCTCGTTCAACCCGCAGAGGGGAAGATAGCCCCGCCGGGTGGAGCCCACCACCCAGGTCTTCCCCTCGCTGATGGTGTAGATTCCGGACTCCAGCAGGTTCTGATCCATGAGGGGGGCGTCGGACGTCTCCATCATCTCGGCCACGGCACGGCTCATGAGAAGCCCCACATGTTTCCATAACCGAAACCGTTCGACCTCCTGTGCTCGCTCCTTTTGGTTCTCCTTGCTCGAAACGAGCGACGTTCCCGCCTCTCATGCCGCCTCCACGTGGATGTCCAGAGTGTAGTGTCACCGGAGAGCTCGGGAGGTTCGTCTGCGCGATCCACCTCGTCGATCTCCTGCTCCACCCGGTCGACTGCCTCCTGCAGGGAGGCCCTGAGGGCGCTCCGGTCGTCGAAGCAGTCGAGCTCCAGCGCCTCGATGGCCTCGAGGTACCTGTCCCGGGACTGGGCCAGGAGCCCCTGCTCCCGGTAGACCCGAGCCTCCCGGATCAACCCTTTCAAGTGCCGGGATCCGCACGCGGCCGATGAGTCCATGGCTTCCTCGATGCTGCCGTTCACACCATCCTCCTCGCGCGTTGCGTCGTTGGTGAATGCCGGTTCGTTCAACCACCCGCCCCGTTGCGACCAAATCAAACAGCAAGACCCGCGCCAAAGACCTCGGTTTTGAGTATAAACGCTTAACGCATTGCTTTATGATTTGTTGTCCGAGCGAGCAGCCTCGTTGCCGTCACGCTCCGCTGTCAGGGAGAAGCACAAAAGTATACAGTTGTGCCTGATTCTACACACCTGTTTTCACGGATGTCCGTCCGGTGCAAACAAAAAAGTATACAATCGCCCGGCGGCCTGTTACCCTACCTGTCACGTGTGAAAGGCCTCTCTGCGGAAGACGCCTGAAGCGGCTGATCGCGTGAAACGAAGAAACGGAGACAAAGGATGAACCCCGTGCCGAAAAAGCAGCCTCTGACCATCGACCGTCTCAAGGAGATCACCACCTGGGTCTCCTCGGTGCTGGACCTGGATCAGCTTCTGGAGCTCATCATCCACACGGCCACGGACATGATGCGGGCCAAGGCCAGCTCCCTGCTCCTGCTGGATCGCAAGACCGGCAAGCTGTACTTCAAGGTGGCCACCGGAGAAAAGAAGGACGAGGTCCGGAAGTTCGAGGTGAGTCTGGGGCAGGGGATCGCCGGGCACGTCGCCCTGACCGGAGAGCCCCTGCTCATCCCCGACGTTCGAAAAGACGATCGATGGTACAAGAAGATCAGTGAGTCCATCGGGTTCGAGACTCGCTCCATCGCCTGTGTTCCCATGAAGGTGGACAGCGAGATCATCGGGGTGGTGGAGATCATCGACAAGGAGGACGGGAGCGCCATTCTGGAGGAGGACATGAAGACCCTGACGGCCTTTGCAGGGCTCGCCTCCATGGCCATCCGCAACGCCAAACGCATTCAAAATGTGGAGAAGGAAAACCGGGACCTGCGTGAGGAGCTGGACAGCCGCTATGCCATCGTGGGGGAGAGCCCGGCCCTTCAGAAGGTCATCTCCGACGCCTTCAAGGTGGCCAACTCCAAGACCAGCACGCTCATCCTGGGGGAAAGCGGGACCGGGAAGGAGCTCCTGGCTCGGCTGATTCACAGCGCCGGGCCGAGAAAGAACCGGCCCATGATCACCCTCAACTGCGCCGCCCTGCCCGAGACACTCATGGAGGCGGAGCTCTTCGGATATGAGAAGGGGGCTTTCACCGGTGCAGCGGATCGAAAGACGGGTAAGATCGAAGCCGCGGACGGCGGAACCCTGTTTCTCGACGAAAT
>CAYYVD010000144.1:0-11685 GCA_964475045.1 uncultured Desulfobacterales bacterium | reverse complement strand
CCCTCCAGCTTCGCATAGCTCTCAAAGCGAGGATCATCGTTGGGGATTTCGGCCAGGTCCTTGTGCTCGTCCAGCTTCACAGACCCCACGAAGCCCACCTCAAGGGAGTCAAGGAGAGCGAAGTTTGTCTTGGAATTGTTGCTCTTGTCGAAGATCACCGTGAGCCGGGCCCCGGAGCGCCCCAACCGCTCCATGGCCTCGAAGACTTCCTCGAGAATCCGGTTGAAGAGCTTCGAGTCGTGGCAGTTCCCTTCGTACTCCCGGAAGAAGAGGGGCAACCCGGTGGGGCGTGCGATGAGAAGCGCCAGACCCACCTGGCGGAGCCAGTCCTTGCCGTCCTTGTTCTTCCCGCGAGCAGCCAGCTCGGATGAGGTCTTGCTGTCCATGAAGGTGAAGTAGTTGGTGGTGTCGAACAGGAAGCAGTCCGCCTCATCGGGTTCCAACTCGTGAATCCGGTAAAAGATGAAATCGCAAAAAGCCCCCCCATGGAGACCCAGCCTAGTCATTTCAATGGCTTACAGCATATCCAAGCGAGGCTGAGCACCCTATGGCTAGTCATATGAATGCAATTCATATGATCGCAGTTTGCGCAGCATTTCGTTGTATTGTTCCTCTGTCATATTGTTTTTAACATCAATTAATCCTTCGAAATAAGACGTTGGAACATCCTTTCGTTTGCCGGTCAAATAGTCCTCCCACTCATCGTAGCTCTCGCCAAGCACCCCGTCCCAGGCCTCCTGAAGATCCGGTAGATATGCATTTCTGTAATCTAGAATTTGCCTGGCTGTGATAGCATCCTCCTTTAACTGATCCAACGCTTCTTTTCCTTCCTCTCCGTAATAATTCGGATCTCCTGGTTGGACTCCGCCGATCGTTCCCCCCGTTGGGTCAGGCTCGACGTCGTCATAAGGTTCCGTGCTACTTCCCTGCTCGGGGCTATTTGAATCTTGTATGTTTATGTTAATAGACTCTGCCATAACGTTGTTTTCTGGTTTAATCAGTATCAATGTCACGCATATTACGATAAATCCAAAAACAAATATGCAACGAAACACGATTTTTAATAAATTTGCATAGTAATTCCTCCATAAAAATGGGGTTAAAAATAAGTCTATATTTTCTATTTAGGTTATAATGCATGTTTTTTTATAGTAAATACTATGCCTATAAATGTATCCCATCATTGTTCAATTTTATCGAATTCAGTAAATCGGAGCGGTTTCTTCTTTCCGAACCTGTGGATGGCATCCTCCATGGCACGCTGCCCGGCGTTTTCAAGGTGAATCACCTCGAAGCCCATCTCTTCGAGGGCCCTGGCCATATCTCCGGCATCGTTGGGTGGGTTTTTGAGCGGGGCGGTAGAGTAGGCTCCGTTGCCTATCACGAGAGCCACGCGCTTAGCGGCATCCGCTTTCGATGCCGTGAAAAGCGTGAAGATGAAGAAGATAAGCGGGATCACATTGGGCCGCCGAATCATATCCACTTCCTCTTGTTCCCTGAAAGGGGCCAATCACCCGTCGCTGCCGGAACGTACCGCAAACACGCGAAGGTTGTCGCTGAGGTCGCGGGCGTACGAGTCCCTGAAGCCGGCGCGGAAGTTGACGCCCCCCGCGGACGAGGAATACCCGGCCTCTCCCGACCAGACAAACCAGCCCCCATTCTCCAGCAGTGAGGTTCGATTCGTTTTTCCCCGATCCTTTTCATAAAGGGTCATCAGCTCATCCAGCGTGGGCATCCGCCAGCCCCCCTCCCCTTCCACATTCAGCCCCTCCACCCAACGCTTCGCCTCGCTCCAGGTCACGTCCTGATCCGGCCCGGCCTTCCACTCAAGACCCGTTTTGGTATCTTTCACAATACCATCGGCCAGCTCGCAGAAAGTGCCGTCCCTTGCTTTGCATGTCTGCTTTCTGACGGTCAGGGTCTTCTCCGCAGCCACCATGTTGTATCCATCCGTCGCCCTTAAGATTACTCGAAATCGCCGCTCCTGGTCAACGAAAGGAGGGACGTGGGTAAAAAAGCTATGTTTCGTCTCTCCCGCCCGTGCACCGAAGCCACAGAGGCGGTGGATCCTCTGCCGGCTTGGGAAACTTGGCTTTTTTACCCACGTCCCTCCTTTCGTTGGAGGACGGCGTGGATGCGGGCCTCGAGGTTGAGGCGGTAGGCGGGCTCGGGCTGGCGCGGGGTGGGCATGGGGTCGTACTCCAGGGCCTTGACGCGCTCCAGGGTCTTCTGGACGTCGCCGGTCTCCTTCCAGATGCGTTCCACCAGGGCCTGGAACTCGAGGGTGGTGCGCGTGGACAGGCGGAGGAAGGCCTCCACGTCGTCGTCCGTGAAGACGTAGTGGTGGGCGGCGCAGAGGACCTTCGGGTTCAGGGCGGCCACACGACGAAGGGAGGTCATGTAGGCCTCCAAATCCACCAGGCACTCGCACACCACATAGCCGTTGGGGTGAAGCACCCCCACGGCCTCGGAGGCCACCAGGAGGCCCTCCTCGGGGACGTGAAAGCTCAGGAAGTCCCAGGTGTGCCCCGGCGTGTGCAGGACCTTCAGGCTGCTGCCCGGACCGGCGAACAGAGTGGCTCCCGGCTCGATCACCCGATCGATCTCAAAGGGCTCGAAGGGCTCGTCCACCAGCAGGGACGGGTTCACCCCCGTCACCGCATCTGCGGCGTTCCGGTTGAGCTCGCGAATGAGCCGAATCGCGTTGGGCCTCTCGAGGATCTCCTGGGAACGCCTGGACCCGGCCACCTGCAGGCCGGGGAAGGCCTTGCGAAGCCTGGACACCGCCCCGCAGTGGTCGAAGTGCACGTGGGTCAGGCAGAGGAGCGACGGAGAGCGGCTCCCCAGGACCTCCCGGACCGCCTGCTCGTAGAGCCCTCCCAGGCAAGTCATGCCCCCGTCGAAGAGCACCGGCTCGGGGCCGTCCAGCAGATAAACGGGTACGGAGGCCGTGCCCAGGACATGGAGGCGGTCCCGGACACGGCCGGTCCGATCGAAGATCATGCTGAATCCTCCTGATCGAATCGCCGGACGATGCGGATCACCCCGCCGTCCGATGCCTCCCGCTCGTAGGGTCCGCGTTTTGCGAAGGTCCGAAGCATGGCCCGGTTTCCCTCGAACAGATAGGCCGTGGCCCCGGCAAAGCCCTTTCGCTCCGCGTACCCCTCGAGGCGTTCCTGGAGAAGCGAACCGAACCCCCGGCCCTGGTACGCCTCGTGAATGGTGTAGGCCACCTCCACCAGGCGATCTTCTCCACGGAGAGAAAGGTGTCCCCCAGGGTTCGCGGCATGTGGCGGTTGACCTGGGCGATCACCACCCTGGCCGACTCGTCCGCGGCCCGCACGATGTCCACGGAGATGCCCAGGCTCACAAAGCCGTGGCGATCCGGCGGCGTGGTCTGGATCAGGGCCACGTCCAGGGGGACAATGCCCTCTCGGAACAGTCCCGGGATCTCCGAGATGAAGACCGGCGTGTAATCCGCCCGCGCCTCGTTGATGGCGTCCCGGCTGTTGGGGCCCACGAAGAAGGCGTTGTGCCGGAAGCGGTTGTCGAACCGGGCCGCCGTGTAGGGGGCGTCCCCCAGGGTCACGAAGTGGAGGAGCTGCACGTCGCTCAGGATGTCCGCCCGGTCGATCAACCCCTGGACCTGGTACTGGGGCTCGGCGCAGGCCGTCCCCAGAAACACCTTGCTCCCGCGTTTGACCTCCTTGAGGGCGCGGTCCAGGCTCGTCCTCCGCCCGGCGTAAACCGTCTCCCATTGCCGTCCCATGGCTGCACTTACCTCCTTGAAACCATATCGCCGAGCCCAGTGTATGCGAGCTCGGGCCGGCGGGTCAACCGCCCGATTTTCCCTGGACGAAGCTCGGTTGTGCGATACAATGCCTGCATGGACTCTTTCTGGTGGCGTCCTTTTCGTCACCTTGCTCGATAGAATCCGAGGCCGCCGGACCGGCCGATAAGGAGGCTTTCTTGCCGGACCCCACCTCCAGCGAACCCGCAAGCAGCGAAGCCCCCCGGCCGACCGAAGCGGATCAGGAGACGCGTCGCATTCAGCGGGTCGCGCTCTACGGCTTCCTGCTGAACCTGGGGCTGGCCGCCATGAAGGGGTTTCTGGCCCTCGACACCGACAGCCTGGCCGTGACCGCCAGCGCCATGGACTCGGCCACGGACTGCATCGCCTCGGTGGCGCTCTACGCCGGGCTGAGGCTCTCCACGCGCAAGACCCCCACCTTCCCGCTGGGCCTCTATAAGATCGAGAATCTCATTTCGGTGATCATCGCCCTGTTCATCTTTCTGGCCGGGTATGAGATCGCCCGTCAGGCGCTGGCGGCCCCCGCCCGGACGCCGAGCATCTCCCTGGCTGCCGTCCTCCTCATGGCCCTGGGCACCCTGGCCACCCTGATCTTCGCGTGGTACGCCCTCCGGGTGGGCCGGCAGACCCAGTCCCCCACCCTCACGGCCGAAGGCCGCCATCGCCAGGTGGACGTCCTCTCCTCGGCCCTGGTGCTCGCCTCGGTGTCCCTGGGCTATGCCGGCGTTCAAATCCGCATCCTGGGCATCCCCCTGGACCGGGCGGCGGCGGTCCTGGTCCTGGTGTTCATCGCACACGCCGGGTGGGAGCTTCTCAAGGACGGCATGCGGGTCCTTCTGGACGCCTCGCTCGACCCCCAGACCCTCATGGACGTCCGGGGGATCATTCAAGAGGAACCCATGGTGGCCGAGGTGGAGTCCCTGGTGGGTCGAAACGCAGGGCGCTTTCGCTTTCTGCAGGCCAGCGTGACGCTCCGCACGGACGACCTCCAGAAGGCCCACCGGGTGAGCGAGCACATCGAGCAACGGGTGCGCGAGCACGTCCCCCGTGTGGAGCGCATCACCATCCACTACGAACCCCGCAAGCGGACCCACACCAAGGTCGCGGTGCCCCTGGCGGACCGCTCGGGCCGCCTCAGCGAGCACTTCGGCGAGTCCCCCTGGTTCGCTCTGGTGGTGATCCGGCTGACGGACCGGGAGGTGGAGACCCAGGAGATCCTCGAGAACCCCTGCACCCGGGTGGAACGAGGCAAAGGCATCTGTGTGGCCGAGTGGCTGGTCTCCCAAAACGTGGACGAGACCCTGCTTCGAGGCGAGATCCGGCACCGGGGACCGGGGTACGTGTTCTCCGACGCCGGGGTCCTGGTGCACGAGGTGCAGGCTGAGGACCTCGAGGAGGCGATCGCGGCCTGCAAGTCCGACATCGCCTAGGGCCGATCGAGAGGCTTCAGCCGCCCTTCTCCGTGGGGAGCCGGGTCTCCCGCAGGTCCTCCAGAATCTCGAGCACCTCGGCCCGCCGGTCCTCGGGCGCCGTCACCACGCCCCACCCCTTCTGGGCCTGGAACAGGCCGTCGTAGGCCGTGTCGTGATAGGAGCGGAGAGCGTAGGGGATGCCGCGCTCCTCGAGCACCGACTCGAGCAGCAGGGCCTCGATCTCGTTCTCCAGTGTGGCTACCTTGACATACCCGTCCATGGCTGTGCCTCCAGATGCCCCAGGATAAACCCCATGCGCCTCGGTGTCCAGTTCGGACTGTTCGCCCCATACCCTTCCGGAATGGCATGTCCCCACGGAACCCGCTAAGATTCAAGGCATTTTCCTTCTTGCACCCGTCAGAATGGAAGGGCGGCCCGTGGTAGGCCGGCCAACCAGGTACTGCCGACGCTTGCCTGAAATTCCCTGAAAATCCCAACTGTTGCCTTACGTTCCGACGGATGGGCAGCGGTGGCACGCTCCATGCTCCAGCCTGATGCCGCCCGAGGATGAAGCACAGGCCGACCGGCCCATCCGCCGGGCGGGATCGACACCAGCAAAGAGGACAGGAGCTTGATCATGAACGTAACGGCATCCGCTCGAACGCAATCGGCGAAGGACGGGCCGGAGAGGCGAGGCAAGTACCTGCTCTTTTTCCTGGGCGGGGAGTCCTACGGGGTCGCTCTCATGAACACCCGGAAGATCATCGGCAGGATGCCCATCCGGCCGATGCCGGAGAGCGCGCCCCATGTCAAGGGGGTCATCAGCCTGCAGGGAATCGACGGGATCGCCTTCTAGACCAACCTGCCGACACTGAACGCCACTGTGGATGCGGCCCGGGCCGGGGAGGCTGGCTCCGGCGTTGCCGTGGTGCCCGACGAGGTGCGGAACCTGGCCCGGCGACCGTCCTCCAGCTCCGAGGTGGATCCGGACCGGGTCATCCCCCTGGACGACCGGGATTTCGAAAGCTTTTGGCGACGCTTGACGCGGTCCGGTGGAGGTTTTCCTCCTCCGGGCCGCCGGTGTTTTTCAGATCAGTGAATGCACCGTGATCCGGGCGTCGGCCAACCGATCGGCGATCTGGCGCGCAAGGGTGCGGTGCAGCCGGGCCGCCAGCCCGGGGTCCGCCTCCTCGAGCGCCTCGAGGGCCTCACGGCTCAGGTGGTGCACCACGGCCGGCTTGGAGACGGTGACCGTGGCCGTGGCCTCGGCCTCCCGGTAAAGGCTCATCTCCCCCACCACGCTGCCCATGCCGCAGGTCCGGAGCCGGGTGGCGGCGTCCCCGCCCCGGTCCAGCCACACCGTGACCTCTCCGCTCTCCACGAAGTAGAGCCCCGCCGGCGGGTCCCCCTGCCGAATGAGCACCTCCCCCGCGTCCAGCCGGAGGTTCTCCAGGCGGCCTTCCAGCTCCCGGACCAGGTTCTCCACGTCCTCCTGCTGGCGAAGCCGCTCCATGGTGTCCTCGTACGCCGCCTCCAGGAGCTCTTGCCCGGCGCCCTCTTCGGAGGCCAGGATCCGTTCCTCGCACCACTCCAGGGCCCGGTCCAGATTGGGAAACACCAGGACCCAGGGGCTCTCGCCTCCCGTCAACCCCTCCCGCTCGAACCCTGCGGCCGGTCCGGGGGCCAGGTGGGTCAGCAGGAGCATGAACCCCCTCGCCTCGGCCAGCTGCTCCATGCGGGCGAAGCTGTTCACGGCCGAGGAGTCCAGGCCCGTGACCTGCCTGAAGTCGAACACGAGAAAGCGCAACCGGGAGCCGTCCTCCCGGGAGGCCAGATCGCTCACCCGCTCGAACAGGCGGTTGGCGGTGCCGAAGAACAGGAACCCCTGAAGGAAGAGCACCTGAAGGCAGTCGCCCCGCCGCCTCAGAATCCACTTCAAGGGCACGGCCCGATCCACCTTGCTCCGGAGCGTGCGTCCGGAGAGGGCCATCCGCACCACCTCCACCCGGCTGTAACGGACGATGAAGAGAAGGACCGCCACCACCACACCCGCCGCGACCCCCTTCAGGAACCCGAACACCGCGATCACCCCCAGGATCAGGACCACCAGCACGTAGTCCGTCCTGGGCAGCCGGCTCCACCCCTTGTGGACCCAGTCCAGCAGAAACTCCAGGCCCACGAACAGCAGCAGGGCCCCGGCCAGGCAGCGCGGCAGGTAGGACAAGGGACCCGCGCCCAGAAACAGGCACACGCCGCAGAGCACGGCCGAGGTGAGCCCGATCAGGCGGCTGTCCGCGCCGAGCTTGAAACCGAGCGCGGACAGGCTCAACGTGGGGTACCCCGACGGGCTTCCGCCGAGCCCCGCCAGCCCGTTGGCCAGACCGGCGGTCCTCAGCTCGTGGTTGAGGTCCACGTCCCGGCGCATGATGAGCTCCAGGCCGCTCATGTTGAGCAGGATGGAAATGGTGCTGAGGAGGACCACCGTACCGAAGGCGCCCCCCTGTTGAAAAATCAGCCCCCAATCGACCCCGCTCAACACGGCCGGCGACAGAGGTTTCCAGAGCGCCCCTTCGGGAAAGGGACCGAGCAGCCACCCCCGCTCGGCGGCCGAGGACACGGAGACCCCGGCTGCGGCCAGCACCAGGTAGTAGAGCGCCACCATGCAGACGAGGGTCGACGGCATGGCCAGATAGTGCTTGAACCGCTTGGACACGAACAGTAGCACACCTGCAAGACCGACGCCGGGGACCCATTTCAGGAGCAGAGGTCGGTCCAGGAGCTCGGCCAGGTTGGACGGCCCGAGCGAAAGACCGGTCATGACGTCGGCGCCCCCTTTGAACAGCAGCCAGCCGATCCCGGCGAGAAAACCGCCCACCACCGGGTAGGGAATGAATCGAATGAGGTTGCCGAGGCGAAATCGCCCCAGGAGATAGAACGTCCCCCCGGTGATCAGCGTGGAGGCGGAGATCATGGCCACGATGGTGACATAGACCTCGTTCGACCCGGCCGCCGCCGGAAGCCCGGCCGCCACCGAGGCCGCGGCCAGGCCCATGATGGCGCACGGGGCGTCCTGGGTGATGGCGACCGCCCCGCGGACCGAGCTGCGCAGCGCGAGCACCCCGCCGAACACCACCCCCCCAGCAGGGTCAGGCCGATGCCTCTGGAGAAGTGGACGGCGAGGTCTCCGGAGAAGATGATGGCGGCAAAGGAGATCTGCACCATGACGGCCAGGATCCCGTTCACCGCACCGGCGCTGATCCCCGAGAGGACCTGGTGGAGGGTCGCATTCGACCCGGCGGGACGGGGTGCTGCAGCTGAGGGGTCTACCATGCCGGTCTTCCTTGTCGAACCGCACAAAGGATGGGGTGGGTTGTCAGTAGGTCTTCAGGACACGCAGCACCTTGCCGGTGTCGGTCCGCTGAATGGCCCCGGGGGCCGCCAGGGTCACGTGGACGGTGATCCCCAAGGCCTCCTTGACGCATTCCTCCACGCGCCCGGCAAGCCCCGCCTTGTCCTGGGACCGCACGGAGGCCCCGTGCTCCACGGTCACGTCCAGGGTACTGTAGGGTGAGGGGTGGTTCACCACGATCTGGAACTCCCCGGTCACCTCGGGGACCAGAGTCTCCAGCACCTGCCCGATGCCCGCCGGAAAGACGTTGATGCCCCGCACGTGAAGCATGTGATCGGACCGTCCGATCACGCGGAACCGGAAGCCGGTGCGCCCGCAGCGGCACGGCCCGGTCCCGGTGATCTCCAGGATGTCCGAGGTCCGGTACCGCACCAGGGGCTGGGCCTCCTTGGCGAGGTGGGTCAGCACCATCTCCCCCACGGACCCTTCGCGAATCGGGACGTCGCTCACATCGGCCGGATCGATGAGCTGCGCCAGCAGGGCGCCCTGCCCCAGAAAGTGGAGGTCGGGATTGTCGGGGCACTGGGCCGCAAAGTTGCACAGCGCGTCCGAGACGCCGTAGTTGGCGTTGCGCACGGTCATGCCCCAGGTGCTCGAGATCCGCTCCCGCACCCTGGGATCGTCCAGGCCCGGTTCACCCCCGAACAGCCCGAGCCGAAGCCCCAGGTCCTGCGGTTCCATGCCCAGGGCCTCCCGCACCACCGGTTCCAGGACCTTCGGGTAGGACGGCGTCGAGGAGAGGGTGTCGATTCCGGCCTCTCGAATGACCCGGATCAGGTGGCGGGAGTTGCCCACCCCGTAGGGGAAGACCGTGGCTCCGGTGGTCTCGAGATTGGCGTGGTCCGTGTACCCGCCCATCCACAGGCAGTAGTTCAGGCAGTGGACCACTCGGCGGCGGGGGCGGAGGCCGGCCGCCCAGAAGGCCCGGGCCCCGCAGTCGCGGGTGACCTCCAGGTCCTTTCGAGTGAGCGCCGTGTACACGAACCGGCCCGTGGTTCCGGAGGTGCGGTGCACCCGCTGAACGGACGAAGCAGGGACGGCCAGGAAGTCCCCGAAGGGGGGTTCCCGCTCCTGGGACTCGCGAAGATCGGTCTTGGTGGTGAAGGGAAGCTCGAGCAGTCGAGCCGGGTCGTGAAACGGGGTGAGCGGGATGCCGGCCCTCGAGAGCTTGTCTCGAACCATGCGGCTGCGGGTGAACACGTGCTCCAGCTGGCGGTCCAGCCTCTCCTGCTCCATGCGTCGCTGGTCCGCAGGCGACAGGGACTCCATCTCCGCGTTGAACATGGAACGCTCGTCCATGGGCGCCCTTTCCGCGGACAGGGTGCGGCGCTCGGACCGGGGCTCCGGTCAGTCCCTGGACATCTCCTCCAGCTTCCGCCGGACGTAGTCCGTCTGGTTCTGGGACTGAATGCAGATCATGAGGTGTCCCGCCTCCAGTTCCAGGATCTGCTCGAAGGTGGCGTCCAGGCCCTGGTCGATGGCGATCCGGGAGAGATCGAGGGCCAGGGGGGACCGCTCCGCAATGACCCCGGCCATGGCCAGGGCCTCATCCATGAGACGCACCCTCGGGACCACCCGGTTGACGAGCCCGATCCGCTCTGCGGTCTCCGCATCCACGAACTCCCCGGTGAATACGAGCTCCTTGGCCTTGCCCAACCCCACGAGCTGGGTCAGGAGCTTGGTGCCGGCGGTGGTGACCGTCAACCCCACACCGGTCTCGGGAAACCCGAACACGGCGTCCTCGGCGGCGATTCGAATGTCGCAGCTCATGGCGAACTCACACCCGCCTCCCAGAGCATACCCGGGCACGGCCGCGATGAGGGGTTTTCCCAGCTTCAGGATCAGCCGCTCCACGTCCTGGAGGCGCTCCACCTCCTCCCGCCACGTCTCCAGGTCCTTGCCTTCGCCGGTCTCCTTCAGGTCCTCCCCGGCGCAGAAGGCCCGTCCCGCCCCGGTCAGGATGATCACCCGGGCCTCGGCGTCGGTGCGGGCCTCGTCGAGGCAGGCCATGAACGCCCTCAAGAAATCCTTGTTGATGGCGTTCAACCGCTCCGGCCGGTTGAAGGTGATGACGCCCACCTGGGCGTCTCGTCGGTAGTGAACGGGTGCTTCCGGCATACGGGTCCCCCGGTTCGAAGGGTCGTGGATGCAACCTCATGTATAGGCCATCTTCAGAACCCTTGACAAGGAAGAAATGCCGAAAGCGGCTGAAAACACCTCAATCCTGCAGCAGATAGCAGGACAACATGTCCGTGAGGGCGGCGACGAGCCGCTCCTCCCCCGCGCCGGACTCGTGAATGACCGCGCGGTTGGCCGTCTCCTCCACGGTCAGGTACACCAGCTCCGTGGCGGCCTCCAGGTCGCGGACCCGGAGCAGCCCGCGAAGGCCCTCGAAGAAGACTCGAAGCTCTTCCAGGATGCGCTGCTCCCGTTCCCGGTTGAAGGCGGCCACGTCCGGATCCAGGAGCTGAAGGGCCATGACCTCCCGGTGGAAACCCCGGTGGGCGTGATGGGCCTCCATGGCGTACCGGACAAAGGTCTCCAGGAGCCGGCGAGGCTTCGGCCGCTCCCCGGCCAGCCGTCGCCCGAAGCCGAAGATCCGCTCGCGCATCCCGGTCTCCATGCGGACCCAGACCCCCATGAAGACGGCCTTCTTGTCCCGAAAGTAGCGGTAGAGCGTGCCCGTGGCCACCCCGGCCGCTGCGGCGATCTCCTTGGTGTTGGTCCCGTGGAAGCCCTTGTCCGAAAAGAGCTCCAGGGCCGCGTCCAGGATGCGGGCCTTGGTCTCCCCGGCCCGCCTTTGCTTGGGCTCGTACTCGCCTTCGGGCCTTGTCACGGGTCCACCCGGTCCCCGGCCCTCGTCAGGAGCGCGCACCGCTCGCGAACGACCCGGGGTCGGGCCACTTCTCGAAACCCGCTCTTCGAGGTCAGGGCCAGCTCCCGCTCGAAGGCCCGCCCGCCCACGTGCCCGGCCGGCTCCATGATCAGAAACCGCGCTTCCTGCTCGAGCCGGGCGCGAAGCTCCGGCAGCAGCGGGTCGATGGGCAGGGGAA
>CAYYVD010000143.1:0-11730 GCA_964475045.1 uncultured Desulfobacterales bacterium | reverse complement strand
CAGGTCCTCAGCCACTGGACCTGGCTGCCTTCGCTTCGAAAGCAGCTTCAAAAGGCCGGCGGCCGGTTTTTCAACGCCGAGGGCGACTGCGTGGTCCGGCTGATGACCCCGAGAGGCATCCGGTACGAGGACGCCTACAAACAGGCATTTCCTTTCGACCGGCTGGTGGAGGGCATGCCGACCCCGGGCATGATCGAGGAGGCGGTGGAGGTCGCCGCGAACGCCCTCGAAGAGGACGTCCGGGTCAACATGGTGGTGAACAACCGTGCCGGGGGAAACGCACCGCTCATCGCCCGGGAGCTCGCCCGGCCTTTTCTTCAGAAGATCGCTGCGTCTTGAGCCGCTTGCCCACGCTCCGGCCCCCGCCGGCTTCCAGTACCCCGTCTCGAGATACCTCCTTCTTGCCGCGAAGGGCAACGGGCCGCATGGTGGAGGTTCGCTGTGCAAACGGTCCTATCCTTCTGGAATGACGGGAAATAAGCCGAGGGTGAAGCGTGAATGGAACCAGCCGCTCGAGACGTGAGGCGTATGCTTTCGTGCAGAACGACGTGCCCTTTTGTATACGCTCAGCGTCGTTTCCTTGGGCCCGGGCCTCGGCGGAGGTCCTCGGGGTGGACGTGCCGGCCCGGCAGGACCCGGTCCCGCACGGAAACGCCGGCCTCGTGGACGGTCCTCCAGCTTCCAGAGACCAGGGGATGCCACCACGGGAGCGGTTTGCCCTCCTTCAGCAGGCGGTAGGCGCAGGTCTCCGGGAGCCACTGGATGTCTCGAAGCGTCTCGAGGGTGAGCACGATGCAGTCCCCGCTGACCAGCTGGCGGTCCGTATAGACCAGACATCGGCCCGTGGTGGTGTCCAGATACTCGCAGGCCACGGGAAGCACGTGGATCTCCCCGCCCTCCTCGTCCTCGAGCTTCTCCAGGCAGCAGTTGCCGCACCCGTCGCAGAGGGACTCCCACTCCTCCGGAGTCATCTGCTCCAGGGGCTTGCGTTGCCAGAAAGGTGTCCGGTTCGGGCTCACGGGACCAGCATAGCGGAAAGGGCCCCTCGAGAAAAGGGACTGGGTGGAAAATCGGGAAATCCCTTGCCGACCGGGTCACGAGGCGTCATGATGAACGGTGGTCCCACCACGGGAAAGAGGAGCGCTCCATGAACCGGTTCGTCTCGTCCCCAACGCGGCGAAGGATCATCCTGAGTGTGGCGGCGGCCCTGGTGGCGGTCCTTTCTCTGACCGCCGCGATGGAGGAGCTGCTCCGCCGCACCCCCCTTTCGGAGCTGGATGCCGGCGCGTCGGCCTACTATGACGGGGCCGTGAAAAAGGCCCTGACCACCTACGCCGTCGCACGCATGCTCAATGCGGCCATCTCGGCGGTGCAGGGGACCGAGGTGGCCGTGTCCCCGGCCGGCATGGGGGTCCGCCTCTCCGTGGGCGAGGTCCTCGACCCGGTCAACGACCTGATCGAGCGGTTCTCGTGGATTCTGCTCCTCAGCACGGTGTCTCTGGGGGTCCAGAGCGTGCTCATGGAGGTGGGGTCCTGGTTCGGGCTTCGTGTACTGCTGTCGGTCTCCATGATCCTGCTCCTCGCCGGGCTCTGGCTGCCCCTGCGAAGCCGCACCCGGATATGGTCCCTGGGGATGCGGCTGCTCGTCGCGGCGGTGGTGGTCCGCCTGTGCATCCCGATCATCGGTGTGACGAACCGGGCCCTCGACGAGGCCTTTCTCGCGGAGCGGTATGACCGGTCCACCCAGAGCCTCGAGGCGATTCGAGGAAAGATCCGCATGCCCATCGTGCCGCCCGAGGCCGAGGAACAACCCGGCGACGGTCTGCTCGGCCGGCTGAAGAAGCGCTACGAGGACACCAGAGAGGCCCTCGCCGTTCAGAGAAGGCTGGAGGCCCTGAAGGACACGGTGGAGGGGGGGATCGAACACATCACGAGCCTCATGGTGGTGTTTCTCCTGCAGACCGTGGTGGCGCCCCTTCTCGTCCTCTGGGGGCTGATCAAGCTGGCGGGCGGCCTGGTTCGCACCCCGGGCAGGAGCGGCGGTTCCGGGTTTTTGCTCCCGGAACCGGGGAAGGCCCCGAACTCCTCGAATCCGACGGTCGCCGGTTCATAGGAGGAAAGCCGTTTTGGCCAGGGAACGCAGAGAGGTCATCGTGCCCAGAGAGCAGGCCGTCTTCGGCCTGGATGCTCATGGAAACTGGCAGCACGCGGAGCAGGGCCGGTTCGAGAACCCCCGGATCATCGCCTACTTCCATTCCTGCATTCAAAAGGACGAGGGAGGGTACCATTTGGTGCAGGATCACCCGGACTTCCGCGAGAAGGTCTACTTCCCCCACGAGGACACGGCGTTGTTCGTCTTTGACGTGGTCAAAGGCGACGACATTCTCCTCGTCCTCAACACGGGCCGGCGGGAGCGGCTCAGGCCGCGAAAGCTCTTTCTTCGAAACGAGGTGCTCTACATCCGCCTGGGCGAGCACCGGGTGCGTTTCACCGAGAACGCCCTCGTGCGCATGGCGGATCTTCTGGAGTTCGACGAGGAAGGATATGCCTTTGTGCTCGTCCGAGGGCGTCGTTACCGCATCGCCGGCCCGCCCCTGTCGCCCTGTTGATCGCTTGACGGTTGACCGGGTTTCCCGCCCTAGGAACCCCCTGAACCACGATTTTTTTGAAAAATATTCATGCAACGTCCGGAGGCGGCCGATTTTCCCTTTTCCGTGCCTTCCGCCTTGGTTCTTCGAGACCGTTGGGCGATTCGGGCGTCCCGGATGCGGCGTCGGGCCAGAAGGCCCCCGAGACTGGCATGATTTGTGCTTTTGCTTGAGTTCACGGCGTCTTGCTTTCCTCGGATGCCCAACAAGGTTTCCCTGCGGGTGTGTAGATGACCATGAACCCTTATGCCTGGTCCCTCGTCGGCAGCGCTCTGGTGGCCGCAGCCGTGGGGGCGTATGTGTGGCGACGGCGAAAGACCACCTCCACCCGGGCCTTCCCGCTTCTCATGGCGGCCCTGGGATGGTGGTCGCTTGCCTACGGCATGGAGCTGGCAAGCACGGACCCGGCCGGCATGTGGTTCTGGCTGGTGTCCGGGTACCTGGGGATCGTCTCCTCGCCCGTGCTCTGGCTGGTGTTCACTCTCCAGTATGCCGGAAGGGATCGGGGGTTGTCCCCTAAAGGCCTGGCCGGCCTGTTGGTGTTGCCCCTGCTTACGGTCATCCTCGTGGGTACGAACCCCCTTCACCACCTGTACTATCGGGACGTGGCGCTGGACCCGAACGGCGCCTTCGTCCTCCACGCCCTGACCCCCGGACCCGGCTACTGGATCCACGTGGCCTACTCGTACCTCTGTCTGATCGCCGGCACGCGTGTCCTCTTCCTAGTCTGCATGACGTCGTCCCACCTGTATCGACGCCAGGCCGGCATCATGCTCGCAGGCGTCTCCATCCCCCTTGTGATCAACCTGAGCTATGTGGCCGGCATCCGTCCCTTCGGCCACCTGGACCTGACGCCGTTCGCCTTCACCCTGACCGGCGTCATCGTGGCCTTCGGTCTGTTTCACTACCGCCTGTTCGATCTCCTGCCTCTGGCCCGGAACGCCCTGCTGGAGAACCTGAAGGACGGCATCATCGTGGTGGACGCCACCGGGCGCGTCGTGGAGATGAATACGAGGGCCAGGGCGGAGATCGGCCCCCGCGGAGACATGCCCCCCGGAGAGCCGGCTTCCCGGGCGCTGGCGGGGCGTCCCGCGCTGGTCCGGCTGATCGAGCAAGGGGTCGAGGCCCAGCGGGAGGTCCCCTTTCGGGATTCGGGGCGGGTCCTGGACGCCCGGTTCTCCCCGCTGCTGGACAAGGACGGTGCCAAGATCGGGGGGCTCCTGGTGCTGAGGGACATCACGGCGGCCAAGAGGGCCGAGGAAGCGCTTCGCAAGGGAAGCGAGCGGCTGGAGCTCCTCCTCCACGCACTGCCGCAGGCGATTCTGGTGATCGATGCGAAGAGCCGCCGCATCCTGGACGCCAACCCCCAGGCGTGCCTCCTCATCGGACTGCCCGTGGACCTGATCGTGGGCAGGGTGTGCCACGACTTCATCTGCCCCTGGGCCAAGGGGAGCTGCCCCATCTCCGACGGTGGGAAGCCCATGGATCGCTCCGAGAGCATTCTCTACACGGCCGACGGCGACGAGATCCCGGTGTTGAAAACGGTCCTGGCCATCGAGGTGGAGGGCGAGGACTGGTTGATCGAGAGCGTCTCCGACATCAGCGAGCTCAAGCAGGCGGAGCGGGAGCGGGTGGAGAAGGAGCGGCTCCAGGCCCTGGTGGAGACGGCCGGGGCGGTGTGCCACGAGATGAATCAACCCCTGATGGGTATCTCGGGGTACGGGGAGCTCTGCCTCATGGAGATGTCCGAGGACCACCGGGCCTACCCGCAGATTCAGAAGATTCTGGAGCAGGTCCGGCGCATGGGGGAGATCACGCGGAAGCTCATGAACATCACGAGCTACAGGACCAAGGAGTATCTGGAGGGAAAGATCCTGGACATCGACTCCTCTTCCCAGGCGGAGGAGGGGGAGCGTGACGTCTCGTTCTGATGACACTCATGAGGACGCTCCGCGCGGGGATCGGCGGCCCGGCAACATGGAACAGCGCATCCTGGTGGTCGATGACGAGCCCTCCATTCGGGAGGTTCTGGAAAGGGCGCTGGCCCGGAAGGGTTATGTGGTGAGGACGGCGGCCTCCGGGGAGGAGGCCCTCGAGGTCCTCCGGCGGGAGAGCCTCATGGTCATGTTCCTGGACATGAACCTCGGGGGCATGAACGGCCTGGAGCTGTGCAGCCGAATCCGGGTCGACAACCCCATTGCGGTGCTCTACGCCCTGACCGGGTACACGGACCTGTTCGGGCTCCTGGAGTGCCGAAAGGCGGGGTTCGACGATTTTTTCACCAAGCCCGTCTCCCTGAAGGTCATCGGTGAGGCCGCCGAGGCGGCCTTCGAAAAGCTCGAGCGATGGGACGTGGCGGGGTACGAGCTGGTGTGACCGGTGCCGGCTCAGCCCTCCGGGACCCTTCGATGGACGAAGCGGCGGGCGGACGCCCCGGTGTAGTCGGCCACCGCGTGTCCGTTTCCGAACAGCCGCCACTTGTAGATCACCAGTCCCTCCAGACCCACGGGTCCCCGCGCGTGGACCTTGTTCGTGCTGATACCCACCTCGGCCCCGAGACCGTATCGAAACCCGTCGCTGAACCGGGTGCTGCAGTTGAGAAACACGTCGGCCGAGTCCACGTGGTCCATGAACCGGACGCCGCGTTCCCGGTCCTCGGTCACGATGGCGTCCGTGTGGCCCGAGCCGTACCGGTTGATGTGCTCCACGGCCTGCTCCAGGCCGTCCACCACCCGAATGGACAGGATGAGGTCCAGGTACTCGGTGCCCCAGTCCTCCTCGGTGGCCGGGGCCGCGTCGATCCACTCCCGGGTCCGTTCACATCCTCGAAGCGCCACGCCCTCGGCCTCCAGCGCGTCGCGAACCCGGGGCAAGAAGGCGGAGGCGATATCGGCGTGCACCAGCAGGGTTTCCGCCGCATTGCACACCGCCACGTACTGGCACTTGCTGTCCACGGTGATCCGCAGGCCCTTCTCCAGATCGGCTTCCCGGTCCACGTAGACGTGGCAGATCCCGTCGGCGTGGCCGAGCACCGGGATGTTCGTGTTGGCCATGATGTGCCGCACAAAGGCGTTGCTCCCCCGCGGGACGATCAGATCGATGTGCTCGTCCATGGCCAGCATGCCGGACACATCCTCCCGGGTTTCGAGCAGTCCCAGCCACCCTTCCGGAATGCCCGCCTCGCGGCTCGCGTCGGCGATGAGCGCGGCCAGGAGCCGGTTCGTTTCGGCCGCCTCGCTTCCCCCCTTGAGCAGCACGCTGTTTCCGCTCTTGAGGCACAGGGAGGAGATCTGTACCAGGGCGTCGGGGCGGGACTCGAAAACGACCCCGATGACCCCGATGGGACAGGTGACCTGGAAGAGGTCCAGTCCCTGGTCCAGCTCCACGGCTCGAAGGGTCCTGCCCACGGGATCCTCCAGCGCGGCCAGGCTCTCGAGGCCCCGGCAGGACTCGGCGATCTTGGCCTCGTCGAACCGCAGCCGCTTGAGCAGGGGGGCGGCCAGGTGCTCGTGTTCGGCCCGCTCCACATCGACGCGGTTGGCCTCCACGATGTCCCGGGTGTGCCCCTCGAGGGTGCGGGCGATCTCCCTGATCGCGCGGATCTTCACCTCGCTTTGCAAGGCGGCGAGGCGAACGGCCGCCCCCTTGGCCCTGGAGGCCGTCTGATGCATGTCCACGCAACTCCCTCCTTGGTATGATCGGTTTCTTGCAGGGTTCACCGTTCCTATAGCACATTCCGCGGATGTCGAGAATCCCCCGATTGCCTGGCGGAGACCGCCTGCCTCGAGAAGAGCACTTCGAGTATTTCGAGGCGGGCATGCTGCACATGCTCCGGAACCCGGCTCGCGTGCTGGAGCAAGCCCCGCGCGAGCTGAAAGCGGGTGGGCAGCGAGATGCGGGCTCGCATGACCCGGTAGGCCCTGAAGCGCCGGGAGCCGTCTCTCAATCCAGGATGGCCACCGCCCGGACCCAGCCCGCACTGGCCCTTTCGATCTTCACGGGAAACACGGACACCTTGAACCCGAAGGGCACCGGAATGCGATCGAGGTGCGCGAGCCGCTCGAGGTGGCAGTACTCCTGCTCCCGGCCCAGGTAGTGGGATTCCCAGAATTGATCCGGGTCCCCCTGCCTGGCGTCCTGGATCATGTGCCCCAAAGATCGGTCCCATCCCCAGGCGTCGATTCCCGTGACCTTGATCCCCTGTTCGATGAGCCACTCTGTGGCCTCCCGGCTCACACCGGGGTGAAGGCTGGGAAAGTCCGGCTCACCCGCGTGCTTCCAGGCATCCGTACGAACGAGCACGATGTCCAAGGGCTTCAGGGTGTAGCCGATGGTGGTCAGGACGGAGCGCATCTCCTCACGGGTGATGCTCTCGCCCTTGTGCTTGTGGGAGAAGTCCAGGACCACCCCGTCACTGAAGCACCATTCCAGGGGGACCTGATCGATGGTCCTGGCGGGCCTCCCCATGCAGGTGGGCCCGTAGTGGTAGGGAGCGTCCAGATGCGTGGTGTCATGGGTGGTGAGGGTGATGTGCTCGATGGCCGCGTACCTTCCGTCTCGAAACGCCTTCAGTGGAAGGTCGTAGGCCGAAGCGGATCGCCGGGCGCTCTGCTCGTGGTCCACGTAGTCGATCTGCGGCGGCCGGGCGGAGCGGTCCCTGGCGTTCAGGCTCAGGCTGAGATCGATGAAGGTGCTCATGGCGCTGTTCTCCTGAAAGGGTTCACCCCGGGATGTGCATCCTGGACACGCTCCGCTGCTTCAGCAGGACCAGGCAGACGAAGAGAATCAGGGCAAGGGCCCCCCAAAGGTTGACCAGCCTCTCCGGAAAGAAGAAGAGGAACCCCAGGAGGATCACACCGATGCGGGAGGGCCACCCCAGCCGGCCGACCCGGTAGAGATACCCCTCGGCCCCTGCGCTGATCAGGACGATGCCGACGACCGACATGGCGGCGGTGTAGCCGATGGCGGCCGGAGAACCCACCCCCACGAGCACCGGGTTGTAGATGAAGAAAAAGGGTACGATGTAGGCCACGAACCCCAGCCGGAGAGAAAACATCCCCGTCTTCATGTTGTCGGTGCCGGCCAGTCCGGCCGCCACAATGGAGGCAATGGCCACGGGAGGGGTGATGAAGGAGATCATGCCCCAGTACAGGATGAAGAGATGCGCGGCGATGGGCTCGATGCCCATCTCCACGAGCGCGGGGGCAAGCAGGAGGGCCAGGATGATGTAGCAGGGGATCATGGTCATGCCGATGCCCATGATGAAGCTCGCCAGGGCGCCCATGAGCAGGAGCACGGGGAGGTTTCCTCCCGCCATCTGCAGGATGCTCGAAGAGAAGCTCTGGGCCACGCCGGTGAGCAGAAGGGCACCGATGATCATGCCGACGCCGACCATGATGGTCAGGATTTCGCAGAGCACGCGGCCTGCGGCCTCCAGGAACCGGATCACCTGAGGCCCGCCCATCTCCTTCCGCCGAAACACGAGCATGATGCCCAGGAGCACGGCCACGCAGAAGTAGGGGGCCCGGGCCTCCTGGCGCAGGAAGAACAGAAAGTAGATCAGGCAGAGGAAGGTCAGGATGTAGGGCCACCCCTGCCAGACCGTTTTGCGGAGGGGCGGACACTCTTCCCGCGGAATGCCTTCCAGGCCCGCCTTGGCGGCGTAGAAGTCGCTCTGGGCGTACAGGGAAAAGAAGTAGAGCAGGCTCGGGAGGATGGCTGCAATGCAGACCGTGGCGTAGGAGACCTGAAGGAAATCCGCCATGATGAACGCCGTCACCCCCATGATGGGGGGCATCAGGACCCCTCCGGTGGAGGAGCACGCCTCCAGGGCGGCCGCATAGTGCGCGGGATACCCGCTCTTTTTCATGGCCGGGATGGTGAAGGAGCCGGTGGTGATGACGTTCGATGTGGGGCTCCCCGAGATGGAGGCGAAGATGGCGCTTCCCAGGATGGAGACCTTGGCCCCGCCGCCTCGCACGTTTCCGAGAAGGGACGAGGCGAGACGGATGAAGAAGTCCCCGCCTCCCAGAACCAGGAGGGCCACGGCGAAGATGAGGAAGGCGATGACCAGGCGGCCGAACACGTGGGTGGTCACGCCGAACATGCTCTGGGAGCTCAGGTAGTGAAAGCCCACCAGTCGCATCAGCGAGTAGGACTTGGCGCTGAGGATGCCGGGCATGAAGCCTGCGATCAGCGGATAGGCGCTCATGACCAGCACGATCAGGGCCAGGGCCGTTCCCGTGGTTCTTCGAACGGCCTCGATGACGAGGACCCAGGCCGCAATACCGAGCCAGAGGGCCGGGATGGGCGGGCGAATGCTCCACCCTCGAAGCTGGATGTCCATGGCGTGCACGATCACGTAGACGGCACAGGCGAAGAACAGGACGGCCGCCCCCAGGTCGTACCAGGGGACCCGCTCGCGGGAGGAGCGGGACGTGGCCGGCAGCACGAGAAAGACCTGAGGTACCAGCGCCGCCATGAGCACGCCGAGGTACATCCTGCTCTCCATGACGTACCCCCCCACCACGATGTGAAAGATCTGCACGATGGAGGCGGTGACGGCCGCGAGGGTTCCGGTCAGGAACACGAGGCGCAAGGGTCCCTGAAGGGTCCGATAGCGCTCGGGTTGCGGCTTTTCAGATGTCTTGCCGGTCATGTGGGCCACCCCTGTTGAGAGGCGGGCCGGGAAGGGGCGGTCGAGAGACCCAGCATGTGCCGGGCCTCATCCGGGGTCGCGATGTCGAACCCCAGCTCCCGGGCCAGCCGGACGGTGCGTGCGACGAGCTGCTCGTTTCCTTCGGCCGGCACGCCCTTGGTGTAGTAGATGTTGTCCTCCAGCCCCACGCGCACCATGCCCCCCAGAAGCATGGACAGGGTGGTCATGGAAAGCTGGGCGGCGCCGACCGCCGTGACGTTGAAAAGGGTGTCCTGGGGCAGCAGCATTTTCAGGGTCAGGAGGTTCTCGACCGTCCCTTCCACGGCCCCCTGGTAGGCCATGCCGAGGACAAAGTTGACGTAATACGGCGTCTCGAGGAGCCCCTTCTGGATCAGGTTGTGCACCTCCCTCAGCATGCCGTGGTGGTACACCTCCATCTCCGGCTTGATCCCCAGCTCGCGCATGCGGCGGGCCAGGGCTTCGATGTCCTCGCGGCTGTTGATGTAGGCGGTGCCGGCTCGGGGGCCGAGGGTCCTCAGCATGGTGCCCATGTTCAGGGAGGCCATCTCAGGGGCCGCGTTCAGGCAGTCGGCCTTCTGCTCCTGATTCAGGTTGGGTCCCCCTCCGGTGCTGTCCTGGAGGATGATGTCGCACTGCTCGCGGATCCGGGTGTGAATCTCGCGGTACACCTCTGCATTCCCGGTCGGCTTCCCCTCCGGATCCCGGGCGTGGATGTGGGCAATGGAGGCTCCCTCGTTGAAGCACCGAAACGCGGACTCGGCGATCTCGAGGGGCTGCTCCGGCAGGTTCGGGTTGGCGGTTTTGGTGTGCTGCCCGCCGGTGAGGGCCGCCGTGACGATGAGCTTTCTCATGGTGGATCTGCTCCTGCGTTCAAATGCGTTCCCGGCGGGCCGCACAGAAGGCGGAGCGCCGGGAACGGAGGGTCATTTGGACAAGGTCTCCTGCTGGTAGGCCTCGAGCTCGGGGGTCCACACGCCTGCTTCCTCGAGGTAGCGCACACTCCCCGGATGAAAGGGGAGGCTGCCGGCGTTTCGGACCATGTTCTGCCGGGTGAACTGCTTCAGCCAGGGATGGGACCCCTTGAAGATGCCGTACCCTTCGTCGATGGCCTTGAGGGTGTGGTACACGATGTCCTCGCTCACCCAGGGATAGCAGTAGAGGGAATAGGTGATGCCGAAGAGCTCCACCGGTTTCTCCAGCCCGGGGACCTTGGCCTGGGTGGCCGGGAACATGGCCGGGAGCTTGGCTTGTACGCGTCTCCAGCCTTCCCGGTCTTCCGCCGGCATCTCCAGGAAGCGACATCCGTGGGGACCGCTGGCGAGCTCCTTGACCTTGGGAGAAAAGATGGACGCCATGGCCGCATCGACGTCCCCGTCGAGCATGGCTTGCATGGAGGCGCCGAATCCGGAAACCGGCACCTTCTGGACATCGTCCCAGCGCAGTCCCGCAAAAGCCAGGATGGCCCCGATCTCCCGCATGACCGTCGGATTGCCCTTGATCTCCGGAAGACGTTTTCCCTTGAGATCCCCGATGGTGTGGATGTCCGAGTCCGCCCGCACGTACATCCCCGGTTTGACCACGGCCCCCATGCAGGCAATGCGCAGGGGCTGGGGGCCCCAGCCTTCTGCACTGAACTCATCGAGCCCCTCGGAGGCCAGGTAGGCGGTGACATTGGTGATCAAGGTGAACTCCGTCTCCTCGTACTTCAGGGGGGCCAGCCGCTCGATGCCGGTTCCATAAGGCTCCACGCGCCAGCTCATGGGCGATCGCTGGGTGACCGCCTCACCCAGCCCGCTGGCCACGGTGTGGCCCGCCACGCCGACACCATAAGAGGTGCAGGCGATCACCTTGGGAAGCCGCTCGGCGTGAGCGGGAGGAGCCGCCAGGACGCACAAGAGCGCCAGGGCAGCCGCCACACATCCGATTCCGTTCCATCTCTTCATGGTCTTTCTCCTTCTCTTCAGTGGTTCTCCATGATCCGGGGCTCTTTTCGCTTCAGGAAAATCCCTTTCCCCGGGTGTTCCGCCCTTTTCCGAATGGAAAGCGCGATCCGGATCGGCGATCCGGGTCGCGCTCAACAGCGCATTCCCCGCTTCTTTACACCGAGGTTCGGTCTTTCCGCCGCATGGGCGGCCTCGACCCACTCGCACAGGAGGGGACGGGTTTCGCGAGGGTCGATGATGTCCTCGATGCCGAAGGCCTCTGCCGTACGGAAGGGCGAGGCGATCTTCCCGTAGGCCTCATGGAGCTCTTGCAGCTTGGCGTCCGGATCCGGGGCCTCCTCGATCTCCCGGCGGTGGGCCGCGTACACGCCTCCCTCCACGGGGATGTTCCCCCACCGGGCGGACGGCCAGGCCATCTGCCAGCAGAAGCCCTGGGCGGGCCGCTGGGCCGCGCCCGCCA
>CAYYVD010000142.1:280-11742 GCA_964475045.1 uncultured Desulfobacterales bacterium | reverse complement strand
GTCCGTTAGCTTGCGCATCAGCTGTGCGGCCTGCCTGGGGTCGTCCTCGTCCATGTGTTCGGCCTCCCGGGCCAGCACACTCATGGCCTGCTCCAGCTTGGCCTCGTCCACATCGGGCATGTCCATGTCGTCTCCCTCATCGTCCTGCCGGCGTTTCAGTGTGGAAAAGACCGACATGCGCCGCTCGAGGGTCGACTCGCGGCACTTGGGGCACAGAGGACGTTTCTCGGTGTTCACGGAGCCTGAGTAGAAGTTGAACACCATGTGGCAGGACTCGCAGTAAAACTCGTAGATGGGCATGTTCTCCACCTCCAGCGATATCAGAGTCTGGAACAGAGAGAAAACATAGCAGAGTCTGCACGAGGGATCAACTCCCGTCCCTCACCGGCCGGCCCCATTATGGGTTGTCTTTTTCATCAGGGTTGCTATACTCCCTCAACACGGCCCAGGTTGAATCCCGAGGAGAACTGTTCCGAAATGACTATGAAAGTCGGTGTGTTGTCAGACACCCACCTCCACGGGGTGACGGACGCGCTCCGTCGCATCCACGATCGATACCTCGCCGAGTTGGACGTCCTGCTGCACGCCGGTGACGTGGTTTCGGCCGAGGTGGTCCGGTTCCTCGACGGCGGCCTCTTCTACGGGGTGCACGGAAACATGGATCCCCCCGAGCTCCGGGACCTGTTGCCCGCCGCTCGCGTGGTGGAACTGAACGGCGTCCGCATCGGCTTGACCCACGGCGCCGGGAGTGCTTCCACCTGCGAGCGGGCGGCCGCCCGCCGCTTCTCCGATGTGGACGTCGTGGTCTACGGGCACTCCCACACACCCGCCAACCGGTTTGTCAACGGGGTGCTGCTGTTCAATCCGGGAACGGCCACAGGACCCTGCCGGTCCGGGGCGCACACCCTCGGGATCCTGGAGCTGGGCGAGGAAGTGAAGGGACGCATCGTGGAGATCGAATGAACCGATGCGGCCGTTCGCTCGCGACGGGCTGGAGCGACACGCAAGGAGCGTTGAATGAAGGTTCTGTGGGCCCCCTGGAGAATGGAGTACATCCTGTCGAACGACAAGCCGGATGGGTGCATTCTGTGCCCGGGGACCGATCGAAGCCGCGACGCCGAACGCCTCATCCTCCACGTCGGGCGCAACAGCCTGGTGATCATGAACAAGTACCCCTACACCAACGGACACCTGCTCGTGGCCCCGGTCCGTCACGTCGGGGGGATCGAGGATCTCACCGACGACGAGATGCTGGACACCATGAACACGGTTCGGGCGGCCGTCGGCATCCTGAGGCGTCACATGGCTCCGGAGGGGTTCAACGTGGGGTTGAACCTCGGGCGGGTGGCCGGCGCGGGGTTGGAGGCCCACCTCCACTTCCACATTGTACCGCGGTGGAACGGCGACACGAATTTCATGGCGGTCATCGGGGAGGTGCGGGTGATTCCTCAGCACATCCGGGAGACGTACCGTGAGCTGCTACCCTACTTCGAGCGGCTGCAGCAGCAGCCAATCGCATTCGAACCGGGAGGTTCTGCATGAAGCACGTCAAATTCATCGCCGCGATCGTGATCATGCTCGTGATCGTGATCCTCGTCGTCCAGAACCAGAGCGCCTTCTCGACTGCCCTGGCCTTTCGGGTGGATCTCCCGGGGGTGCACTGGGAGCTTTCGAACGTTTCGGTCTACCACGTGGTGACCGTTGCGTTTCTCCTCGGCATTCTCATCTCCGGACTCTACGGCATGGTGGAGCGGTTTCGACTCAAGAAAGAGGTCCGTGTGCTTCGAAAGGCCTCCAACGAGAAGGATGCTGAGCTGAGCTCGCTCCGGAACCTCCCCATCACCACGGATGAGGTCGCCTCGTCGCCGTCCGGTGAAAAGAACGGCACGGCCTAGGAGGGTCAGGGGTTCCCTCGATGTGGCAAGCGATCTGGCAATGGTTCTCGGCCCCCACCCATATGACCCTGGTCGCCGTTGTGCTCTCCTTTGCCGCAGGCCTGGTGCTCGGCCTGGGAATGAGGCGCAGCACCCGGCGGCGCCGGGCGTCCCTGTCCCAGGAGGGTGGACAGGCCTTCATCAAAGGTGTCCAGTACATCCTCTCCAATGACCACGACCAGGCCATCGAGCAGTTCACCCGGGCGGTGCAGGTCGACTCGGACACCGTGGAGACTTATGTCGCCTTGGGCAACCTGTACCGGTCCAAGGGGGACATCGATCGGGCCATTCGCATTCGGCAGAGCATCATTCTCAGACCCCACATCGACGAGAGTCAGAGACGCCGCGCCCTGTTTGACCTGGGGGTCGACTATCGAAAGGGCGGTTTCCTGGACCGGGCCGTTCAGACCTTCCAGCAGCTCCTGCAAAAGGACCCCTCCAACGCCGCCGCTCTCCAGGAGGTGGAGACCATCTACGAGGACCTGAAGGACTGGGAGAACGCCTTTCATGCCCGGCAGCGGATCGCGCGCCTGGTCAAGGGGGATCACGCCCACATCCTCGCGCACCACAAGACCGAGGAAGGCAAGGTCTGGTTCGACAAAAGCGATTTCTCGAAGGCCAAGAGCTGCTTCAAGAAGGCGATCTCCATCGACCCGTCCTGCGTGGACGCCTATCTGCATCTGGGCGACCTGTACCGGGCCAAGGACGACTTCAAGAAGGCCGTGACCGCATGGAAACGGGTCGTGGACGTGTCGCCCTCGCTGACCTTTCTGGCCTACCGGAGGCTCGAGGGCGCCTACGCCCGAATGAAGGACCTCAGGCCGGTGGAGGCGTTTCTCGAGGAGTGCGCGGAACGTCACGAGGACGCCTACACTCGTCTCGCCCTGGGCCGGTTCCTTTACAACCAAAAGGACGTAGAAGGCGCCATTCGGGAGCTGATGCAGGCCGTGGAGCTGGATCCCTCCTTCTGGGAGGCGCGCATCCTGCTGGGCGCCGTGCTTCTGAAGCAGGGGATGAGGCAGGAAGCCCTGGAGGCCTACCGGGATCTCATTGAACACCTGGACGTTTCGTCGCTCGAGTTCCAGTGCGGGCACTGCGGCTATCGGCCCGCCGATCTCCAATGGCAGTGCCCCCAGTGCCGGCGATGGGACACCATCAGAAGAATGGAGCCGGTCGAGGTGAGCGCTTCGACGAATGACTCCGCCCCGGCGCCGACGCCCTCGGGAACCCCGTCCAGTGAGAGCCTGCAATGACCCAAGTCACCCCTATGCTCCGTCAGTACCTGGGAATCAAGGCCCAGCACCCGGACGCCATCCTCTTCTTCCGCATGGGCGACTTCTACGAGATGTTCTTCGAGGACGCGGAGACCGCGGCCCGGATCCTGGGGATCACCCTGACCTCACGGGGGACCCACGAGGGCAAGAAGGTCCCCATGTGCGGCGTGCCCCATCACTCCGCGCAGTCCTACGTGGTGCGCCTGGTGGAGCAGGGACAGAAGGTGGCCATTTGCGAGCAGGTGGAGGATCCGAGGTCGGCCAAAGGGATCGTCCAGCGCGAGGTGACCCGGGTGGTGACGGCGGGCTCCCTCCTCGAGGGAGAGGAGCAGGCGTGGGCGCCCAACCGCTTCATGGCCGCGGTCGCCTCCGAGCCGGGCTGCTGGGGCATCGCCCATCTGGACCTGTCCACGGGAGAGTTTCGCGTGACCGAGGTGGCCGAACGGGGAGAGCTGTTCGGGGAGCTCGGGCGGATCGATCCGGCCGAGGTCCTGGTCCCGGAAGGGGATCCGGTCCGGACGGAGCCCGAGCTGACCTCCTATCGGGTGGAGCCTCTGGACCCGGTCCGGTTCGACCGGGACCGGGCCGAGCTCCTCCTCAAGGAGCAGCTCGCGGTGAGCACCCTGGAAGGGTTCGGGTGCCGGGGGATGGGACCGGGGGTGGTCGCCGCCGGGGCCGTGGTCCACTACCTGCACCAGACCCAGAAGGCGGGCCCGGAGCACGTCAAGGACTTGGTGACGTATCATTTGGGCGGGTACATGTTCCTCGACGAGGCCACCGCCCGCAACCTCGAGCTGTACCGGACCATTCGACGGGACTCCACCAAGGGAACCCTCCTGGACGTGCTGGACCGGACCGTCACGCCCATGGGGGCCCGCCTGTTGAAGCGATGGGTGGGATACCCCCTGCTCGAGCTGGTCCGAATTCAGCGGAGGCTCGCCGCCGTGTCGACCCTTCGGGAGGATCAGATGACCCGGGCGGCGGTGCGGGAGGAGCTCAGGCACATGTTCGACCTGGAGCGACTGAACGGACGGATCTCCCTCGGGCGCGCCAACGGCAGGGATCTGGTGGCCTTGAAGACCTCCATTCGACGTATCCCCGCTCTCGGGGAGGCCCTGGAGGGCTCCGCCAGCGAGGTCCTGGAGGAGATCGGCGCAGGCATGGATCCTCTCGAGGACGTGGCTTCGGTCATCGACGAGGCGATTCGGGACGAGCCCCCGGCCGGCATTCGGGAAGGGGGCGTCCTTCGCGAAGGGTACCACCCGGACCTGGACGAGCTGATCCGCATCACCCGCGACGGAAAGGGGTGGATCGCCGAGCTGGCGGCCAAGGAGCAGGGGCGGACCGGGATCGGCAGCCTCAAAGTGGGCTACAACAAGGTGTTCGGCTACTACATCGAGGTGTCCAAGGCCAATCTGTCCCGGGTTCCGGAGCACTACGTACGCAAGCAGACCTTGGTGAACGGGGAGCGCTACATCACGGAGGAGCTCAAGGCTTACGAGGAGAAGGTTCTCGGTGCGGAGGAACGGCGCTCCGCCCTGGAGATGGAGCTGTTCGAGCAGGTCCGGGCGTCGGTGGCCCGTGAGAGCCCCCGCATTCGGCGTTGTGCGGAGCTGGTGGGCAGGCTGGACGCCCTGGCGAGCCTCGCCGAGACCGCGGAGGCCAACGGGTACGTATGCCCCGGGGTGAACGAAGGGGGGGACATCGACATCGTGGACGGTCGCCATCCGGTGATCGAGCAGAACGTACAGGAGGAGGATTTCGTCCCCAACGACATTCACATGGACGACCGGGAGCAACAGCTCCTGATTCTGACGGGCCCCAACATGGCGGGCAAATCCACCATCCTGCGCCAAACCGCCCTGACGGTGCTCATGGCTCAGATGGGCGGCTTCGTTCCGGCCTCCAGCGCAACCATCGGCCTGGTGGATCGCATCTTCACCAGGATCGGCGCGTCCGACGACCTGTCCCGGGGGCAGAGCACCTTTATGGTGGAGATGAACGAGACGGCCAACATCCTCCGGCACGCGACACCGCGAAGTCTCGTGGTTCTCGACGAGATCGGACGCGGAACGAGCACCTACGACGGACTGAGCATTGCCTGGGCCGTGGCGGAGTCCCTGCACGACCGAGGTGACCGTGGGGTTCGAACCCTGTTCGCCACCCACTATCACGAGCTCACCGAGTTGACGACCACTCGAAATCGTGTCAAGAACTTCAACATCGCAGTGAAGGAGTGGGACGACCGGATCATTTTTCTTCGAAAGCTCGTTCCCGGCGGGACGAGCCGAAGCTACGGGATCCAGGTGGCCCGGATCGCAGGGCTCCCGGAGAACGTCATCGAGCGCTCCAAGGAGATTCTGGAGATGCTGGAGAGCGGAGAGGTCGACGAAACCGGGCGCCCCAGAATCGCCAGGAGCCGGCGCAGGCGAGCGAAAGAGGCCTCGGCGCAGCTCAGCCTGTTCGGAGGGGAGGACGGGAGGCTCAGGAGGTGGATCCGGGAGCTGGAGATCCAGACCATGACCCCCCTCGAGGCGTTGAACGAGTTGAACCGGCTTCAGTCCTATGTGAACGAAAATCATCACACCTGAATCGGTTCGTTTCTTTCGGCCAGGACAAGCTCCAATGAAACCCATGATTGCGCAACATGCCCTTCGAATCGTCCCTTGGTTTGCAGTGCTTCTCCTGCTCCTCTGCTGGAGCGGGGGCAGCCGTTGGACCCACGCCGCCCCCGAGGCGGCGCTCCTCGAGAAGGCCAACGCCTGCCGAAGGTCCCTGTACGGATCGCCCGCAAAGATGAGGTACCGCCACAACTGGAATCGCTGTCTTCGACAGTACCAGGCCATCTTCGACGCCTCTCCCAAGAGCGGGGAGGCCGCGTGGGCCTTGTACTTCTCCGGCCGGATGTACGCCAAGCTCTACCGCTACTCGGGTCTGGAGGACGACCTCGACCAGGGGATCGCCCTGTTCAAGCGGGTCGTGGAGGAGTACCCCGATCACAGGCTGGCGGACGACGCCCAGTTTCGCATCGGAGAGGTGTACTACAACGAGAAGGACAACCCCACCCAGGCCTACGTGGAGTTCCTCAAGGTGGACATTAAGTTCCCGTCCGGGGACATGCGGGGGCGTGCCCGGACCATGATGGACAAGCTGGCCGCACTGCTGAACTCGGAGAAGCACGAGAAGAGCGCCGGCGCGGTCCGGGAGGCGAACCAGGGGCTGGCGAGGGTTCAGGACATCCGCCACTGGTCTACCCCCAGCTACACCCGGGTCGTCGTGGACATGGAGCGGCCGGTGAAGTACGAGTCCCATCTCCTCAAGAAGGATCCCGAGCTGAACAAGCCGAGACGCCTCTACGTGGACCTCAAAGGGGCGGTGGCCTCGGATATCGAGAGCTCCATTCCTATTCGGGACGGCCTCCTGCGTCGGGCCCGGGCCGGTCAGAACAGCAGGGACGTGGTGCGGGTGGTCCTGGACATCGACAGCCTCGAGGGCTACAAGATCTTCCACCTCCACGATCCGTTCCGGATTGTGGTCGACGTTCGAGGGACCAAGACGGACGACGAGCGGGAAAAAAAGAAGATCGAGGAGCTGAAAAAGAAGACACGCAAGGGCGTTCGAAGGGTCAAGCTGCCCGATGACAAGGTCTCGCTGGCCCGGCAGCTGGGCCTGAGCGTCCGGCGGATCGTGATCGACCCCGGTCACGGCGGCAAGGACCCGGGCTGCGTCTATCGAGGCGGGATCAAGGAAAAGGACGTGGTCCTGAAGCTGGCCAAGAGGCTGGCCCTGAAGGTGGAAGAGCGGCTGGGGTGCGAGGCCGTGCTGACGCGCGTGGACGACACCTTCCTGCCCCTGGAACGGCGGACCGCGTTCGCCAACATGCGAAAAGGCGACCTCTTCGTCTCCCTCCACATCAATGCCCACCGGCAGGCCGGGATCGAGGGGCTGGAGACCTACTTCCTGAACATGGCCACGGACGAGCGGGCGGTGCTCGTGGCCGCCAGGGAGAACTCCACATCCGAGAAGAACCTCAGCGACCTGCAGACCATCCTCAACGACCTCATGCTCAACACCAAGATCAGCGAGTCCAGCAAGCTCGCCCACGAGGTGCATCAGGGCATGGTCCGCAGGCTGAAACGTTCCTACAAGGGGGTCAAGACCCTGGGCGTCAAGCAGGCGCCGTTCTACGTGCTCATCGGCGCCGAGATGCCGGCCATCCTCGTGGAGACGGGGTTCATCACCAACCCCACCGAACGAAAACGCCTGCTGAGCGCGCCGTACCTGGAGGCGCTCGCCGAGGGCATCGTGGAGGGCATGTCGAGCTATATCGAAAGCATCGATCTCGCCTTCCGGGAGGCGTCCTGATCCAGACCCGTCAGGCGCTCGCGGCCTTCTGCTCGCCGCTCCTTCTGCTCCGAAGGTATCCGTCGATGAACGGGTCCAGGTCGCCGTCCATCACCCGCTCGAGGTTTCCCATCTCCACCCCGGTGCGGTGGTCCTTGACGATGCGGTAGGGGTTGAACACATAGGAGCGGATCTGGCTCCCCCAGGCGATGTCCATCTGGGTGTCGTGCATCTCCTGCTTTTTTTCCTCCTGCCGCCGTTTTTCGATCTCATAGAGCCGTGCCATGAGGACCTTCATGGCCATGTCCCGGTTCCGGTGCTGGCTCTTCTCGTTCTGACACTGCACCACGACCCCGGTGGGGATGTGGGTGATCCGAATGGCCGAGCTGGTCTTGTTCACATGCTGCCCGCCCGGTCCGCTGGCCCGGAAGCTGTCCACGCGCAGGTCGTTCTCGTCGATTTCGATCTTGATGCCCGTGTCCACCTCCGGAACCACGGACACCGAAGCGAAGCTGGTATGCCTCCGACCGGTGGCGTCGAAGGGCGAGATCCGCACCATGCGATGGATTCCGTGCTCCGACTTGAGGTATCCGTAGGCGTACGGACCGATCACATTGAACGTGACGCTCTTGACGCCCGCTTCGTCCCCGGGCTGGTGATCCAGGGTGCGGACCTCGTATCCCCTGGACTCGCACCAGCGAAGGACCATGCGGAGGAGCATCTCCGTCCAGTCCTGGGCCTCGGTGCCGCCTGCCCCCGCGTTGATGGACAGAATGGCGTTGCGCCGGTCGTCCTCCCCCCCGAGCAGGGTCTGAAGGTCGAGCTTGTCCACCTCCTTTTCCAGGCGGGAAACATCGCGCGCCACCTCCTCGAAGGTCGCATCGTCGCCTTCCTCCTCGGCCATGTCCGCGAGGAGCCGGGCGTCGTCGACGCGTTGGCGGTACTGCGTCCACCGTTCCACGTTGTCACGCAGGACCGACCGCTGCTGGCTCAGCCTCGACACCTCCTCCTGGTCCCTCTGCCAGAAATCCGGTTGGGACATGCGAGCTTCGATGGCTTCCAGATCTTTTTCCTGTGCATCCAGGTCAAAGATGACCTCGAATGCTTTGGAGTCGTTCCTCGAGGGTTTCGATCCTGTGGGTGAGCTCACTGTGCATGACGTCCTCCTTCGTGGGCGGAAGCAACCGGTCCGCCGGGGGGTTCTTTGGCTAAGGGGTATGCCGCAGGCGCCGACGCCCGCGGTTTCTGAAAACGATTAGTTTAACAGAAACAGCGGCCAAAAGGAAGAGGGGAAAAAGGTCCCCGATGCGGACATAGGCCGTGGGGGGGTGGTCTGCGGGCCGGACGTCGGAAACGAGGGCGGCCTCCCGAAACAGGCCGGTTCGACGGGTCACCCGGCCTCGAGGGTCGACGAAGGCGCTGATGCCCGTGTTGGCGGCCCGGACGAGCGGAAGCCGGGTCTCCACGGCGCGAAACACGCTCATGGTCAAATGCTGGAAGGGGGCGCTGGTTCGTCCGAACCAGGCGTCGTTGGTCAGGTTCACCAGTAGGTCGGCGTCCTCCCGGGCGTGGCGACGGGCGAGCCCGGGAAAGATCGCCTCGAAGCAGATCAGGACCCCAGCGGAGTAGCGGGGTGTGCGGAGCGGTTCGACCCGGTCCCCCGGGGTGAAATCGCCGGCCGCGGGCACCAGGCGGTGAACAAAGGGAAACAGGCGCTGGAGCGGGACATACTCCCCGAAGGGAACCAGGTGGACTTTGTCGTAGCTCTGCGCGGACCGGTTCCCGGTTGAGAGCAGGTAGGCACGGTTGGCGTACTGCACCCGGTCGCCGGAGCCCTCGTATGCAGGGCTGCCGAAGAGCAGGTCCGCCCCCGTTTCGTCGGGGACGGACAGAACGCCGGCGGCCAGGGACGAGGGGTCCTGAAAAAAGAAGGGCACGGCCGTCTCGGGCCAGACGACGAGGTCGAGGTCCCTCCTCGAGGACTGCAGGCTCAGGCGGCGATAGACATCGAGGGTGCTCCGCTGGTACCGCGGGTCCCACTTCTCGGACTGATCGATGTTGCCCTGAATGATCGCCGTGCGGATGGACTCGGCCCCCTCACCGGGCACGGGGTCCTGCATCTTCAGGGTCCCGTAACCGAGGGCGAGGGCGAGCAGCGCTGCAACCGCCCCGCCTTCCAGCAGCAGGAACCTTCCTTTGCCCCGGCGCAGAAAGAGGAGGCGGAAGATCATGACGTTGACGCACGCCACCAGGTAGCTGACGCCGTAGACGCCCACCATGTCCGAGATCTGGATCAGCTGGATATGTTCTGCCTGGGTGTGGCCGATGAAGCACCAGGGAAACCCGGTCAGAAGGTGTCCCCGCAGATACTCGAGCCCCACCCAGGCCCCGGCCGCGAGCAGCCCCCCGGCCCGTGATTCCCGAACAGACGCATGGATCAAGCCGAAGAAGGCGGGGTACAGGGCGAGGTAAGCACAAAGCGCCACCAGGACGAAAAGACTCAGAAGGACGTGGAGCCCGCCGTAGCTCTGGAGCACCACCACGATCCAGTACATGAGTGAGAGGAAATGGGCGGCGCCGGCCGTGAAACCGAGCTGGAAGCAGCGGCCCGCGGCTTGTCCCTGCATGGCGGCCAGCAGGGGGACGAGGGCGACCCAGGCGAGCCAGGAGAAGGCTCCCGGGGGAAAGGCCGCGGTGAGCATGAGACCGGACAGGACCGCGGCCAGACGGCGCGCGCGCAGGGTGCGGAGTGAGGTCATCACGGGTTTGCGAACGGGGCCTGGGAGGCCGAATGCCGGGTGACCTTGATCTTGTCGATTTTTCGCTCGTCGGCGGAGTGGATGGTCATGTCCAGGTTGCCGAAGGTGATCTGCTCTCCCTGGTCCGGAATTTTGCCCAGCAGATGGATGATGAACCCGCCGACCGACTCGAAGTCGCCTTCGGGGAGCTCCACGTCGAGGTGCTTCTCGAGCTTTTCGATCTCCAGACGCGCATCCACCATGACCGAGTGTTCATCGATGTCGCTGATCAGGGACTGCTCGTTGTCGTGCTCGTCCATGATCTCGCCGACGATCTCCTCGAGGATGTCCTCGATGGTGATGATGCCCGCGGTTCCGCCGTACTCGTCGGCTACGATGGCCAGGTGGGTCTGCTTGGTCTGGAGGTCCCGAAGGAGGTCCATGACCCGTGTGCTCCCCGGAACGAAAAACGGGGGACGCAGGAGGTCCTTCGGGATGCGGGTCTCGGGTGGCTGTCCCCAGAGCTTGAGCAGATCCTTGGCGTGCAGGGTGCCCATGATGTGATCGAGGGTTCCGTCGTAGAAGGGGATGCGGGTGTGGCCGCACTCGGCCACGAGGTGAATGACCTCGTCCAGAGTGGCGTCCATGGGCACGGAGGAGATTTCGGTTCGGGGCACCATGATGGAGTGGGCGGTGATCTCCTTCAGATCCAGGACCCCGTAGACCATGTCCGACTCTTCACCGGTGATGAGCCCCTTGGCCTGGCCCTCGTCCATGAGGTCGTGGATCTCCTCGGCGAGGTCCGTTCCCCGGAGCAGGGAGGGCTTTTTTCGAAGGATGGATTTGATGAGGCCCATTAAGCCGGGACTGGAAACGTCTTCCAAGGATGTGTGCTTCTCCTTCATTTCGAGGGGCCTTTTCCGTTGGAAACCGGCGGGATGTAGCGGCTGCATATGGGTGTATGGTAAGAATTTCGAGGACCTCTGTCAAGGGAATCGATGCCTGGGATACATCTCTATCCGGTTTGACAAATAACTTGACTTCGGTGATTTCGACCCTATAATAACCTTTTGCAAAATCAAAGTGATCGCTGTAAGCGCTTTCGAGCAGGAAGCAGGGAGCCCAGAGGCGGGCATAGCTCAGCTGGCAGAGCACAAGCTTCCCAAGCTTGG
>CAYYVD010000142.1:0-270 GCA_964475045.1 uncultured Desulfobacterales bacterium | reverse complement strand
ACCCGTTAAACAGTAAGGTTCTCGAGGGGATCTGTCAAGGCCTTCCGGACCCCCCACCCGACGATCCGGGAGTGAGCGGAACGTTCCGGCCTCGATAAACTGCTTGACTTCGGTGTTTTCGAACTTATAATGGAGCCTTTGTGAATCAGAGTGGTTGCATTGAACGCTCCCGAATAGGAGCGCGGGATGCGTAGGCGGGCATAGCTCAGCTGGCAGAGCACAAGCTTCCCAAGCTTGGGGTCGCGGGTTCGATCCCCGTTGCCCGCTCCA
>CAYYVD010000141.1:0-11747 GCA_964475045.1 uncultured Desulfobacterales bacterium | reverse complement strand
CCTGGCGGAGTCCTATCTGGAATCGGGTCTGACGGCGCGGGCCTCGGAAGAGCTGGAACGGGTGACGCGAGGCCTGAACCAATCGGCTCGGGCCTATCGCCTGCTTGCAGACGCCTATGCCCGTCAGGGGAGGGACCAGGAGGCGGCCGGCAGCTTGGACGTGTACCTCGCCCACGTGCCGGACGACGCCGATTCCCTGGCCCTCCGGGACCGGCTTCGTCCCCCGGTCCCGAAGACGCGACCCGATCCGTCCCTGCCGCCCCGGGCCGAAGATTCCGAGGTCGGGGCCGGCGAGCCCCCCGCCTGGGAGGAGCCGCTCCCTGAAATCGCCACACCCACCCTCGCCGAGCTCTACTACCGTCAGGGGCAGATCGACGCGGCCATTGAGACCTATGAAAGGATCCTGTCCCGTTCTCCTGACGACGCCAGGGCCATGGCTCGCCTTCAGGAGCTGAAGGGCCTGGTGTCCACCCCCGAGACGGCCGCGCTCGAGCCCGAGGTCCCGGAGACCCTGCCCGAGGAGGAGCCTGCATTCGAGGCCGCCGCCACCGAGGAGGCACTCGCCGGAGGGACGGCTCCAACCGGGGTCGAGGCCCAAGAGGAGGCCCCGCTCGAAGCCGCTCCTCCCGAGCCCGAGGTCCCCGAGACCCTGCCCGAGGAGGAGCCTGCATTCGAGGCCGCCACCGAGGAGGCACTCGCCGAGGAAGAAACGATGCAGCCGGACCCGGAACGGCGGAGGACCGAGAGGATGATCTCCGTGCTCGAGCAATGGCTGAGCCGGGTTCAGGACAGCGCGATCCATCCATCCACCTGAGCAGAGGGACACCCGTGGAGTTCAAGTTTGCCGCCACCGGCGTGGGCAGCGTGCCCGGAGTCGAGGTGGAAGACACCTGCAGCCTCATCCTCGAGCTGTTTCCGGAGATTCCCTTCTGGCCCCAGTTCGTGAACCTGTCCCCCTTCGAGGACATGATCCTTCAGTTCAGCGAAGGACTTCCGGGGGTGCGGCTGGCAGAGGACGGCACCTCCCTACGGATGTCCCGGGAGGACCTGGAGGCGGAGCTGCTCTCGTTCTACGAGCGCTTTTTGGCCGAGGATCTGACCCCTTTCGCCATCAGCCCGGATCGGGCCCGCGGGTTGTATGCCCTCCTGGATCTGATCGAGAAGAACCCCTCGAGCGGAGACGGGCTGATCAAGGGACAAAGCGTCGGGCCGATCACCTTCGCATCCTCGGTGCTCCTGGAGGACGGGCGCTACGTCCTGCACGACCCCGACCTGCTGGAAGCCGTGATCAAAGGGCTCGCCATCAAGCTTCTCTGGCAGGCGAAGACCCTGGGTCGAAGCGGCAAGAGGCCCATTCTGTTCATCGACGAGCCCGCCCTTTCGGGAATCGGGTCGGCCTTCTCCGCCATGAACCGCACTCGAGTGGTGGAGGCCCTCCGCGAGATCATGGCCTACTGCCGGGAACGGTCCAACGCCCTTCTCGGCGTCCACTGCTGTGCCAACACGGACTGGCCCATGGTCCTGGAGTCGGGACCGGACATCCTCAACTTCGATGCCTACGGGTACATGGATGCGTTTCTCCTCTACCCGGACGTCCTCTCCCGCTTCCTGGAGGCCGGGGGCACCATTGCATGGGGCATTGTGCCCACAACGGAATTCGACGACACCGTCGACGCAGCCTCGCTCCAGGAACGCCTGGAGCAGGGGCTTCAGCGCCTGGAGGCGGAGGGCATCGACCGGGACCTCCTTCGAGCCGGGTCCATGATCACATCGGCCTGCGGGATGGGGAACCTGCCGGTGGGGTCCGCCGAAGCGGTCCTCCGTCTGCTCTCGGACCTGGAGCGCCGGTTGCACTGACGGCCCACCGTCAGCACGGGGCCGCTCAAAGCCCATGGACAAACGAACCCTTTCCAAGGTCTTTCTTCTCGTGCTCCTGGGAGCCACGGTTCTCCTGCTCCGTCTCTTCTGGACCTACATCTCGGCCATCGTGCTGGCCCTGCTCATTGCCAGCGCGTTCTTTCCCCTCTACACCCGCCTTCGCAGACTGCTCAAGGACCGGGCCCAGCCCGCATCCCTCCTCATGTGCCTGCTCATCGCCGTGATCTTGATCATTCCTGTGGGCGGGTTTGTGGGGACCCTGTCCAACGAGGCCTTCGACTTCTACAAACGCACGCACACCCTGGTGTCCATCTCGAACCTCGACCAGCTCATTCACGGAGACAGCGTCTGGGCACAACGGTTTCGAAAGGCTGCCTCCGCGGTGGGCGTGGAGCTCGACCTGGCAGCCCTGAACCGGTTGGCGGCGGCCGTGGGCACCCATGTGGGGCTCTTCCTGTCCCGCCAGATCCGTTCGGTGGCCTCCAACCTCTTGAGTTTTCTGATCCACTTCTTCTTGATGCTCCTGGTCATCTTTTATCTCTTCCGGGACGGCGACCGCCTCAAGGACTACATTTCCGAGCTTCTGCCCTTTCCCCTGAGCCAGCAGGAGCTCGTGGTGAACAAGTTCCGGGAGATGGGCCGCGCGGTCATTCTGGGCAACGGCGTGTCCGGCATCATTCAGGGGGTCCTGGCCGGGATCGGGTTCGCCTTGTCCGGCCTTGGCAGCCCCTTTCTCTGGGGAACGGTTGCGGCCTTCATGGCCTTTCTGCCCATTGTGGGGGCGTCCATCGTCTTTCTTCCGGGTACGGCCATCCTCCTGATCCAGGGACAGGCCGGAACCGCGCTGGTCTTCCTGGTCTACAACGTCTGCTACAGCGCTTTGATCGAGTACGTGGCCAAACCCCGCCTCATCGGCAAGGGCATGCGCATGAACCCCCTCCTCGTGTTCATCGGCGTGATCGGCGGGCTCAAGCTCTTCGGCATCCTCGGGGTGGTGTACGGCCCCCTGATCATGACCATCTTTCTGACCCTCGCGGAGATCTATCGGCTTGAGTATAAGGAGGCCATGCTGTAACCTGTTTGGTGTTTCACCCGGCGATTCGCGAGCTTCCATGCGGGTTCGCATACGGGAAAGGAACGTGTAACCCCCCGAGACCCAGCCAAAGGAGCCAGGCCATGGAACCGGACAAGATCCTGCGCGGCAAGTGGATTCTGATCGTGGACGACGAGCGCGACATTCTCGAGCTGCTCACCGAGATGCTCGACATGTGCCGAATCGACACGGCCTCCACGTTCGAGGAGGGCAAGGACCTGCTGGAGCGAAACCCTTACGACGTCGCCGTCCTGGACATCATGGGCGTCAAGGGCTACGAGCTCCTCGAGATCGCCAAGCAGCGGGACATCCCGGCCCTGATGCTCACGGCCCACGCCCTGACCAAGGAGGACCTCAAGAAATCGGCGGAAAAAGGCGCCTCCTTCTACGCCCCCAAGGACGAGATCAACCGCATCGACGTGTTCGTGGCCGACGTGATCGAGGCCCGGGAGAAGAACCGCAACGTCTGGGCCAAGTGGTACGACCGGCTCAGCGGCTTCTATGACCGCCGGTTCGGACCCAACTGGCGGGACATGGACCCCGGCTTCTGGGACCACCTGATCAAGTACTGATTTGCTTTTTTCTTCATGTTTTCGGCCGTCGTGCCGTAAAGAAAGTCAGGAAGGAACAGGCCAAACCCGCCGTGAGGCGGGGACGGAAAGCCACGGGTCTCACGAAGACAGCCGGGTTGCCCATCCGAGAAAGCGTTTCGAACGATGGCATCGAACAAACCGGTCTGTCTCGGGCTCCGAGACGGACTTTTTTGATTGGAGAAGGTACGTCCTTGCTGAAAAAGATCGGTCTCATGTTGTTGTGCGCTTTGCTGGTGCTCTCGTGCATCTTCGTGTATCAACACCACAGGGAGATCCTGCTGGGGTGGTTCCTGGAGGCGGGCGGCCGGGGAAACGCCACGTATGAGGTGAGCCTGTTCTTCATGTCGAGCATGGAGGAGAAGACCCTTCGGGTGCGGATGACGGTGTGCTGCAGGGACCGGGAGCAGAGGCGGGAGGTGCTGAAAAAGGAACCGCGCATCGTCCACGGCCTCATCAATGCGGCCCAGCAACCCGCGGTCAGGACCTCGGTGATGCAGCGGGACCTGGAGGATCTCAAGAAGCATCTGCTTGGGGCCGTGAACGAGGTCACTCGGTCCCCGGTCAAGGACGTTTGCCTGGACCGGTTCTTTTTCAACTGAACCCGTCCACCCCTACCCTCCCCCCAGCATCTCGAAGAACGTCTCCAGCCGGGTGAGCGTCCTTCCGTCCAGGGAACCGGGCCGGTCCCCTTCCAGGGTGAGGATGGGCACATCCAGGCTTTCACGCAGCAGGATGTCGTGAATCTGCCGGTGGCAGAAGGTCTGGGTGTAGTGGATGAGCCCGTGAAGCCCTCGTTCCGCCACCGCCTGCCGAATGTCGTGGATCCGCTCCTCCATCCGGTACGGGTAGGTATAGGCCAGATATCGGCCCACCAGGTCCCCGGCCGGCTCGGGCAGGCTGAACTGCCGTTGGACCTCGTTGAACACCACTCGTCCGCCCAACCCCTCGACGGTTTCGTAGAGGTCGTCGAAAACGGGCGGCACCCCCACGAACCCGATCCGCACAGACGATCTCAGCGGAGGCCTCGCCGCGGCCTCGGCCAGAAACCGGTCCAGGCCCGCCTCGTAGGCATCGGGATCGGCCCCGAAGTCCGAACTGGTCACCAGGAACTCGTGGTTCTCGCGTCCGCGGACCACGTCGTTCTGATAGGTCATGCGGTCCAAACGCCTCAGCTTCTCCCGAATGCGCTCCAGCCGGAGCTCCACCGCTTCCACCCGCTCCCAGCTCGTGGACAGGGCCCCTCGAAGACCCTCCATGGATCGGAGCAGCGCGTCGCGGTCTCGATCGAGCGGGTAGTCGAACCGGAGGACCGAGACCCCCCGCCGCTCCAGGACCTCGGCCATGGCCACGGTGTTGCTGCAGTCCCCGCCGGTCACGGCGATGACCCGCTCCATGCCGAGCTCGAGCACCGTACCGTAGATGCCCTTGATCCAGGCGCATACGGTCCTCGGAAACCCGGCCGTCTCGGCGATCTCCAGACACCGCTCCGGATGGGACGAGGTGATGAAGGCATTGTTCAGGTCCACCGGCCGGAAACCCGCGGCGTAGACGATCTCCACGGGGACGGTGGTGGTGATGCCGATCCGGGGGGCTCTGGCGTCCGCAGCACCCACGACTCACGGTCTCACGAAGAGGATCTCCCGGCTCGGCAGCTCGAGGCAGGACAACTTGTTCCCGTACACAGCTCCGGTGTCCAGGCCGATCTTGTTGGGCATCCACAGGGGTTCCCGAAACGGCGTGTGACCGAACACGACCGTCTTTCCGAAATCGTGGTCCGACCGAATGAAGGCCTGCCGGATCCACAGGAGGTCCTCCGGGCTCTGGTTTTCCAGGGCGACCCCCGGCCGGAGCCCCGCATGGACCACCAGATGATCCTCGAGCTCCAGGTACAGCTTCAGGCTTCGAAGAAAGTCCAGGTGGGCGCCGGGAAGGAGGGGCGCGGCCGGGGTGTAGCCCTCGATGCCGTAGCTTCGAAGGGTGCTTTGTCCTCCGTTGGCCAGGAACAACCTCGGGTCCCCGGTGTTGAGGTAGTGAATGAACAGGCTCTCGTGGTTGCCCATCAGGCACTCCACGGCCTCGGAGCGCTCCCGCAGGGAGATGATCACGTCCACCACCCCCTTCGGGTCCTCCCCACGGTCGATGTAGTCCCCCACGAACACGATCCGGTGGTGCTCGGGATCCCAGGCGATTCGTTCGAGGAGCTGTTCCAGAAGGCGCCTGCAGCCGTGGATGTCCCCAATGATGAACGTCTTCTCGAACTCCACGCGGCCTCCCCGCCTCGATGCTCGATCCCGTGAAGCGCCGTCAGCGCAGAAACGCCGGGCGGACCCGATCCCTCGGATCGAGTCGCTCGAGCCCCGCTTTCCGCGCCGCCTCGGTGGCCTCGCGAAACTCCCGAACCGTGAGCCTCCGATGAATAAGCTCGTCCCCGCAGGCGTCCCCGCAGGGACGGTACTGATCCATGACGTTGACATACGTGTCTTCGGAGATCTCCTCCGCTAGAAACCTCGCCACCCGGGGGGTGCCCGCAATCCCTTCGGGCATCACCAGATGACGGACCAGCAGCCCCCGCTCGGCAACGCCGTTCTCGTCCAGAACGAGGTCCCCCACCTGCCGGTGCATCTCCCGCACAGCGGCGCGGGCGACCTCGGGGTAGTCGGAGGCGCTGCAGTAGCGTTCCGCCCAGCGCCCGTTCCAGAACTTGAAGTCCGGCATGTAGATATCCACCACGCCGTCGAGGAGCGCCAGGGTGTCCGTCTTGTCGTATCCGCCGGAGTTGTACACCAGGGGAATGCGGAGCCCGCGATCCGCGGCGACGCTCAGGGCCTCGAGGATCTGGGGCACCACGTGGGACGGGGTGACCACGTTGATGTTGTGACACCCCTGCTCCTCCAGCAGAAGCATCACCTGGGCGAGCTGCTCCGGCTCGGCGTCCATGCCCTCGTTTCCATGACTGACGTCCCGATTCTGGCAAAAGGCGCACAGGAGGTTGCAGGAGCCGATGAAGACGGTGCCCGACCCGTGGGTGCCTGCCAGGGGGAACTCCTCTCCGAGGTGGGGGCCGTAGCTGGCGACCCGGGCCAAGCGACCGGTCCCGCAGAACCCCTGCTCCCCGGCGAGCCGGTTCACGCCGCAATCCCGCGGGCAGAGCCGGCAGGACTCCATGAGTCCCACGGCCCGCTCGGCCCGCTGCTTCAGCTCACTGCCTCGGGCAAGCGCCACATAGGACGGCTCCATGGAAGCCTCCGGGCAAGGCCCCTCCGGTCCCTTTCGAATCTCTGGCAGAAACGGCAAAGGCTGCGGCGGTGGGGATGCGATCAGTCACGCCCCCCGCCGAAGATCCGGAGCAGGAGAAGAAAGAGGTTGATGAAGTCGAGGTACAGGGACAGGGCCCCCAGAATGGCGCCCTTTCGAATCACACCCGCGTCCGCATCCGCCGGCTGGGTGAGGGCCATGTTCTTGATCTTCTGGGTGTCCCAGGCGGTCAGGCCCACGAACACGAGCACCCCGATGTAGCTGACCACCATGCTCACGGCACTGCTTCGAATGAACAGGTTCACCAGGGACGCAATGATGACGCCCATGAGCCCCATGACCAGAAACCCGCCGATGGAGGTCAAATCCCGCTTGGTGGTCCAGCCGTAAATGCTGCAGGCCAGGAAGGTGCCGGCGCAGATGAAGAAGGTGCTCACGATCGAGGCCTTGGCATAGGCCAAAAAGATGAAGGAGATGGTCACCCCGTTCAGGCCGGCGTAGAGCACGAACAGCCCTGTGGCGGTTCCCGCGCTCATTCGGTTCACCATGCCGCTGATGGAAAAAACCAGGGCGAGCTCTGCAATGATCAGCCCAAAAAAGAGGAAGCTGTTGCCGAAGACCAGGTTGAGGATGGCGGGCGAGTTGGAGACGTAGTATGCCACAAAGCCGGTCAGGGCCAACCCGATGCACATCCAGTTGTAGACGCTTCGAACGTAGTCGTTGACGAAGACCTCGGTTCCGGCCTTTGCCGTGGACGGGTACGCTGCCATAGAACGTTTCCTCCCTCATTCACTCACGATTCCGATGCTCATGATTATAAGAACCCTTTTCAAGAGTGCAAGAAAAATGCGAGCGCCCGCGGACCAGCTCCAGGAGCGGAGGGTGGACGTGATGGAAGGGCGAAGAGGTTTCAGCCGTGCACGATTCTCCGCATGGCATGCTTCGGGCGCAGCAGGCGCTGAACCGCCTCCCACACCTCGTCCACCTCGATGAGGTCCATGCACGAGGCCCAGGGCCGAATGCAGGCCTCCTGGCGGCACCCGCAGCAGGGGAGGTTCTTGAACAACACCTCGCCCGCGGGGCTGAGCGGCCGCCACATGTGGGGAAAGGTGGGGCCGAAAAGCGACACGGTGGGGCAGCCCGAGGCGGCGGCCAAGTGCCCCGGCGCGCTGTCGTTGCCCACGAACAGGGTACAGCGGCCGAGGAGCTCCGCGGTCTCCAGGAGGCTCAATCCGGTCGTGCTCAAGTCCGGCGGCGCCGTCATCCCGGCCCGAACCGCTTCCAGTACCCGCCCCTCGCCGGGTCCTCCCAGAAGCAGGAGGGCCGCTCCCGCGCTCGAGCGGACCCGTTCCATGAGCTCGGCAAACCGCTCGGCCCGCCACCGGCGCAGTCCCCCGCGGGCCCCGGGGTGCACGGCCACCCAAGGACGTCTCGCGTCCAGGCCCGCGCTCTCCACCAGCCGGTCCACGGCCTGCTTCACCGAGGCGGGCACGTGCAGGCTGAGTGACCGCTCGAACCCCTCCAGACCCAGGGCCTCCAGGCAGGCCAGCTGGTGGTCCACGATGTGCCGGGTTCCCGGGTCCGAGTCCACGAATCGGTTCATGAGCCGCCGCGAGATCCCTCCCGCATGGGCATGGGTCACCCGCACCGGCGCGCCGGTCAGAAAGCACAACACCGCAGCCCGGTCGCCGTGCGTGAAGTCGATGACCACCTGGTAGCGTCTGGCCCTCAAGCGGACCATGAGCTCGAGCTGGTATCGAATCGACGCCAGGCTCCGCTGCTTCGAAAGCCCGTAGTCGTAGACCCACGTGCGCTCGACGCCGGGATGGTACGTCACCACGGGCTCGGTCCCGCGGTTCACCAGCACGTCCACGCGGGCACCGGGCGAGAGGCGCTCGAGGTTTTCCAGCACAGGAACGATGCTCAGGGTGTCGCCGATGTACCGGAGCTTGACGATCAGAATGCGTTTTCCGCTCAGGTCCACGGTCTTTGTCCGCTCCACCGGGCGGGCCGGCCCTCATCGGCCGGGACGTTCCCTCTCTTGCGCCAACTCCCGCAGCTTGGCGTATTTGAAGAAGGATCCGCCCGCGTTCATGAGGGAGATCACGAGCCCGTCGAAGCCGTCCAGGGCGCCGCGCTCCAGGACGTAGGTCCGAATAAACATCCACAGGGCGTGAAACGGCGGGGTCCCGGGCCCCGCCCTCCGGCCCTCTTTCCACATGGCCTGTGCGGCCAAGTCGGAGTACCGCTCCATCTTGCTCACGAGATCGGAGTAGCGGCGAAAGCTGCAGTGCTCCAGGGGGGAGTCGAGCGAGATCACCCGGCCCCGGGGGACCCACCGCTCATGGACCGCACGACCGTCGAAGGCCCCCTTGCGTCGATCCACCAGGCGCACGATGCGGTCGGGCCACCAGCCGCCGTGGCGGATCCAGCGCCCGTGGAACAGGTTCTTTCGAGGGAAGCTGAAGGCCGCCGCGGTCCCGGCGTGAGCGGAAAGCGCCCATCGAAGGGCTGCTGCGGTCTGCGCGGGAACCCGCTCGTCCGCGTCCAGGATCAAGACCCAGTCGTTGGCGCAACGGTCCACGGCCAGCTGTTTCTGCGCCGAAAAGCCCCGCCAGGGTTCCTCGAAGACCCGGGCCCCCATGGATTCGGCCACGTGGACGGTCCGGTCCGTGCTTCCCGAGTCCACCACCACGGTCTCGTCCGCGAACGAGGCGCTCTCGAGGCAGGCGGGCAGTCGATCCTCCTCGTCGCGGGTGATCACGGCGACGGAAACTCCCGGCACGGCCCCTCCTCCGGAGTTCTTGGGCCTAAACGTCATCCCGTCCCATGGCGTTCACCACGAGGGTGATGGGTCGATCCTCCTCGGCCTTTCCCGAAAACCGGATGGGGCCGGGCCGGCGGAACTCGTCCTCCCCCGGGTGCGCGGCGAGCCACTGCTCCCGCAGGGCCTCGACCACGCGAAAGGCCGGGGAGTCCACGTCCACCACGCTCTTCTCCAGCACCAGGGTGAGCTTCCCCTTGCGCTCCTCCAGGCGCATGAGCGGCGCAATGGGGATGCCGATGGGTTCCCAGCGGGAGAAGTCGAGCTCCAGGTTCCGAATGGCGGCCATCTGGCCGGTGGCCCCGTGGGCGATCAGGCTGAACACGCACATCCCCAGGTTGTACGTGTAGGTGCAGTCGAACCGGGTCGGATCGTTCCCGCGGCCGTCGTACCCGTAGAAGTGGGTCTGGGTCTTGAACTTGGCCACCGACTTGTCGAACACCTTCTCCACCGCCGGAGGCACCGGGTCGTTCTCTTCGATGGCCGCTGCGCGCGCCAGCTCTTGCCGAAGGGTCTTTCGGGAGATGATCTCCCTGCGCACGAGCAGGGGGACCCCCTCGCCCCAGTTGGAGAACAGGGCCGGTCCGAAGCGAAGCGGATCCAGTCCGTCCTTTTCCATGACCTTCCTGTAGTAAGTGGGATCGATGCCCACGCTGTACTCCCCGCGCTCCTTCAGCCACCCCAGGTAGTCCTGGACCATGCCCATGACCACCTTGTCCGTCTCCACCAGTGAGAACTGGAAGTTGCCGTGGCTGTCCCGCTCCGTCAGCAGCCCCTCCTGGAAGAAGTCGGGCAGGTCGTTGAACAGCTCGTCGTCGTGATCGCTCCAGATGGGAATGAGGTTCTCCTCCCGGCAGCGCCGGGCCAGGATCTTCAGGTACTCCAGCTTGTCCTCCAGCAGGGGGTAGCGGGTGTGGAAGTCCCGGTCGTGGGTCTCGTTGTACTCCGCGATGATCTTGCTCAGCTTGATGATGAAGGCCTGAATCTCGTTGATGAACTCCAGGACGCCCTCCGGAATGACGATCACGCCGTAGTTCTTGCCCCCTGCGGCCCGCCGGACAATGGCCTTGCACACGACCCGGGACAGGTGCCGCAGGGTCAGGCCGTAGGCGCTGTAGTCCGTGGTCCCCTGTTGACGGGCCCGTTCCAAGCGCTCCTGGTCCACGTAGTTGCAAAGGTCCTCCCCGATCAGGGTCATGTTGGCGTGGGTCTGCAGGGCCGTCTCCAGGGCCAGGTGGCTGGCCACCCGCCCCATCACCTTGCAGATGTGCCAGTACTTCACATCCGAGCTGCTGTCCGTGCAGAGGTTGGCGATGTTGTTGCTGAACGCCCTGGCAGCCGTGTGAAAGCCGAAGGACATGGCGCAGAGAACATTGTTGCGGGCGTCGCGGACCTGAATGTCGCCGTCGATGGTCTTGGGCACCCCGATGACCTGGATGCCGTCATCGTAGAGTTCCTGAGCGAGAAACGCGGCGTTGGTGTTTGAATCGTCCCCGCCCACTATGACCAGTGCGTCCAGGCCCAGCTGCCTGCTGGTCTCCCGTGACAGGGCCATCTTTTCCTTCGTGTCGATCTTGGTGCGACCGGTCTTGATCATGGTAAAGCCTCCCAGGTTGCGGTAGGCTTCGACCATCTCCCCCGTGATCTCCACGGCCTCGTTCTCGATGATGCCGTCAGGCCCCATAATAAAGCCAAAGACCCGGGATTCCGGATTGGCCGCCTTGGCCGCCTCGTAAAGGCCGGCGATGACATTGTGCCCGCCCGGCGCAGGACCGCCGGAAAACACGATGCCGATGTTCCTCCGCCGGGTGTACGAGGCCTCGGCTTCCGGGTCCGGCGCATCCTCCCTGACGATCTCCTGAACACGGTTTTCTATGATGGAGGGGAGTTGCGCGGCGGCATGGGAGTCCTTGTCGAACACACACTGATCGTTTTCTCGAAGAGCCGTATATTTTCCTTTAAAGGCCTCGCACTGCTGGGGTTGGAAGCCTCTTCTCTCCACGAGCTCCCGGCTGACACTGGAAACTACTTCCCGGACCTCGGGACGGCCGAGCAGCTCTTCCAGGCGGGCCGGTGTCTTTTCAGGCATGGATCTCCTCCGAAT
>CAYYVD010000140.1:0-11762 GCA_964475045.1 uncultured Desulfobacterales bacterium | reverse complement strand
CATGGAGGCGGGCAGAATCGTGCAGGTGGGAACGCCCGAGGAGATCATGGTCAACCCCAAGACCGAGTACGTGGCCAACTTTGTGGAGCATGCCGACGCCACGGGCGTGCTCACAGTGACCGCCGTGGCCAAGCAGGTGGAGGTGAGCAAGGATCCCCCCAAGGGACTGGGCATCAGCAAGATGGATCCCCAACCGGCCGCCTTTGCCGAGGAGGGCGGGCTCGTGATATGCCTGGATGCGGACGGAAAACCCATAGCCGCATACCAGGACGGCCAGGCCATGGAGTTCAGGTACGTGAACGAAGACCTCACTACAGTGGGCGACGAGACCGTGCTGCTGGCCACCCACGATACGACTCTCAAGGAGCTCATGCGCGCCCGCCTGTCCACATCCAAGAACCCGGTGATCGCGTTGAAGGAGAACGGGGCGCTGGACGGCATCATTACGGGGCAGGAGATTCTCCTCGGCGTGCTGGAGAAGGGAAGAAAGGAGGAGGCGGCATGAGGCGGAACCCGCAGGGAAAAGAGGCGTTTCAATGGAGCCGCTTGGCCGTGATGGTCCTGTGCTGTCTGGCGGGTGCGGTGCTCGTGGGTGCCGTCCTGTGCGGGCCTTCTTCGGCCCAGGAACACGGCGCGAGCCTGTTCGAGCGGATCGGGACCCAGGGCAGCCTGATCCCGGCGGAGGACTGGATCGATGCAGCCATCGACTGGATCGCCTTGACGTTCGCGGATTTCTTCGACGCCATCCAGACGATCATCAACAGCATCAATCGATGGCTCCTGGCATTCCTCATGTGGCTCCCGGTCTGGGGGATCGCCGCCTGGGGCAAAATGCTGGCCTTCCCGCTCCTCTCACTCCTGATCATTCCATACATGTGGTGGGTGTCCACCAAGTGGACCGGTCTCTACGGCTTCGTGAGCCTGTGGCTCATCGCGAACCTGGGGCTCTGGGAGGCCACCATGGAGACCCTCTCCCTGACGCTGACCGCGGCCCTGCTCGCCCTGGCCATCGGCATCCCCGTGGGGATCCTCTCGGGCAAGTCGGACATCGTGGAGGCCATTGCCCGGCCGATTCTCGACTTCATGCAGACCCTGCCCGTGTTCGTCTACCTGATTCCGGCCGTGATCCTGTTCGGCCTGGGCGCCGCTCCGGGCGTGGTGGCCACGGTCATATTCGCAGTTCCGCCGGCCGTGCGGCTGACCAGCCTCGGAATCCGGGGCGTCCCCAAGGAGCTGGTCGAGGCCGGAGAGGCCTTTGGCTGCAACTACTGGCAGCTTCTCCTCAAGGTGCAGCTCCCCATGGCCAGACCCTCGATCATGGCCGGGGTCAACCAGACGATCATGCTTTCCCTTTCCATGGTGGTCATCGCCGCCCTCATCGGGTCCGGAGGGCTCGGAGGAGAGGTGGTCAGAAGCATCCAGCGCATGCTTGTGGGCAAGGGGTTCGTGGCCGGGCTCGCTGTTGTCTTTATCGCGATTATCCTGGACCGGGCCACCCGGTCGGTGGGTGAGAAGAAGATGTGAACGCGCCCTCTTGAACGAATGGACAAAAGAAAGGAGGTGATTCCAGGCTCTTTTCCTCATGCGATCCGTAACGTCGAGTTTTGTGATTTCGCTCATTTTCATTGCATGACGCGTCAAATGCAAAAGGAGGTACAGAATGTTTAAGAACCGTTTCAAATGGGTAGCGATCTGTGTGGCCGTCTTGATGGCCGTGGCTCTGGTATCCGCACCGGCCATGGCGGAGAAGAAGACCCTCAAGTTCGGTGTGGTGGCCTGGTCCGAGGCCCTGGCCCTGGGAAGCCTGATCGAGTACCTCATGGAGAACGAGATCGGCCAGGACGTGGAGATCATCAACCCGGACGCCGGCGTGGCCTACACCGCGATCAAGAACAAGGAGCTCGATCTCTATCTCGAGGCCTGGCTTCCCCTGACCCATGAGGCATACTGGGAGAAGGTGGCCTCCAGTGTCTGCGACTTCGGTCCGATTTACGAGGACGCCAGCCTCGGCTGGGCCGTACCCAACTACATCCCCGAGGACGTGGTCAACTCCGTGGAGGATCTGGGCAAGGAAGGGGTCAAGGAGAAGTTCGACGGCCGCATCGTGGGCATCGACCCCGGCTCCGGCCTGATGCAGCACTCCGCCCTCATGATGAAGGAGTATCCCGAGCTGGAAGGGTGGAAGCTCGTGGAGGGCAGCGACGCCGCCATGGTGGCCGAGCTCAAGCGGAGCATTCAGCGCAAGGAGTGGATCGTGGTCACCCTGTGGAGGCCGCACCACGCATTCGGAATGTTCGACATCCGTTACATCGACGAGCCCAAGGGGATCCTGGGCGAGGAGGAGCGCTCCCACATGGTGGGCCGCGACGACTTCATGGCCATTTTCCCCAACAAGGTGAGCCGCTTTCTCACGCGTTTCACCATGTCCATCGCCGTGTGCGACGACCTGACCTACATGTATCAGTTGGACGAGGACACAGCGGCCGCCAAGTTCGTGGAGAAGTACCCCAAGCTGGTGGAGTACTGGCTGAACGGCATCTACGAATAAGACCGCGCGGGGGGTGACGCCCGCCGGAGACAACGCAGCCCCGGCCGCGAGGGATCGCCCCCCGCGACCGGGGCTTTTTCGCCCATGGGGTCAGGTCTTGAATTTTGACTTTTTCTGAAACGTGGACCGCAACCGCGCAGGGCGGGCCAGGTCTCGGAATCCGACAGAGGGATGCCGGCCCGGTGTTTTCTTGACGTTTTCAAAGGGGTGCGATCCCGGTATCCTGGAGCGCCGAACGCGGTCCCCCTCGAGGTCGATCTCGGGGGATCGTGGCATCCGTCCCCATTGCCGTCAGGGAGGGCTTCTCATGGGTGAGGACGCATGGTCCGGTGCCTCGGCCCTCTACCGCCGCATCAAGGCGAATATCGAGACGGTCATTCGAGGTCAGGAGGCGGCGGTCCGCAAGCTCCTGGCGGGGTTCGCCGCCGGGGGGCACGTGCTTCTGGAGGACCGTCCCGGCACGGGCAAGACCACCCTGGCCAAGTCCCTGGCCTTGTCCGCCCTGATGCAGGTCTCCAAGGCCCTGGCCCTGTTCGACGGTCTGAGCTTCGTGACACCGGACCACGTGCAGGAGGTGGCCGCGGACGCGCGGGTGAAGGTGTCGCCCCTCAGGCGGGGACGGCTCACGATCGAAGGCGTGACCGTCGAGGTTCCCGACCCCCTGGGGATGTCCCTTCGAGCGGTTCGGGTGGGCCCGCCCGAAACCGTGACCATCCTGCCGCGTCTGTACCAGGGTCTCCAGGAACCGCCACCGATCCGAGTCGCTCTTGAAGATGGCCCGGCGCGCATTGCCTCTCGTGGTTACGTGGTACAGGGCTCCTGGAAACTCGATGCGTAGGGGTCTTGCCATGCCGGTAGCACACAGAAAAAAAGTCAAAATTCAAGACCTGACCCCATTATTCGTCGGGGAGGAGGTCGTAGTAGTAGCGCATGGTGTCGGAGCGGGTGACGATGCCGATGAGATTGCCGTCATCCATCACGGGAAGCCGCCCGATGTCCTCCTTGACCATGAGCCGGGCGGCCTGCATGACACTTTGACCCGGGCCGATGGTGTGCACCTCCGCGGACATGAAGGCCTTGACCGGCGGGTCCTTCTTCCGGTTGCGGAACTTCTTGAAATCGCGCCTGGAGATCACCCCCACGAGCTCCTCCCCCCGGACCACGGGGAGCCCGGTGCACCCCTTGTCGCGCAGTATTCGGGCCGCCTCGCTCATGCGGGTGTCCTCGGGGACCGTGAACACGGGGTACGACATGAGGTCGCCGATGCGGACCGCCGGTCTCTGGGTCCCCTGAACGAGTTCCAGGAGGTGTGCGCGAATGTGCTCGGGAGCGGCGTCCTCCTTGATCAGCGCGGATCCGGCCCCGGGGTGCCCGCCGCCGCCCATGGCGCGCATGAGGGCGCCCACGTCGATGTCGTCGACCGCGCTTCGCCCGATCACCATGGTCCGTTCCTTGCCGGTCTCGGTGAAGACCCCGAAGGCGGCGTCCACGTTCATGATGTCCCGGTACATCTCCACCACCAGGGCGAGCCCCTGGACGTGGCCCTGAATTTCGCAGGCGTTCACGCTCACGGCCAGGCCGTTGACCTTGGTCCGCTCGGCGTCCTGCAGCATGCCGAACAGGACGTCCTTCTGCTTCGGACCGTAGGCGGGCCGCAGAAAGGTGTTCACGATGTCCACGTCGGCCTTGCGTTTGAGGAGAAAGGCCACGGCCTGGGCGTCCACGGCCGTGGTCGACGGGAAGGTCAGGTTTCCGGTGTCCTCGTAGATGCCGGCCAGGAACAGGGTGGCCTGAATGGGGGAGACGGGGATGTTTTCCTCCTCCAAGCGGCGGGCGAAGAGGGTGGTGGCGGCGCCCACGGCCACACAGTGCTCCCAGGCGGCCTCGATGGAGGCCGGTGCGATGTGGTGGTCCCAGAGATGGACCTCCGGTCCCGGGTCTCCGGAAAGGCCCTTCATCGCCTCCAGCCGCTTCCAGTCGTTCGTGTCCACCACCACGAGACGACGCACCTCCTCCCATGGAACGTCCCGGGAGAGGGACCAGGGAAAGAGGTCCTTGTGGATGGAAAGGAACTGCCGGACATTGGGGTTCAGGCTGAGCGGAAGCACGGGCATGGCCCCGGGGTAGACCAGCTGGGCGGCAAAGACCGATGCGGCCGCGTCGAAGTCCGTGTTCTTGTGGGTGACGATGCAATCCACGGCGATGCTTTCTCCCTCTCGACACCTCATCGGTCCCACAGTGCATTCCCTCAAAGAAAAAGCAAGCACAAATTGGACACATTCCGGCCCGCCCGACCCATAGCGTCTCCGTGCGACCGGGAATGCTGGCAGCCGGCGAAGGAAAAGCCAGAGAGACCGGGGTACGCCGTTCGAAGGTTACAGGTATCGTGGCGGGAAGCGCCTGGTTCGGCGGAACTTTGTTCTCTACGAGTGCCTCGATTCGAGAGCATCGGGTTCGCAGGTCAAAGGAAAACTTGCAACTTGAAACCGGACCCCTGTACCCTGGTTTCATGAAGGACTACTATCACATCCTGGGCCTCGACCCCGGGGCCGAGGAAACGGGCATTCGAACGGCCTATCGAAGGCTGGCGCTGCGATACCATCCGGACCACAACCCCGGAGACCCCGCAGCCGAGGACCGTTTCAAGGAGGTGGCTGAGGCCTACGGCGTGCTCAGCGACCCGGTCAAGCGCCGGGAGTACGATGCAGCGCGTGAGAGCGGCGCCCACCGGGAAGCCGCCGGCGCCGGGACGGGCACGAGGTTTCACTACTCCCAGGAGGAGATCTTTCGAGACCTCTTTCGCGACCCCCGGTTTCAGCAGATGGCCTGGGGGCTCTTTCGGGAGTTCCAGCGGGCCGGTCTCCGTGCGGACCGGCGTTTCATGGAGCGCGTCTTCTTCGGAGGCCGCGGGATCTTCCTGGCCGGGTTCGTCGTGCTCGGTCCGCTCGGGCGCGCCGCCGCCTCCCGCCGGCGCCCTCCGCTGCTTCAGCCCCAGGCCCCCCCGCTTCTGAAAGCCTTTTCCTGGCTGGGGCGGAAGCTTGCAGGGGTGCTGGGAACCGGCGAGACCCGGCCCGTGCCTCAGGAGGGGGGCAAAGGGAGTTCGGGGCTCGACCTGGTCTACCGCATGTCCCTCGAGCCCAAAGACCTGGAGGACGGGACCGTCGTCACCCTGTCCGTGGACCGGGGGTCTGGAAAGGAGCGTCTCCGCGTCCGGGTTCCTCCGGGGACGCACCCGGGGACCCGCCTGCGCCTTCGGGGCAAGGGCCGCACCCGGGAGGAGGGGAGCGGGGATCTCTTCCTGGAGATCGGCCGGATCTGACGGGAGGGGCGTCTTGGACTTCACCATCATCGGCGCCGGCGCAAGCGGTACGGCCATGCTCCTGCAGCTGGCCCGGAGCCTCGAGAAGAACCCCTCGGGCGCTGCAGGGGACCCGCGTGGGTGGTGCGTCCGGGTGGTGGAACGACAGGAGGTGCTCGGCCCCGGATTTCCCCACTCGCCGGCGAACACCCTTCCCTGCCATCTCATCAACATGTGTGCCCGGGACATGGGCATCGTGGATGGACACCCCGAGGACTTCCAGGCATGGCTGGACGAGCACCGGGAGGACCTGCCCGCGGGCTTCCCCGAGTACCGTCCCTATCTGGAGGCCCCGGAGTACCGGCAAGGCCCGTGCACGTACGTACCGCGCCGGATCATGGGGGCGTACCTGGCGGCACGGTTCGAGACGTCCGTCTCCCGGCTCCGCCGCATGGGGGTGAGGGTGGAGCTCCTTTCCGGGTGGGAGGTCGAAGACCTTCGCGAGGAGACCGAGGGGATCCGCATGACGCTCCGGCGGCCCGGAGGAACTCCGACACGGGAGCTGGCAACCGAACGCGCCCTCCTGGCCACGGGCCACTGGTTCGACGGGGCCCGGGAAGACCGGTTCTTCCCGTCGCCATGGCCGCCGCAAACCCTGCAGTCGAGCATCCCTCCGGGGGCCAGGGTCGGTGTCATCGGGACCAGCCTCTCGGCCCTGGACACGGTCCTCACCCTGACGGCCGACGGGCGGTTCGTCCGGCGGCGTGACGGCGACCTCGTCTACGAGGCCTTGGAACCGTCCCGAACCGTCACCCTCTTCTCCCGCAGCGGACGGCTGCCTCGCGTGCGGGGCCGGAGCGGCGCCTACCGGAACGTCCACTTCACCCGGGAGAACCTCCGCGAGCGGCGGCTCGCCAACGGCGGCGTGCTGGGCCTTCGGGATCTTCACGAGCTCCTGGACCGGGACCTCCGGCGGCATTACGGGGCACCGGTCGACTGGAAGGAGCAGGTGTGGCCGCCGGGTGCACCCGAGGCGCTCCTCGCCGGGCATCACCGGGAGGCCTGTGACGGGGACGGACCCGGGGGGGAGCTGCGGTGGCAGACCGTGCTCCACCAGACCTTTTCCATGGCCCGGGAGATCTACCTCCGGCTGAGCCCCCAGGACCGCATGCGCTTCGATCGGGAGCTCAACACACCGTTCTTTCTGTTCGCCTCGCCCATGCCTCCGGTCAACGCGGAGAAGCTCCTCGCCCTCATGCGGGCGGGGGTGGTTCGGGTGATCCGGCTGGGAACGGAGTACCGCCTGGACCGGCCATCCGGGGAGACCCCGTTCGTCTTCACCTACACGGATCCTTTCGGTCGACCCCGGCAGGAACGCTGCGGGTTCCTGGTGGATGCCCGCGGCCAGAAGCGGTCTTATGAGACCAGTCCGGATCCCCTGGCGAGGAACCTGCTGGCGTCCGGGACCGTTCACATCGAGACCCTCCCGCTCCCCGAATCCCGGGGGGATGCCCATCGGACCGGGGGGGTCTGGATCGATCCCGGAACCCAGCGCGTGGCCAGAACCGCCACCGGCGGTTCTCGAAGAATCTCCTCAAGGCTCTATGCGGTCGGGGTCCCGACCCGCGGGCAGATCCTGGATGCGAGCATGGCTTACAGCTGCGCCCGCGCAGCCGGCATCGTGGCCCGGGACCTGCTTGGACTATGAGGGGGGCGGTTCCAGGGGCCTCGAGGTCGGGACGTGCCTTTACTCGCCGGCATGCGTCAGGTATTCTGGGGTGCGAAAGGGATGAAGGCGAGGTGATCTCCAGTGCCCAGAGACGATGAGCGGCGCCGGGGTGCGGGAGCACGCGACCGGGACCGTCCGGACGCGGCTAGAAGCATTGTCTGGAAGGACGAAGACATGCGCAGCGCCCACGCCAACGCGACCCACGTCAGCGGAAACCGCGAGGAGATCGTGCTGCGGTTCGGTGCGAGCCGGGCCGAGGATTCCCCGTCCGCAGGCACCCGGATCGAGTGGACCGACGCCGTCTGCCTGAGCCCCGCGGTGGCCAAGCGGTTCGCCCTGCTGCTGGGCCGCGTCCTGGGTCGGTACGAGGAGCGGTTCGGCCCCCTCGGGCCGGGGCCGGCCTCGGCCGGTCCTTCTTCGGTGCCGGTCCAGGCGTCCCCCGAGGCCCTGCGATCGCACCCGAGGGCCGGTCGTCTCATCGCCCTGGTGGAGGCGCTCGGTGTGGCCCCCCTGTTCGAGCGCTCCTGCAAGGTTACCGAGAGAAACGTGAGCACCAACCGCTTCCTCCTGGGGCTGCCCAAGCGGGAGATCGAACCGGAGTCCAAGGAGAAGATCCTGGACATCTGCCGGCAGCTGGGAGGGTCCAAGCTTCACCGGGAGGCCATGGCCGAGGAGCTGCCGGACTCCGACTTCATCCATTTCGGCTTCGAGGAGGACGGCGGGCGCTGTCTCTACAAGCTGTACCTGGAGTTCTCGACCCGCCTGGAGCGCATGGCCGAAAGCGACCCCGAGGGCCTGCGGTCCATGATGCAGGGCCCGGCACCGTTTCTCATGTTTCTGGGCTACAAGTGGAACCCGGAGGATGCACGGGACCGGGCCCTCACCAAGTACCACTGGTACCCCGGAATCTCCTACGAAGGCATGCTGGGCCGGGCGGCCGGCGTTGTCGAGGGGCGAAGGGACAGCGTGCCCTACCAGGCCCTGGAAGGCCTTCTGCAGTCCGTGGCGGAGCGGGTGGAAAGCGACCGGGTCAACTACTTCGAGGTGTTCGAGGAGGCCTCCCGCAGGCGTTCCTTCGATGTGAACGTCTACGATGCCGGGCTTCGGGGCGAGGACCTGCGCCCCCTGCTCCTCGGGGTGGGCCGCGGCTTTTCCCTGCCCATGGAGACCTCCCGTTGGCTGGAGGAGCGACTCGGCCGCGAAGTGTTCGGGCACCTGTCCGGAGGGGTGGACCGCGAGGGACGGGGATTCCTCACCTTTTACCACGGAGGGGGACGTCTGGAGCCGCAGGAGTCCTGGGGAGAGACCGTGGCCGGAGGGACGGCATGAGCGGTGGCCGGGATGATGCCCTCGAAGGACGGATCGATCTGTCCACCTATCTGGTGGTGTCCGTCTGGTTCGGGTGCAACAACGACTGCAGGCTCTGCATGCTCGCCGGGCTTCGAGATCGGCTCGCACCGGTGGGGCTCGAGCGGTTCGAAACGCTCGTGCACCGGGTGGCCGCGGAGAGACGCTTTCGAAACCTGGTGCTCTCCGGGGCCGAGGTGACCACCTGCGAGGATCTGGATCGGTATGTTCGCATTGCGGCGGACACCGGGGCATTCGAGAAGATCCAGATCCAGACCAACGGGCGCCGCCTGGCGGATCGGACGTATCTCAACCGCCTGGTGGACAGCGGGGTCAACGAGTTCTTCGTGAGCATTCAGGGTATGGAAACGTCCCACGATGCCGTCACCCGGGTGCCGGGGTCGTTTCGAGAGACCGTGGCCGGCCTGGAGAACCTGGACGCCCTGGGCGTGAGCGCGATTCCCAATACCGTCCTCACCACCGCCAACCTCCACGACATTCCTTCCCTGGTTGCGTTTCTCTGCGGAACCGGGGCCCGGGAGATCCACTTGTGGAACTACTTTCCCATGGGGGCCGGGGATCCCCAGGGGTTGATCGTGGGCCTTTCGGACGCGGTGGAATCCCTGGCAGGGGCGGCCGAGGCGGCGGCTCCGTCCGGAAAGCCCCTGGTGCTGAAAAGCTTTCCCGAATGCCTTCCCGTGTCCCCTCCGGCGGTGTTCGACAGCTGGTTTCCGGTGACCGTCCTGCCGGACGCCTTCTGGTTGCAGTTCGAGCAGAACCGCTTCGGTCAGTGCCCCCACCGGCCGCCCTGCACGAATCGTTCGTGCTGGGGCCTCTCCGAGGCGTCCATTCGAAGGTTTGGCGAGGAGCGGGAGCGCCTGACCCCCTTTCGGGCGGGCCGGGACCAAGACGAACCGCCCCTGAAGGAGCACGTCTGTGGGGACCCTGGAAGACCGCTTTGAGACCGCAACCTCCCGGGACGTGTTCATCGACTACTGCCACTGGCCGTACACCCCGTCCACGGGCTGGCTGGGCAAGTTCCGATCCGTCAACCTGTTGCTCCAGTCCTTCGGTGCAGCCCGAATGGACGAGCGGGCCGTGGATCTGGTCCAGGCCCTTCGGCAGGGGTTCGGGATCGGGGAGACGGTCTGGGGGGTGAAGTGGCAGGACGGGCGGATGTTCTGGGAGCTCTACGTGTACGACTACCGGAGACGGGAGCGAACCCGCTCCATGTCCCGGTTTCTGGAGATCCTGCACCCGTTCGCACACTGCGACATCCGCCCCGACGAGAACCTGCCCTACTTCATGTTCTCCGTGGACGTGACGGCCGACCTGGTCTCCGGCACCGGGCCCCTGGAGCGCCTGCACATGTACATCGGCAACCCCGGGAGCACGGTCTCCTCGGGAATCTGCTACGCCCTGGAGCCGTCCCGGACCAGCCTCGAGAACTTCTACTTTTTCTTCGACGCCGGGCGGCAGCTCCAGGATGCAACGGCCAAGGCGGCCTGCTCCGCCCATCTCGATGCGACGCGTCTCTCCATGGACGCCGTCTTTCCGGCCGAGCTGGCCCGGTGCAAGACCATCTGTGTGGCCAACAAGCAGGCGAACGACAGCATCTATTTTTCCCGGGTGGACGTGGACCAGCTCCTGTTTTTTCTTCGAACCCTGGCTTATCCTCCAGACATGGTGTCCTTTGTGGACAGGCATCGCGCTGATCTGGATCACCTGCTCTTCGACGTGGGGTTCGACTACCGCATGGAAGGCGGGGAGCTGCGCATCCTCAAGAGCGGGTACTACGGGTTTTTCTGAGCACGAGGACGAGGAAGGTTATGGTGCAGGGAGGCCGGTACGGGGACCGGGATGCCGCCCGGGGGTACCTCTGTGTGGACGACTTTCTGAGGACCCTCGTGGACGCCCGGGCCGTGGCCGCAGCCCTGGAGCTGGGGCTGGTGGAGACCCTGTCCCGGGAAGGGGCGTGCTCCGCGTCCGAGCTGGCCGTGCGGCTGTATGCGGACAGGCGGGGAATGGAGCTGCTGCTGGGACTGCTCTGCGGGAACGGGGTGCTGGAGGACGCCCCGGGTGGTTTCCGGATCACCCGGCGATTTCGGGACGCCTGGTGCTATCGGGACCTTCTGGAGGCCAAGCTGGCCTTTGCCCGCATGGTGCTGCCGGATTTCGTGGACGGCTTTTCCGATCTGATTCGTTCTCCGCCCCGATTCATGCAGGCGTCCCGGGTGTTCGGCCTGTTCGACTACAGCCGGGCCGTGGAGGACACCCCGAGGAACCTCGAGCACACCCGGCGCTGGGTGGGGATCACCACCGTGTGGTCCCACTACGAGGCGGGCGTGTGCCTGGCGCATCACGACTTCGGCCCCCACCGGCGCATGCTGGACATCGGCGGAAACAGCGGGGAGCTCGTCCTGCAAATCTGCCGGCGCCATCCGGCCCTTCACGGGACCGTCCTGGACCTCCCGCTGGTCTGCCGAATCGGACGGGAGCACGTGCGCGGGGAGCCAGAGGCCGGGCGCATCGCGTTTCACGAGGCCGACGCCCTGCGGGACGACCTTCCTCAAGGGTTCGATCTGGTCGTCTTCAAGTCCACGCTCCACGACTGGCCGGACGCGGAGGCCCGGACCCTCATGGACAAGGCCGAGGCGGTGCTGGTCCCGGGGGGCACCTTGTTGATCTTCGAGCGGGGCCCCCTGGGCAGGGGGCCCTCGGGCCGCTCCTTTGCCTCGTTTCCCTTTCTGCTGTTCGCGCCCTGGTTCCGGGCGCCGGACTTGTACGCCGAGCACCTCGAGGGCCTCCTCGAGCGATTCGAGGAGAGGGTGAGCTTCCGC
>CAYYVD010000139.1:0-11867 GCA_964475045.1 uncultured Desulfobacterales bacterium | reverse complement strand
AGGACCGCTTCGTGAGGATCAGTGTAGCAGAATTCCTCCAGACGGCAAGTGGGGCTTGCCCGCGCAGCAGAAGCCGGCCTGTTCAGAGGCTGCCCCACAGCGACCAGAACGCCGGGAAGCTTTTGCCGACACACCCCGGGTCCTGAATTCGAACGCCCGGCACCCGGAGCCCCACCACCGCCAGGCTCATGGCGATCCGATGATCGTTGCGGGGATCGAGGCACGCGCCGTGGAGCCGGCCCGCCCCTTGGATGAGCAGTCCGTGGTCTCGTGCCTTCAGTCGGCCTCCGAGTCGGCCCAACTCGGCGGTCATGGCCTCCAACCGGTCGCACTCCTTGAGGCGCAGGTGTTCGACATTTCGTATCACGGTCCGGCCGCGGGCGAAAAGCGCCACGGCGGCAAGGGTGGGCACCATGTCCGGCAGATCCCCCATGTCGACGGAGACACCTCGAAGGGCTCCCCCGATGACCTCCACCCGGTCGGGATGCCGCACGACGCGGCAGCCCATTCGCTCCAGGATGTCGAGAAAGCGCATGTCCCCCTGGGCGGAGCGCCGTGGGAAGCAGTTGCGGGTCACGACCCGTCCGCGGGTCACCGCGGCCGCCGCCCAGAAGTAGGAGGCGGTCGATGCATCTCCCTCCACGGTATACCGTCCGGCCCGGTAGGGCGCACCGGCGGGAACCCGAAATCCTCCACTTCCGCTGCGTTCCACCCGAACGCCGAACGCCTCCATGACCCGGAGGGTCATGTCCACGTAGGGCCGGGACACGCGCCTCCCGCTGACCCGGATGTCCGTGTTCCGCCTTGCATAAGGCGCGGCCAGGAGAAGCGATGAGAGGTGCTGGCTGCTCGTCTTCGGCCGGACGTGGACGGAGCCCCCGCGGATGCCTCCGCCGTGCAGGGTCAGGGGGGCGTACCCGGGCCGGCCGTGGCAGTGGACGGCCGCCCCCATGGCCCGAAGCGGTTCGGCCAGCTCGCCGACGGGACGCTCGTGCATGCGCGGGGACCCCGTGAAGGTGAATGCTCCGCGGCCCAGGGCGGCCACGGAGAGCAGGAGGCGGAGCGACGTGCCCGAGTTGCCCACGTCGAGGGGAAGGCCGTCTTTCGGGGGGCGGATTCTGCCGCCTTTGCCGAGGATGCGGATCTCCTCGCCGTACCACGAGACCCCGATCCCCATGCGCTCCAGGGCCCGGGCGGTCAGCCGGGTGTCCTCGCAGGAAAGGGCGCCCGAGATCGCGCTCTCGCCCTCGGCGAGGGCGGCCGCGATCAGGGCCCGGTGGGTCAGGCTCTTGGAGCCGGGAAGGTGCACGTCGGCATCCACGGGGGTTCCGGGTCGGCGGGTGCTCATGGCGTCTCCTCGAGGTGCCCGGCAAGGGCGTTGCGCATGGTTTCGACAGGCGGCTCCAAACCCGTCCAGAGCCGGATCTGCTCGGCCCCCTGTCTCACGAACATCTCCAGGCCGGTGACGGTCCTGCACCCCCGCCTTCGCGCCTCGAGCAGGAGCTCGGTCTCGACCGGGCGATACACGGTCTCCACGACGACCATGCCCTGCCCAAGGGCTTCCGGTGGGACGGCCATGCCGGCGGTCCCCCCCGCCATGCCCACGCTCGTGGCCTGCACCAGGATGTCGGGATGCACGCCGGCCGCCTCGGAGAGTGGAATGGAGGCACAGGGAATGTCCCGGGCCAGGGCCTCGCCGGCCGCCCTCGAGCGGTTCGCAACGCTCACTCGGGCTCCGGCTTTCACCAGGGCAAAGGCGGCGGCCCGGGCCGCACCCCCGGCACCGAGGACGAGGGCGCTCAGCCCGCGGGGCTCGACCAGCGTCCCAATCGCCCCGAGGACGCCCGGGGCGTCCGTGTTGAACCCCGTAAGGCGTCCGGCCCGGTTCACCACGGTGTTCACCGCCCCGATGCGACGCGCCGCATCGTCTGTTTCGTCGAGAAGGGGGAGAACGGCTGTCTTGTGGGGCATGGTGACGCTCAGCCCGCGGATCCCGAAGGCCCGGACGCCTGCCAGGCATCCGGCTGGATCCGTGGAGTCGAAAGCGAGGTAGACCGCGTTCAGGTGCATGGCGCGAAGCGCGGCGTTGTGCATGACCGGCCCCAGGGACTGTTCCACGGGACGGCCGATCAGGCCGTAGAGGAGCGTGTCTGCATTCGGGATCACGGGTGACCTCCGTCGCGGAAGCGGGGTTTCTGTCAAGGAACGCTTTCAAGCATGTGCCGCATCTCCTGGACGGGAATCTGCCCTTCCGCCGTGGCCTCGCCTTCGTCCAGGGCGGCATACCCCAGGGTCGCGCCCAGCCTGAGGGAGAGCAGGCGGGTCATCCTGCCTGCCTCGCCCATGCAGAAGGCCGCGACACCCAAGCCTGCTGCCCGGGCACGGGGCACGAGCGCCAGCACGCGAGCGCCGTCCGAGGCCGTGCGCGCGCTGCAGACGATTTTGACCACCGCGGGACGTTCTTTTGTCATGGCGTCCAGGAGACGGATCAGGGTGTCCCTCGAAGGGGTCCCCCATGTCACGTGCCGGGAGAGGATCACCCGGTCGGAGCCGCCCGCTCTGGTGATCTCCCGTCGAAGCGCTCCGGGGAAGCCGAGCTCCACGTCCACGTAATCGGCCCCCGCCTCCAGCGCTCGAAGGAGCAGGTCGGCCCCGGCCGCATCCGGACCCTCCCAGGCGCCTCCTTCCAAGCGGGTTCGAACGGTGGCGATCACCGGCACGGGCGAGGCAGGAACCAGGATCTCGGGCCGCGCGTCCGCGATCAGGTCGAGCCGAAGCTCCACCAGGTCTCCCAGCAATCCCGCCCGGGCGATTCGCTCCAGCGCAACGGCCTGGTCCCCTCCTCCCACGGACACGACGAGACGCCGGTTTCCGGCCGGGACGCGTTGGCGCGTTCCGCCTTCAGAGTCAAGCCCTCGCATCCGGAGCCCCGGGATCATGGCTATCGCTCCAGGATGGTTTCCCGGACCTTGTGCCCGAAGTGGCGGCCGCCTTCGTCCGTGCGGCCGAGGACCTCGTCGCCCGGGGAGAGCGCCGCCACGGACACGGCCTCCCCGTTGCCGGGACGAACCATGCGGATCGTCTCGGCGTTCTGGCACACCGTGGAGACCATCCCCTCAGGTCCCTCGGCCTCCACCAGGAGCATGGGCCTTCGCTCGATCTTCACCCTGCCCACCCACAAGGGGCGGACGGCGCCGGCCGGGTCCACACCCGCAATCGCGTCCCCGGCGCGAAGCTCCGAAAGGTAGCGGGTCCGCCCGTTCGTGCCGAGAACATACGCGTGCACGGCCCCGGCATTGATGCGAAACGGCCGCGGGGAGACATAGGGGTTCTCCAGGCTTTCGGCGTGCATGAGAAAGAGCCCCCGGCTGCTGCTTCCCACCAGCCCCCCGAGGCCGGGCTCCATGAGGGTGCACGTGTCCACGCAGACCCGGTCCCCCGGCCCCAGGACGGCCACGCGCATCACACGGAAGGCCGAGAGTTCCAGGGTTTCCCGGGGCGATCGAACGAGGCCGACCAGCTCGCGGATCCGTGCGGGATCCCGGTCCGTGAGAATCAGACCGTCCACCCCCTTCTCCAGGATGCCCAGCGCGGTTTCCGCCTCGGCCCTGTCCCCGACCTCGACCAGGATGTTGCCGGTCCTCGCCACCAGGTTTTCCAGCGGAATGATCCGCCAGTCCAGTGTACGGATGATCACGCGTCGCTCCCGGCTCTCCCGGATCACGCGCTCCTCGTCCTCAGAGGAGCGGACGTCCACGCAAACCACGTCCCGGTCCCACTGCAGGTCCCCGTCTTCCGCGACGGTGCGCATTCGCCCGAGCTCTCGGACCGACTCCACCCGGCCCTGAGGCACGATCACCGCGTCCGCCCCGGCCTCCAGGGCTGCGATCACGATCTCCCGGTCCCAGGGGTCGGCCTCGACCCAGATCTCTTTCATGACGGTTTCCTCATCGCGTGCTCGATTCGAGGGAGGGGCTCCCGGCATCGTTCGGCTGGCCGGCTGCTCCCCCGCGGGTCCCAAAGGCCTTTTCCAGCCCGAGGAACAGGTCCTGGAACCGGGCGTTCTCTCCACAGGCGGCCGCGCTTTCCAGCTCCTTTACCGCGAGCCGATACCGCTCCATTCCGGAACGGGCGGCCGGCGTCCCGGTCAGGAGCGCCTGAAAAAGGTGGTCCGGCTGGGACAGAAGGGCGCGAATCCGATCGAGTGCGAGGCGAAACGACGGCGTGCTCCACCGCTCGAGCGCCTCGAGAGGCACGCCGCTCCGGCTGAGGCACAGGGCCAGCGCCAGGGTGGCGAAGTGATTCACTCCCTGGACCACGCCCATGATCCGATCGTGCTCGCTGGCTTCGATCCGGTCGACGAAATAGCCTTCGCTGCGAAGGACCCCCGCGATCCACCGGAGCCCCCTCTTGCCCCGTCCCGGACAGAGGGCCACGGTCAGGGGACCATCGGCCGGGTCGGCTTTCGGACCGAACAGGGGATGGAGCCCCACCACCTCGGCCCGGCTGAGCTCCAGCATGGCATGGAGAGGCGCCTGCTTGATCGAGGTGAGGTCCATGAGGAGCCCGTCCTCCCTCACGCAGGGGGCCACGCACCGGATGACCTCGATGGTGCGTTGAACAGGGACCGAGACGATCACCACGCGGCAGGCCCGGGCCGCTTCTTCGGGGCGGGGATCGGTCCCGCGGCCCGTCCTCAGGACACGGTGGCCCCGTCTCTCCAGGAGGTCCGCAATCCACGACCCCATGCGGCCCGTGCCTCCCACGACAGCGATTCGCGCGTCGTTCATGACCACGGGTCGTCCTCCCGGGGGTAGGAGCCCAGCAGCTTCATGTCCAGGCACCGGTTCTTCATCTCTCTCAGGGTTCCGACCACGGGCACCTCCTCGGCGTGGCCCTCCAGGTCCAGGAAGAACATGTACTCCCATTTCGAGCTCCTCAGGGGCCTGGAGTCGATTCGGGTGAGGTTGACGCCGTGCTCGGCCAGGGGGGCCAGGGCGCGAAACAGGGTGCCCGGTCCGTGCTCCAGTACCATCAGGAGCGAGGTGCGATCGCGCCCCGACGGTCGCGTTCCTTGCAGATCTCTCCCCAGTGCGGCGAACCGGGTGACGTTGTCCCCGCGATCCTCGATCCCCTCCGCCAGGACGGGCACGCGGTGGAGCTCCCCTGCCAGGCGGCCGCCCACGGCCGCGGAATGAGGATCTTCGGAGGCCAGACAGGCCGCTCTGGCCGTGCTTTCCACCTCCCTGACGCGGACCGCGGGAAGCCGGGCCCGAATCCATCCGCGGCACTGGGCCAGGGCCATGGGGTGGGAGTAGAGGCATTGGACGTCCTTCAGGCCGGGCGACCGGCTCAGGAGGTGATGCCGGATCCGCAGGCGGACCTCGGCGCGAATGAAGAGAGCGTATCGGGAAAAACAGTCGAGGGTCTCCCGGACCGGGCCCTCCATGGCGTTTTCCAGAGGCACGATCCCGGAGCTGCAGCGCGACGCGGCCACCTGCTCAAAGACGTCCTCCACGGTCGGAGCGGGCCGGTACACGGCCTCCTTGCCGTGCAATTGGAGGGCCGCCTGGTGGGTGAACGTCCCCTCCGGGCCGAGAAAGGCCACAGCGGGAGACTCCTGGGCCGAGCGACAAGCGAAGATGATCGCCTCGAAGATGCTCCTGACCGCCCCGGGATCGAACTTTCCTCGGCTCCTTGAGGCGAGGCCGTCCAGAATCTGCCGTTCCCTGGAGGGATCCAGCACGTCGAGATGCAGGTCCTGCTTCAGTGTCCCGATCCCCACGGCCGCGGCCCGCCGCCTGGCGAGGAGGGCCAGGATGCGGTCGTCGATTCGGTCGATCTCGCCGCGATAGGCCTCGAGCCGACGCCGCGCACCGTCCTCGCCGCCCCGGGGGTTCATGCCACCCTCCTGGCCGGATCCTCGAGGGCGGCCAATGCTTCTTCGATCCCGGCGTTTTCGTGAACGATCCGGCACAGGGCCTGAACGATCCGTGCGGGGGCCCGGTGCTGAAACACGTTGCGGCCGATGGAGGTGCCGGCGGCCCCCGCATCCATGGCCCCGCGCACCATCTCCAGCACCTCGCGGTCGGTTTCCATTCGAGGCCCGCCCGCAATGAGGACGGGCACCTGGCAGCCGTCCACCACGCGCCGGAAGGACTCGGCCGAGCCCGTGTAGGACACCTTGACGACGTCCGCTCCGAGCTCTGCAGCCAGCCTTGCTGCGTGGCAGACGGCGGACGGATCGTACTCGTCCCGAACCCGCTCGCCCCGCGGGTAGATCATCGCAATGAGCGGGACGCCCCACTCCCCGGCGATCTGGGCCGTGGCGGAAAGGTCGGTGAGCATGCGTTCCTCGTGGCCGTTTCCGACGTTCGCGTGGACGCTCACGGCGTCGGCCCCCAGCTTGATGGCCTCCTCGACCGTGCAGACCAGGGTCTTGCTGTTGGGGTCTTCGGAAAAGGAGGTGCTCCCGGAGAGGTGAACAATCAGCCCGATGTCGCCTCCTCCGAACCAGCGGCACTTGGAGGCCATGCCCTTGTGAACCACCACGGCGTTGGCGCCGCCGCCCGCAACCAGGGTGACGGCCTGATGGATGTCGGTGATACCCGGAATCGGGCCCACGCTCACACCGTGGTCCATGGGGACGATCACCGCCCGCCGGGTCTTCGGGTTCATGATGCGTCCGATTCGAAGCTCCTTGCCAGTCATGATCATGTCCTCCGGTGCAGGTTGGTGAATCATCGATGCAAGGCCTGCATCCCGGTGCAGCCATGCAGCCCCGGGAAAGACGAAGGCCGCGGGGTTGGATCCTTCCGCGGCCTTCTCGTTGGACTCCGGTTTCGTCCAGGGCGCGCGGGCGGACCCCTCCGGCCGTAGAAATAGAAGGAAAAGGCGTTCCAGGGACGGAGACGGATTCTTTGCTCCCACGGTCTCATGGCCTGCCCTCCGACGCGAATTCCCGGCCGGCCGTTTGTGTGGGTTCCCCGCACTGCCCCCGCCATCTCAGGTAGTGATCCGCCAGCACGAGCCGGGCCATGGCCTCCAGGACCGGGATCATTCGAGGGACCGCGCACACGTCGAACCGGCCGGAAAGGCGAAGAACAGCGGCCCGCCCCCAGCGGTCCACGGTCTTCTGGGGGCCTGGAATGGACGGAATGGGTTTGACGGCGGCCCGCACCACGATGTCCGCACCGTTGGAGACGCCGCCCAGGATGCCCCCGGCATGGTTCGAAGCAAATCCCTCAGGCGTGATCGGATCGTTGTTCTCCGAGGCGAAACGCCGGGCGGAAAGGAACCCGGCGCCGATCTCCACGCCCTTGACCGCACCCACCGACATGAAGGCGTGGGCCAGGTCCGCATCCAGCTTATCGAACACGGGCTCCCCGAGCCCGGCCGGGCACCCCGACACGCGGGTCTCCACAATGCCTCCCACCGAGTCTCCTTTCCTTCTGCACTCGTCCAGGACCCGGGCCATGCGCACGGCCGCCTTCGGGTCGGGGCAGGAGAAGGGGTTTTCCAAGGCGGCCCCGGCATCCATTCGCTCTGCTCTCACGCCGCCGATCTCCAGCGTGAGGGCACGTATCCTGACGCCCACCGGCTCGAGGACCTTGCGGGCCACAACCGAAGCGGCGACCCGTGCCGCCGTCTCCCGCGCCGAAGCGCGGCCTCCTCCGCGATGGTCGTAGAGACCGTACTTGCGGTGGTAAGCCAGGTCCGCGTGCCCCGGCCGGAAAAGCCGCTCGAGATCCCGGTACGCGCGGCTGTCGGCGTCCCGGTTGCGAATCAGCAGCCCGATGGGCGTGCCCGTGGTGAGTCCCTCGAACACCCCGCTCAGGATCTCCACCTCGTCCTCCTCGTTTCGGGGCGAATCGAATGGATTCCGCCCGGGACGGCGACGGGCCATGGGTCCTTGGAAGTCGCTTTCGGTCAGGGAAAGGCCCGGGGGGCACCCGTCGACCACGGCTCCCAGGGCCCGGCCGTGGCTTTCGCCGAACGTGGTGACTCGAAAGGATTGTCCGAACGTGTTCCCTGCCAAGGGTGTCACCTCTCGATCGTCTCGGGCATGCGCTCCAGAATGCGGGCCGCCACTTCGGAAGGGGACAGCCCGTCCGTGTCCAGGGGGAGATCGCAGACTGAGCGGTAGAGCGGCGTTCTTTCCTCGAGGATCTTCCGGACCTCCTCCACCGCCCGGTTTCCGCAAAGACCCGGACGGCGGTCGCGGCTTCGAGGATCTCCCGCCATGCGGCGTTTCAGCGTCTCCTCCCGCGCCCTGAGCCACACGACCCATCCGTTCCGCCTCAGGAACCGCATGTTTTCGCCCCGTGTGGCGACACCCCCGCCAGTGGCCACAATCAGCCTGTCCGCCCGGGACGCCTCGCAAACCGCCCGCGTCTCCAAGTCCCTGAACCGCCCCCAGCCGCCGGTCTGCACAATCGTTTGTATGGAGACGCCCGCCATCCCTTCCACCATGTCATCCGTGTCCACGAATGTGCGTCCCAGGAGGGAGGACAGAACGCGGCCCGTCTCGGTCTTGCCGGTGCAGCGCGACCCGATGAGCACGAGGTTCACGGCGTACCCCCTTCGACGCGAAAAAAAAGGCCGTGGGCTCGAAAGGTGCCCACGGCCTGGGTTGAACAAACGATGGAAAAAAAGCGCATCAGACCACGGGCAGAATCCTCCTCCACCAAAAATAGCTGCGATAGCTCTGCCCGTTTCGTTGCGCCATGTGATGCTCCAGCATGTCCCATTGGATGACGCGTTCTACTGGACCTGCCTTGCCCTGTCAAGAGAAAAGTGACGTCGTGGTCGTGAACGCGGCGGCCGCGTTCGTGGCGGCGGGTGTGGAGCCCGATTTCCGAGCCGGGGCGGACCGCGCCCAGGAAGCCATTGATTCGGGGTTGGCGTGGGGCAAGCTCGAGGACCTGGTCCGGTTCACGCAGGACTGCCGGCCCTTTGTCCGGGCCGAGTTTGCAGCGGCTTGACCCGGCAGGGCCTTTGCGCGCCCGGCACGAACAGACCCTGCAGGCCCCTGGAGGGTTCCGGCTTCCTCATAGAAGCAAACGGGCGCCTCCTCAGGCCAGCTCTTTCACCGCCTGGCGGATCAAACGCCCGATGGCCACCCGGTGGGGACAGCGCGCTTCCGCCGGGGAGTAATCCAGGGTGGTCAGGCGCCGGCGAACACCGGCGGGAAGGTCTCGAAACTCCGCCCGTGCCCGTTCCAGATCACCATAGGACCGGCTGTACATCAGGTGACGCATGATGTCGCCGATCGGGACCTCTACCGGGAGGGCCGGCTCGCATACCTGTGTGCAGCCCGCGCAGTAGACGGATTCGGTCTCTGCAGCCACCACCTGAAGCAGGTTCCGTTCGGTCGCACTGAGCCGCGTCTTGTGGACGGCCGCCGCCACGTTGCTCATCAGGAGCGTCAGGTTCGGCATCTGGGAGCAGATGGAGGCGATATGCGGGTCCTCCCACACGGCCATCAGCTTGGCCTGGCCGTCGGTGAACCCCTTCTCGAGGAACCGGCCGGCCAGCTCGAGCTCCGACCCGGTGTTGGTTTTGACCTGGCCCCCTCCCTGCGTCTTCATGGCGGTCAATCCGATCCCCGCCCGCACACAGGCGTCCACCGCCCGCCGCATGGGGTCCGTGTGCATCAGGCGATAGTTGTAGGTCGTCATGATCCCATCGATCCAGCCGAGCTCGGCGGCGTCGCGGAGACACGCCTCCATGTTGCTGTGGGTGCTGAAACCGAACCATCGAATCTTTCCCGATGCCTTGGCCTTCTCTCCCCACTGCTTCACGTCGCCGTCCATCTCCCGAATGCTGCTCACACCGTGGATGAAGAAGAGGTCAATGGCGTCGGTTTGCATCCGCTCGAGCGAGCGTTCCAGGTCTCGGGTCCTCCCACGGTTGGTGTAGGCCCCGGACTTGGTGACCAGAAAGATCTTCCTGCGGTCTTCCGGAAACCGGGAAAGATACTTCCCGATGCCCTCTTCACTGCGGCCTCCCCCGTACGAGGAGGCCGTGTCCCAGTAGGCGACGCCCCAACGGATCGCTTGTTTGAGGAGAAGCTGGTTGTTGGGCGTATCGAACATGCCGCCCAGAGAGAGGATGGGGACCTCGACCCCGGTGCGTCCGAAAGTTCGCCGGGGGACGGATTCGGGTCCCTTCTCTTCTTGTGCGGCCGCATTCGAAGAAGGCGTGAGGTGAGAGACGAGCGATCCGATGCCGGCCGCGCCCACGGTCTTGAGGAAGAACCGGCGTGACACCCTGCGACCATCCTTTTCAGTCATGGAAAAGCTCCTTGTGAACGATGGTGTGACCCGTTCCCATGGGGATCAACCCATCAGGATCATTCGGTGTTCATGGTTTCGTGTCTCGTTTTCCGCTGTCACCCGGATGGCCCGTTCACCGCGCACCGGACACACGTGCTCGCACACGCCGCACCCGATGCAGGCCTCCGCCCGGACAACCGGGCGCTGCAAGCGAATACGGATGTCCACCTCCGACCCTGGTGCCGGGACGGTGCGCCATGGGGGGGCGGGAGACAGTTCGACCCGGGAGGCTGTGTTCGCCACAATCCGGCGGAGCGGTTCCTCCGGGCGCCCGGAAACCCGGCAGAAGTAGTCCCCCGTATCCAGGCGTTCGGCCGGGAGGCGGTCGGCTTCCAATTCGACGGTGTCCTCTTCGGCCCGCACAACCCGCAGCGGTCCGCCCTCCCCCACCGGTTCGTAGACGTCCCGGGTGAAGATGGCCTTGGGGCTGACCGGACAGTTCTCCTGGCAGACAATGCAGGGGGTGTGAAACCCCCAGGGCAGACACCGCCCCCGGTCCACGAACGCGGTGCCGATCCGGATCGGGCCGGCGGCCGCGAAGTGATGGCGTCCCATGCGCTCATCGAGCGTGATGGGCCGGATGGCCGCGGTGGGACACACGTTCCCGCAGGCAATGCAGGTGTACTGGCAGCCGCTGGTGCCGATGCGGAAGTTGAGCACGGGGGTCCACAAGCCTTCCAAGCCGGCTTCCAGGCCGGCGGGCTGGATGACGTTCGTGGGGCATATCCGCATGCATTGACCGCACTTGATGCAGCGCTCGAGGAACGCCGACTCTTTCAATGCTCCCGGGGGCCGAACCACGTGAGGGTTCCAGTTGGCTCCCAAGGCGTTGTTCAACCTCAGGATCGGAAGAGCCGCCAGCCCCGCCAACCCCGACACGAGCACCTGCCGCCGGTTCAAGTCGGGGGTGTCGATCTCTCCTGCAACCGACGGGTGGATCCGGTATCCCATGACATCGTGCCGGCAATCCTCCAGGCAATTGAGACACAACACACACTCCGGAACCCGAATGCGTCCGGCCGGCTCACAGGCGCCCTCACAGTGTCGCTCGCACCCATGACACTCCTTGCACCCCTCTTCGGTCTTTCCGATGCGCCAGAGCGATACGCGGGTCAGGATTCCGAACAGGGCCCCCAGAGGACAGACGAAACGGCAAAAAAAGCGCGGCACCACCAGGTTCATCACCAGGGCGGCGCCGCTCACGGCGGCCAGCCAACCGGCGCCCTCGTAAAACCGGGAGACCGAGTGGAGCCTGACCGGAGATTCGTCCACAAGGGGCAGCACAATGAGGTTGAAAAACCGGTACACGAGGACCATGGGATCCAGCCACCCGATTTGAACGGAGGCCGAGGCGATCTGAGGGTCTTTCAGGAGAAGACTCGCAAAGAGCCACACGGCGGTTCCAGCGAAACCGATGCCCGCAAGGCGCCTGAGCGGGGTGCCCGTCCCCGCAAAGGCGGCCGCAGCTGCGGCGGTGACGCAGACGGCCGCGAGGGCCCCGAGCAGCCAGACCTGTTCGAAGGAGGCACG
>CAYYVD010000138.1:0-11891 GCA_964475045.1 uncultured Desulfobacterales bacterium | reverse complement strand
CCCGAAGGGCCTCCTCGGCACGACGCCTCTGCGTGATCTCGTGGCTCGCGTTTCGATACAGGGCGAACACCGCCAGCCCCACGATCCCGCACAGGACCAGGATCAGGACCCCGGAGATGCGGATCAAGGGGTGGGACACGCGCTCCAGAAAGAGGTCCGGCCGGTCCAGGGTGAGCACCCGCCATCCGGGCCGTTCATGCACATCAATGCGGTGCACGAGGTAACGGTGGCCGTCTCGGTCCACGGCGTGGTTGTCCCCGCGCCTCTCCAGCCCCACCCACTTCAGGGGCTCCCGCCCGAACTGACGGGAGGCGGCGATACGCAGCCGCTCCCCGGCCGGCAGGTCCCAGAGCAGCTGAAAGACCCAGTCCGGCCGGCTGGACGCGAAGACCACGCCGTTCGAGTCCGCCAGGACCACCTCGCCCCCTTCGATCCCCTGAAACTCCTCCTCGATGGGCTCGATGCCCGCCTTGACCACGGCCACCCCGATGGAGCCGTCAAAGGGGCCGCGACCGTAGACCGGGTGGCTGTAGTAGACCCCCCGCCTCCCCGAGGTCACCCCCAGGGCCATGTACACGGCGGTCTCGCCCTGTACGGCCTGCTGGAAGTAGGGTCGGAAGGCGTAGTTCCGGCCCACGAAGCTGTCGGGATCGTCCCGGTTGCTGGAGGCGAGGGTGGTCCCGCGACGGTCCATGAGGTAGCACACATCCGCACGGAGCGCCCACTGGAAGTGATCCAGGATGCGGTCGGAGGCCTCGGCCCGCTCCGGGCGCTGCGGCTGCTCCAGGAAGCGGCGAACGTCCTCCAGCCCGGCCATGAGACGCGCGGCCTTGAGGTTTTCCTGCAGGTAGGAGGAGAGGTGGTTGCGAAGGCTCTGGGCCCGTGCCACGGACTGACGCTCCACCTCGTCGAGCGCCGAGGCCTGAAGGGAGGTGTAGTAGAGGTACCCGCCGACGGACGTGGACACAAAGGCCAGAAGACTGAGGACCACCAGGATGGACCGAATCTTCATGGGAAACTCCGCCGGTTGGGAAGAGGCAGGGCCTCGGTTTCTTTGCGCGTCCGGGGGGCCGGAAGGGTCCACACGCCTTCTTACCCCGGATTGCCCGGGCGGTCAACCGGGTGGGTTGGGATTATCGAAATCGAAATCGGGAACGGGAACGCGATCGAAAAAAAAGACGAAAAGGGAGACGGCTTGGCCATTCCAGGCGTTTCGGGCCACCATCCCCGAACCGACGGGCCGCCGGGGCAGGAGAGGGCAGGAGAGGGCGTTTGACCCGGAAAGGCTCATGGACTAGCATGGGTCTTCCGGCCCTGTTCGGGGGCGGTTGAAAACCGTTTTCGATTTGAGAGAGGAGAGGGGGGTCATGGAAGAGCACGCGAACGGGAGCCGGCGGCCCGGTTCCGCACGCAGCGGTCCCGGACGAGACCTGTCCGGGCTCCCGGAGGTCCGGGCCGCCCTGGAGGATCTGGATCTGGAGGGCGGCCCCTTCTGCACGAGCGCCGGACCCGCACCCGAGGCCCTGATCGCGTCCATTCGGCGGGCCGGGGTGTTGAATCCGCCCCTGGTGCATCGAGACCGGGACGGCCGTCTGGACGTGGTGACCGGCTTTCGCCGTCTTCGCGCGCTCCGCGCCATGGGCCGGGTCGCCTGTGTCTGCCGGGACCTCTCCGGCCGTCTGGACGCCCCGCTGGAGCTGCTTCTCCTGGAAATCCACGACAACCTGGCCACCCGCCCCTGGAGCGATGCGGACAAGGCCCTGGCCGTGATTCGGCTCGCGGCCCACGTGGACCGGGAGGCGCTCCTTCGTTCCTACATGCCCCTCCTGGGGATTGGCCGCCGTGAGGAGCTCCTGGACGCCTGCCTCTCCCTCGAGAACCTGGAGCCCCCGGTGTGGGAAGCCCTGGCCTGCGGGCGGCTCAGCCTGAGCTCCGTTCAGGTACTGCACTCGTGGTCCTCCGAAAACCGGCTCACAGCAGTGCACTGGATCCAGACATTAAACCTAAGCCTAAACAAACAGCTTCAATTTATTGATTTTTTGTATGATTTATCGGAAATCGAAGGTCGCAGCGTGGAGGGGGTCCTGACCTCCGTTTCGGCCCGCACCCTGCTCGAGGAGGGCGGGAGCAACGCCCCCCAGGCGGGCGCACGCCTCCTGGAGCACCTGCGCAGGCGCCGGCTGCCCACAGTGGCGGCTGCGGAGAGGGCCTTCCGCCGCACCGTGTCGTCCCTGGGCCTGCCCTCGGGGATTCGGGTGCATCCCCCTCCGGGCTTCGAGGGACCCTCCTTCCGTCTGGAGATCGCGTTTCGAAACGGCCGGGAGCTTCGAGAGCGGGTGGACGGTCTTTCCTCCATCTCCGATCTCGAGTCTATGGGTCCTCCCTGGGAGGCCGGCTCGTGACTTCCATGGTTCGTCGCCTGATCGTGGAGCCCGGTGCGGCCGGCTACCCTCTGGCGCGCCGGGTCGAGCGGCTCATGGCGGCCGTTCCCCGCGTCGCCGGGCCTTCGGACGTGAAGCCGGGGCCGGGGGCTCCGGATGCCATGGACAAGGAAACCCTTTGTCTGACGGCCTTTCCCGGCGAGCTTCTCAAGCCCTGCCCGGGCACGGGGGAAGGGTACATCTGCTGCGGGTACCAGATCCTGAACGTGGGCACCAACTGTCCCCTGGACTGTTCCTACTGCATCCTCCAGGCCTACGTGAACCAGCCCTCGTTGAGGCTCTTCGTGAACCTCCCGGAAGCGCTTCCCCGTATCGGACGGCATGTGGACGGGGAGCCTTCACGGATCTGGCGCATCGGCACAGGCGAGTTCACCGACAGTCTGGCCCTGGACCCCGTCGCCGGGTGGAGCCGATGGCTGCCGCCGTTCGTGCACGACCACCCCAACGTGGTCCTGGAGCTCAAGACCAAGACCGTGGAGGTGGAAGGCCTCCTGGACGGCCCATTGCGGGAGCGCATGGTCGTGGCCTGGTCCTTGAACAGCCCCTGGATGGTCTCCCACGAGGAGCATCGGGCCCCCGGTCTCGAGGCGCGCCTGCGGGCGGCGGCCCGGTGTCAGGAGGCGGGCTTCGCGCTCGCCTTTCACTTCGACCCCCTGGTGCGGCACCCCGGCTGGCGGGAGGGATACCGGCGGACCCTGGACCTGTTGGCCCGCCACATCGCCCCCGAGCGGGTGGTCTGGGTCAGCCTCGGCGCCATGCGCTACATGCCCGCCCTCAAGGCCGTGGTCCGGCGGCGGCACCCCGGCAGTGCGGTCCTCCGCGGTGAGTTCGTGCCCGGGCTCGACGGCAAGATGCGGTATTTCAAGCCCCTCCGGGTCGATATGTACGGCTGGCTGCGGGAGCTGATCACGGCCTGGAACCCGGACCCGGGCCTCTACCTCTGCATGGAGAGCGACGACGCGTGGCGCGACGCCCTGGGCTGGTCGCCGGGCACATCCTCCGCTCTAGCCGGTTTCCTCGACGGACGCGCCCGCGAGGTCTTTTCCATGCTTTCGAGTTGATTTTCCTTTGGCCGCTGCGATATGGTAGGCCTCAATCCGGGGGGAAACCATCCTCGTGGAAATCAACAGGGGAGGAAAATCATGGCATTCAAGGAGCAAGTCCAGGACGCTCTGAACAAGGTCCGGCCGTCCCTCCAGGCCGATGGAGGCGACGTGGAGCTCGTCGACGTCGACGAGCCCGCCGGGCTGGTCAAGGTGCGCCTGCAGGGAGCCTGCGCAGGATGTCCCATGTCGCAGATGACCTTGAAGATGGGCATCGAGAAGATGCTCAAGCAGAACGTTCCCGAGGTGCAGAGTGTGGAATCCGTGTAGACCCTGAACCGGGGTCCCGTGGAAGTTTCCGCTGAACATTCCTTCCATCCGGCGCTGCTTCGGGCAGGGCGTGGATGAGGACGAAAAGGAGGTTGAATCAGGTCATGGATATCAAGAAGATCGGGGTCGTGGGCGCAGGCGCCATGGGCAGCGGCATTGCCCAGGTGGCCGCGCAGATCGGGTACGACGTGGTCCTCCGGGACATCAAGGACGAGTTCGTGGAACGGGGCATGAAGGCCATCGAGAAGTTCCTCGCCAAGAGCGTGGAAAAGGGGAAGATCGAGGCCTCCGAGGGGGACGCCGTTCTGGGTCGCATTCAGGGCACCACGAGCATGGGGGACCTCAAGGACGTGGACTTCGTGGTGGAGGCCGTGATCGAGGATCTCGACCTCAAGAAGAGCGTGTTCAAGGAGCTCGACGACCTGTGCCGGCCGGAGGTCATTCTGGCGTCCAACACCTCCTCCATGTCCCTCACGGAGATCGCCGCGGCCACGAACCGCCCCGACCGCGTGTGCGGCATGCACTTCTTCAACCCGGTTCCGCTGATGCGCCTGGTGGAGGTCATCCGCGGGTTCGCCACCAGCGACGAGACCGTGGCGGTCACCACCGAGCTCGCACAGAAGATGGGCAAGACCACGGTGGAGGTCAAGAAGGACAGCCCCGGGTTCATTGTCAACCGGATCATGATCCCCCACATGGTGGAAGCCATCAAGATCGTGGAGGAGGGCATCGCCTCCATCGAGGATGTGGACACGGCCGTGAAGAACGGCCTGAACTATCCCATGGGTCCCTTCGAGCTGATGGACCTCACGGGCATCGACGTCGCCTACTTCGTGAATGAATACTTCTACAAGGAGCTGAACAAGGAGTCCAAGTGGGTGTCCCCGAACCTGCTCAAGACCATGATTCGGGCCAACCGTCTCGGCCGGAAGACCGGGGGCGGGTGGTACGACTACAGCAAGTAGCCAAAAGGAGCGCCGCCCCCGGGGCTGCGCCGTCTTATGGCACAGAAAAAGAAGGCAGTCCGTGGAGCCACGGGCTGCCTTCTTTGTATGGTTTCCGGAGGCGTGGCCCGGTCCGAGTTTCTCGAACCGAGGGTTCCGCCGCTACTTGTTCTTGTGCCGCATCCGCCTCTTCAGCTTCCGATACTTGTGCTTCCGGATCTTCTTTCGCCGTTTCTTGACCACGCTACCCATGCAGATCCACCCTCCAGAAAAGATTTAAAAAAACAACTTATAGAACCGTTCCAACGCTGTCAAGCAAAATCGTTATACAATAGTTTACATAATATATCTTATCAGACTTTATGTCGGGAGCCCTTGTTCCTTTGCTTGTTGCGATAGAGCTCCTGATCGGCTTGCTCCACCAGCTCCCGCTCGGTCATCTCCCCGTTGAGCCTGGCGATCCCGAAGCTGGCCCGAATCCGCCCGTACTCCTCGAACCCCGCCTTCATGCGGTTGGTGATGGTCCGAGCAGCCTCCGCGTTCGCGTCGATCAGGATGACGGCGAACTCGTCTCCGCCGTAGCGGTACCCCGTGTCCACGCCCTCTCGAATGCAGTTGCGGATGAGGTCCCCCACGTGTCGCAGGACCTCGTCGCCGGCCAGGTGCCCGTGGGTGTCGTTGTACGCCTTGAAGTCGTCCAGGTCGATGAGCACGATGGACAGGTCCTGTTTCTGCCTTCGGGCGCGGACCACCTCCTCCCGAAGGCGAAGGAAGAACTGCCGGTGGTTGTACAGGCCGGTGAGCGCGTCCGTGATGGAGAGCCGGTTGAGCTCCTCTCGAAGCGCCCGTTCGTTGATGATGCGCCGGATCTTGGCCTCGAGCTCCTCGATGTCGAACGGCTTCTTGATGAAGTCGCTCGCCCCGGCGTTGATCACGTCCACGTATCGGTAGCCCTCGGAGTAGCCCGTCATGGAGATGATGCTCAAGTCCGGGTACCGGTGTCTGGACTCGCGGATGAGGTCCATGCCGTCCATCCCGGGCATCTTCATGTCCGTGAGAAGAAAGCTGTAGGGCTTGCGCTCCAGGGCCTCGAGCGCCTCCGGCCCGCTGGACACGGCGTCCACGGAAAACCCGAGAGTCTGCACCAGGCGAAACAGGGTGTCCCGGACCAGGGCGTTGTCGTCCACGATGAGCATGGACTCATGACGGTAGTCCGGGCTTGGGCGCAGGTCATTCATGGGAACCCCCCGTGCGCGCTTCGGGGTCCTCCGGGGCGGCGCCCCGAAGCGAGTGGGCGCAGCCTTCCTCAATCAACACATGAACGATATCACCTAAATTACATTGATTGCAATCAAAATTAACCACACGATTGCACTCGGTCCGCCCCATGAGCTGGGCCCCGCGCTTGCTCCTCCCCTCCACGAGCACCGGCATTCGGGCGCCCTCCAGGGCCTGGTTCTTCTCCAGGGTGATCTCCTGCTGGAGGGACTGGAGGGCTTGAAGCCTGGCCGCCTTTTCCGGCTCCTCGACCTTGTCCTCCATGCGGGCCGCGGCCGTGCCCGGCCGGTCCGAGTACTGGAAGGAGTACAGGCTGTCGAAGCGGACCTCCCGGATCAGATGGAGGGTGTCCTCCAGGTCCTCTCGGGTCTCTCCGGGAAACCCCACCATCACGTCCGCAGAGAGGGCGATGTCCGGCCGCGCGGCCCTGAGCCGGCGGACCAGGTCCAGATAGGCCTCGCGGGTGTAGCGGCGGTTCATGCGCCGTAAAATCCGGTTGGAGCCCGCCTGAAACGGCAGGTGAATGTGCCCGCAGAGGTGCTCCAGGTCCGCAAAGCATCGAATGAGGTCCGCAGTCAGGTCCTTGGGGTGGGAGGTGGTGAACCGGAGCCGGACCAAGCCCGGGAGCCGGTCGAGGCATCTCAGGAGATCGGCGAACCCGGTCCCGTGCGTCCCGTTGAACCAGGTGTAGGAGTTCACGTTCTGACCCAGCAGGGTGATCTCGCGGACCCCTTGTTCGAGGAGGTCCCGGGCCTCCTGCTCGATCTCCTCCGGCGGACGGCTCACCTCTCTGCCCCGGACGTAGGGTACGATGCAGTAGCTGCAGAAGTTGTTGCACCCCTGCATGACGGTGAGGAACCCCTTGACCGGGCTCGTGCCCGGCAGGAGCGAGGGCGGCGCAGTGAGACGCCCCCCGGGCTCCAGGTCCACGTCCGCCAGCCGCTCCCCCGTGCTCCGGACCCGCTCCACCAGCATGGCGATGCGGTGGACCCTGCGGGTCCCCACCACGAGGTCCAGCTCCGGAAACCGGTCGAGCAGCGCATCCCCCTGCTGCTGGGCCACACACCCCGCGAACACGATCGTGGTTCCGGGCCTCCGCTTCTTGAGGGCCGCCATGCGGCCCAGGGTGCTCAAGGCCTTTTGCTCGGCCTTGGCCCGGACGCTGCACGTGTTGATGAGTACGACGTCCGCCTCGTCCGGGGCCGGGGCCGGGAGGTACCCCATGCGACCCAGGCACCGGGCCGCATAGGAGGAGTCGTACTCGTTCATCTGGCACCCCATGGTGAGCACGAAAAAGCGGGTGGCCGCGGACATGGGGACCCCCTCCTCCTCCTCCAGGCTTCGGGCCAGCGACAGGATATCCTGCTCGCATCCCGGGGCCACGCACACCTCGAGCAGGGCCGCGTGGGGGTCCAGGGTCCGCACGAGGGCCATGCCGTCGTAGGACTCCAGGGTGGAGCGAATGTAGTGGATGTCCTTTCGATCCACCTGAAACGTGCGCCTACGTGACTCCATTCTTGACCGTGGTGCCTCCCCACATGAGCTTGGTACGCAGGATCTCGAAGTACGTCTGGTAGGGCGACTTCAGGAGCCGGATGCGTTCCTCGGACTTGGAGATGAAGACCTGGTCTCCGAGCAGGAAATCGAAGCCCACCTGCCCGTCCAGGGTGACGGTCACCTCCTCGTCCACCTCGTTTGCGATCTCGATCCGCACCGTGGAGGCGTCGGAGAGGATGATGGGGCGGTTCGTCAGGGTGAAGGGGCAGATGGGTGCCAGGACCATGTTGGAGAGCGTCGGGTAGAGGACCGGTCCGCCCGCCGAGAGGCAGTAGGCCGTGGACCCGGTGGGCGTGGACACGATGAGCCCGTCGGCCCGGAACGTGGTGAGAAACTGACCGTCGATGTGCACCTCCAGGTCCAGAATGCGCGCCAGGGCGCTCTTGTTGATCACCACGTCGTTGAGCACGCTCGAGCGGCAGGTCTCCTCGCCCCCTCGAACCACCCTTGCCTCCAGCATGAGGCGGCTCTCCCATTCCAGCTCCCCTCGAAGCATCATCTCCACCGAGGGGTAGAGCTTGGACAGGGGGATCTCCGTCAGGAACCCCAGCCCGCCCAGGTTGACCCCCAGAATGGGCACGCCCTTGCGACCCACCTGACGGGCGGCGCCCAGCAGGGTGCCGTCTCCTCCCAGCACCACGAGCCAGTCCACACTGTCGGGAATGCTCGAGGGAATCGACTGGATCGTTTCCCCGGCCCTGCCCGCCGCCTGCTTCTCCTCCAGGTATGCCGTAATGTCGCGGTCCTCGAGCCAGGCCTCCAGTTTTCGGGCCTCCTCCTCGGCCGGTGCATATCGCTGCTTGTAAATGATGCCGATGCTCGTCACCGTTTTCACCCGTCGATTCAGGAGGCCTCCGCCCCCAACGGAACAAAGTCGAACCGGGTCACGTCCACCAGCCCGCGGTCGGTCAGCTTGAGGGCCGGGATCACCGGAAGGGCCAGGAACGACAGGGCCATGAAGGGGTCCTCGAGAAGACACCCCAGGGAGGCCGCAGCCCGGTGGAGCTCGTCCAGCTCCCGGACGAGCCCCTCGAGCGGTTCCAGGGACAGGAGTCCGGCCACCGGCAGGGGCACCCGGGCCAGGACCTCCCCGTCTCGGACGGCCGCCAGGCCCCCTCCCATGTCCCGCAGGGTCTCGACGCCTCGAAGCAGGTCCCCCTCGGAGGCGCCCACGGCGATCACGTTGTGGGAGTCGTGGGCCACGGAGGAGACCAGGGCTCCCTGCCGGAGCCCGAACCCCTGGACCAGGCCCAGACCCGTGCGACCGGTGGCGTGGTGCCGCTCCACCACCGCGAGGACCAGGAGATCGCGCTCCGGGTCGGGCCGCACCCGCCCGTCCCGGATCCGGGGACGGGCCAGGACCTCCTCGGTGTGGACCTGGCCGGGGACGAGGCGGATGACCCGGACCCTGCCACCGGGATCCGGAATGGAGAAACGCTCCTTTTCGAGCGCTCCCGTGGAGAGCGGCCCTGTTCCCGGCGTGGAGAGGGCATGCTCGAAGGTGCCTCGAACGACCCCCTGCTCCACCACGAGCCGGCCCGCATGCATCACCCGTTCCACGGCAAACGCCTCGAGGTTCGACAGGATCACCAGGTCCGCCCGGTACCCCGGGGCCACGGCCCCCCGGTCACGAAACCCGAAGTAGCGCGCCGGATTGATGCTGGCCATTCGAATCGCCTGGACCGGATCCATGCCCGCGTGAACCGCCCTGCGGATCATGTGGTCCAGATGCCCCCGTCGAAGGATGTCCTGGGGATGGAGATCGTCCGAGACAAAGCAGAACCGGTCGCTGTTCTCGGTGGTCACCACCGGAAGGAGGGCATCCAGGTTCCGCGCCGAGGTCCCTTCTCGAATCATGACGAACATGCCGGAGCGCACCTTTTCCTGCGCCTCTTCGGGTTGCGTGCACTCGTGATCCGAGCCGATCCCGGCGGTCAGGTAGGCCTGAAGGTCCCGCCCGGACAGGCCCGGCGAGTGGCCGTCGAGGACCCGGCCCCGAAAGAGCGCCACCTTGCCCAGCACCGCGGGGTCCCCGTGAATCAGCCCCGGCACGTTCATGAGCTCGGCCAGGCCCAGGACCTGCGGCTCCTCCAGGAGCGGACGCAGGTCCTCGACCTCCAGGGTGGCCCCGGAGGTCTCCAGGTGGGTGGCGGGAACGCAGGAAGGGGCCATGAAAAAGATGTCGAAGGGAAGGTCGCGGCCGGCCTCCATGAGCAGGCGGACCCCTTCTAGTCCTTTCACGTTGGCGATCTCGTGGGGGTCCGACACAATGGCCGTGGTCCCGTGCGGCAGGAGGACGGCTGCCAGATGCGGGGGCATGAGCATGCTGCTCTCGATGTGCATGTGGGCGTCCATGAGACCCGGCGCGACCCACAGGCCGTCGACGTCGAGCTCCGCCCTTCCCTGGTAACCCGGTCCGATCCCGGCCACCAGGCCGTCCTGCACGGCCACGTCCGCCCGCTCCGCGGTCCCGTCGAAGACGTTCACCACCCGGCCGTTCTTCAGGACCAGGTCGGCCGGGCGCACCCCCCTGGCCACCTCGATTCTTCTCTTCAGGCTTTCCTCGAAGGGCTCCATGGCGAAGACTCCGCTGGAGGGCGCCGATGCTAGCGATCCACGCGGTCCACGACGTACCAGTCCTCCACCGGGTCCAGGGTGGTGTCCACCCGGAGGTGCACCAGCGGCAGCTCCGGGAAGGCCTGCTTGAGCGCCTCCAGGTCCACCTCCTCGAACCGGTGGACGTTGTTCATGTAGGCCTGCTCCGTGAGCGCGTTGGACTCGTAGTTCTCCTTGCTCCTGGCCAGGATGCGCCGAATGGACACCTCCTTGGGACACTGGGTCTGCTGGATCACCAGGGTCATGCCGCAGGCGGCCGCCACCTCGGCCGCCCGCGTGCGAAGGGCCTGGGTGATGAAGGTGGCGTCCAGGATCACGCCCTCCGCCCGGCAGGCGAACTGGCGGGCCATGCGGAACATCTCATCGTAGACCGCGGTGCGCTTGTCCATGTCCGCAGCCACCTTCTCGTCGAAGATGTCCTCGTTGCGGAGGACCTCGAGCCGCAGCATGTCGGTCCTCAGCACCCGGTACCCCTTGATCCGGGCGACCACCTCCGTGGTTTCCGTCTTATACGAGGCCGGCAGGCCGCAGGCGATCAGCACCACGTCCGGTCCCAGCTCCCGCTCCATGTAGTCCTTGAACGGCTCGCGCATGCAAACGCTCTCCTTCTTCATCGTCGAATGTGTTTCCGAACAGCCGCCCCTCAGGCCGCGTCCTCCACCACAGTCGAGTTTCGGGGACACCATACTTAATTCAGAAACCCCATCTTGGCAAACGTGGCCCGTTTTGGAATTAAGTATGGTGTCCCCGAAACTCAATGGTGTCCCCGAAACTCAGTTCATTGTTTTCACGGTGAAGCGGACGCGCTCAGGCCGCCTCCTCCACGTAGCGCCGGGCGAGCCGGAAATAGGCCCCGGCCGTCTCGGCGGCCTCCTCCTTGGCCCGGGGGGCGATGTCCGGGTCGTTGAGCTGAAAACCGATGACCTTGCCCCGGACATAGGCCCGGTACACCTTGTAGAAGGTCAGCAGCCGCTCCATGCCCGACTCGCCGGCACGCTCTGCATACAGCCGCCAGAGGTGCCCGGCGGTCCGCGCGCCTCCCCGGAACTCCAGGTCCATGAGCAGGAAGGCGACGTCCGCCAGGGTGTCCGAATAGCGAAACCGGTCGTTGAACTCGATGCAGTCGATGGCCGAGACCGGGTCCAGAAAGCAGATGTGCTCCATGTGCAGGTCCCCGTGGCAGTCCCGAACCCTGCCGTCTCGAACTCGATCCTCGAACACCCGTCCCTCCTCGAGGTAGAAGGACTCGGTCCAGCTTCGAATGCGGCGGAAGTCGTCCTCCTGGATGGTCCTGCCAACGAAGGCCTCGGTCTGTGCGAAGTTCTCGTCGGTGTTCACCTTGAAGCCCTCGAGGGTCCCGAAGGCCTCGATGTGGGCGGAGCGCTCGGCCTCGCCGTGAAACCGCGCCAGCAGGGAGGCCACGGCCTCCAGGTGCGCCTCGCCCAGGTCCCCCCGCTCGTACAGGGTGCGCATGAGACGGTCCTCGGGTACCCGGCGCATGCAGACGGCGTACTCCACCGCCTCCCCTCCCCCTCCGATGCGGTGGCGCCCCCCTTCCAAGACCACGGGGAGGACCCCCAGATAGATCCCCTCGGACAGGCGCTGGTTCAGGCGCACCTCCTGCCCGCAGTAGTGCCGGCGTTTGTCCAGGGTGGAAAAGTCCAGGAAACCGAAGTCCACGG
>CAYYVD010000137.1:10699-11917 GCA_964475045.1 uncultured Desulfobacterales bacterium | reverse complement strand
TCCGAGGAGATGAATGCCCAGGCCGAACAGATGAAGACCATGGTCCATGATGGCCTTCCCGCCGACCAGGGGAGGCAGGTAGGTCTGCTTCTGCTCCTCGGTGCCGTACAGGCCCAGGAGCTCGGCCCCGAACGTGGTGGTCAGCACGGCATTGGCCATGCCCGCGTCCACGGCCCAGAACTCCTCTGTGACGAGGCTGTGCTCGAGATAGCCGAGCCCCGCTCCTCCATACTCCTCGGCGATGAACATCCCCACGAAACCCAGCTCACAGGCCTTGCGCCAGAGGTCGAGGTCGAAGGTCTCGTTTCGGTCGAACTCCTGCGCCCGGTCCGGAAACTCGCCCAGGGCGAACTCCCGGGCCGCCCTCTGAATGTCCTGCTGCTCTCGGCTCAGTGTAAAACCCAAGGTCCGGCTCCTCCTGAGGGGTGATGGTCGGCTTTGTCCGGCCCTTCGAGGCCGGCGGGACGACGACGCGGTGGTCATGTGGGCGGCGCTCCAGGATCCTGCCCTGATGGGTCGCCCTGGGCTGCAGGTTCCAGGAACCTCGGCAAGAATTCTCCATTCCATACCGGTTTTTTGGTTTTGCGTCCAGTCCACCGGATGAAAGTTTTCCGATCTTGGTCAAAATATACCCTTGACACAAAATTTTTGAGGAGTTATGCTTTATTCCACTTATTTGCAAAGATCACATCGCCCCCCCTGAGCCCCCCCACAACAACCAGGGATTTGCGAGATGGAGACGAAACGTCTTTTTTGCTGTTTTTTCGCCGGGTTGGCGCTTTTTGCCTTCGCCGGTGCCGCCCATGCCGCCTTAATCGCCCATTACACCTTTGACGATGGGGATGGGAGCGATCAAGAGGGAAGCCGCGATCTTTCCGTTACGGGGTCGGCAAACTTCTCCGGGGGCAGCTACCATTCCGACGGGAACGCGGCCAACTACCTGTCCGTGGTGGGCCCCGGCGGCATGGCCGACTTCACGGTTTCGTTGTGGGCCTATACCGGCACCGTCGATCAAGGCCAATACAAAGGGCTTTTTAGTAACAACAACGACTCAGACGCGGCCTACTCCTGGCAAATCGATAGCACCGGCGGGAGCTTCACCTTTCGTTCTCTTGCAAGCGGCGATTTTACTATCGGCTCTGTTGAGGTGAATACCTGGCAGCACATTGTCGTACAGAAAAGCAACAACAGCGATGCCTCTTTCTGGTTGGATGGGGA
>CAYYVD010000137.1:0-10689 GCA_964475045.1 uncultured Desulfobacterales bacterium | reverse complement strand
CAGCTGGGGTGGGAACCCTGGCGGACTCCAAAATTTTCGTGTCGGCATCAACCGCAATACCAAGCATTCGTTCGACGGCCTCATCGACAACATCAGAATCTATGATGACAGCGATATTGGGGCCGCCGAGTTGTACAATGAAGGGCACGAAGGGCACGCCCCCGTACCGGAACCGGGGACCCTCGCATTGCTCGCCATGGGGCTGTGCGTGGCAGGGGCGATCGGCTTTCGAAGCACTGCCTTCAGGGACCGGGTGTTTCCGGCTCCATCCCGCCAGCTGGCCTCCTGACAATCCCAGCCGGGTACCACCCCGCCCTCTCCCTTTTTCTCTTCGACACGGTTGACAGTTCGAAGCGGAGGGTTCTCCGGCTCTTCGACCCTGTGGCTCCCTCGCTCGAGGGAGGACCCTTTGCGGTATTCCGCGTTCCTCCAAAAGACAGCTGGTCCTCATCCTGAGTCGGCTTTTCCATGAGTACGGTAAGAAATCCGTACCGGGGTTCTGCACCGCCTCCTTCGTGTTCTTCGTGGTGAAACAGGTGCTTTTTTGCCATGAAGATCACGATGGGGAAGAAGCATACATCCCCGTATTTGCAGACCCATAGACCAAGATATGACCACCCGCGTATAGCACGGACTCCGCAATCCTGGAACCCCACCGCTTTTGGTGCTACCATCAGGACCTTGATTGGCCACCTTCCCTTTTCACATGCCGAAGGCAGAGGGCGACATGTCTGAAAAACCCACCTACGAAGAGCTGGAGCGGCGCGTTCGGGCGCTGCAGGAAGCGGAGTCCGAACGGACGCAGACGCAGGAGGCGCTTCGAGCGAGCGAGAAGCTCTACCGCATCCTGTTCGAGCAGGCCCGGGACGTCATCTACGTCACCACGCCGGAGGGGCACCTCATCGACATGAACGACGCGGGCCTGGAGCTCATGGGGTACCCGCGGCAGGAGTTCAAGCAGATCGACGTGGCCGATCACCACACCGATCCGGCCCAGCGCGAAGCGGAGAAGCGGGAGCTTCACGAGAAGGGGTTCATCAAGGACAAGGAAATCCGTTTGATCAAGCAGGACGGCTCGGAGATCGTCTGCCTGGACTCGGCCACGGTCCTGCGGACCCCGGACGGCTCCGTCCAGGGGTACATCGGGACGCTGAGGGACATCAGCGAGGCCAGACGGGCGGAGGAGGCCCTCCAGAAGAGCGAGGAGGACTATCGCGCCATCTTCGACTCCGCCAACGACGCCCTGTTCATTCATCACATCGAGACGGGAGAGATCCTCTCCGTGAATCGGAAGATGTGCGAGATGTACGGGTACTCCAAGGAGGAGGTCGGACATCTGAGCATCGGGGCCATCAGCGAGGGCAAGCCGCCCTACACCCAGGAAGACGCCCTGAAGTGGGTGCGAAGGGCTGTGGACGGCGCTCCGCAGCTGTTCGAGTGGAAGGCCCGGGACAAGGCCGGAAGGATCTTCTGGGTGGAGGTCAACCTGAAGCAGGCCGTCATCGGGGGCGAGAACCGCCTGCTGGCCATTGTGCGGGACATCACGGACCGAAAGCTGGCCGAGGAGGAGAAGAAGGGCCTGCAGAACAGGCTGACCCAGGCCCAGAAGATGGAGTCCATCGGCACCCTGGCCGGCGGCATCGCCCACAACTTCAACAACATCCTCATGGGCATTCAGGGGCGCGCCTCCTTGATGATGCTCGACAAGCCCTCCTCGCACCCGGACGTCGAGCACCTGCGCGGGATCGAGCAGTACGTCAAGAGCGCCGTGGAGCTGACCCGGGACCTCCTGGGTTTTGCCCGGGGAGGAAAGTACGAGGTCCAGCCCACAGATCTGAATGCGCTCATCAAGCACGAGAACCGGGTCTTCGGGCGCACCAAAAAAGAGATCTCGGTTCACGGAAAGTACGAGCCGAACCTGTGGCCCGTGGACGTGGATCGCGGGCAGATTCAGCAGGCCCTCCTGAACCTCTACGTAAACGCCTGGCAGGCCATGCCGGAGGGGGGAGACCTGTGGGTTCAGACGGAGAACATGATCCTGGACGATCCTCAGGTTCAGCCCTTCGAGATCGCCCCGGGCAGATACGTCAAGATCTCCGTGACCGACACGGGAACGGGCATGGACGCTTCGACCCGAGAGAAGATCTTCGACCCCTTCTTCTCCACCCGGGGCGCAGGGCAGGGCTCCGGGTTGGGACTGGCCTCTGTGTACGGCATCGTCAAGAACCACGGCGGCTTCATCAACGTGTACAGCGAACCGGGTGAGGGCACCTCCTTCCATCTCCACCTTCCCGCCTCAGACAGCGAGGTGACACAGGAGGAGCCGAAACCCGGCCGCAGGAGGATCCAGTACGGAAAGGGCACGGTCCTGCTGGTGGACGACGAGGAGATGATCCTCGCCGTGGGGCGGAAGATGCTGGAGAGCCTGGGCTACCAGGCGCTGACGGCCCGGAGCGGGAAGGAGGCCCTGGAGGTGTACCGGAGACAAGGAGACCGGATCGACCTCGTGGTCCTGGACATGATCATGCCGGGGATGGGCGGCGGGGAAACCTACGATCGCATGCGGGCCGTGGACGAAACCGTGAAGGTCCTCCTGTCGAGCGGGTACAGCCTCAGCGGACAGGCCGAGAAGATCTTGGATCGCGGATGCAGGGGCTTCATTCAGAAGCCGTTTTCTCTGCAGGATCTGTCGATCAAGCTCCGGGAGGCCCTGTACGAGGCCACCTAGCGAACGAGCCGCCCCGGCGCACCCTGACCCTCTCTTCAGTTGGAGCCCTCGCCTGCCTCTTCCCGCTCCCGGGTCACACAGGAGACGCCCTCCCCCTTCAATCCGGGACCGAAGCAGAGGTTGTCGGACTTGCAGGCGGCCCTGCTTCGGTCCCCTTCCATCCAGCGCCGGACCAGGCCCGGCTCCCGGATGAGGGGCCGGCTCATGGAGATGTAGTCGGCAACGCCGCTCTGAACCAGGTCCTCGGCCACGCCGAAGGAGCGCAGGCCTCCCACGAGGATCAGGGGGATGCCGATCGCGGCCTTGAACGCCCGGGCCTCCTCACGAAAGTAGGCCTCCTGCTCCTCGGTCCTGATTCCGGGGCGGCTCGGGGAGTGCCTGCCCCCGGTCAAGAGTCCGCCGCTGAGCTCAACGGCATCGAGCCCCTCCGCCTCGAACGCTTGTGCCGCCTGGACAGCCGCCTCCAGCTCCAGGCCGCCGTCCGCATCATCCCGGCCATTCATCTTGATGAGCACGGGGTAGTCGGGGCCCACCACCTCCCGTACGGCCCGGACCACCTCGAGGGGTCCCCTGGAGCGGCGTTCCGCGTCCCCCCCGTAGGCGTCCTCCCGGCGATTGAAGGCGGGCGACAGGAACTGGCTGAGCAGGTAGCCGTGGGCCGAGTGGATCTGCACGCCGTCGAAGCCGGCCTCCCTGGCCCTGCGGGCCGCTTCTGCAAAAGAGGCTTTCAGGCCCTGAATGTCCTCGACCGTCATCTCCCTGCGCGGTGTCTTGGCGAGGCCTTCGAACGCGGATACCGCCCAGGGGGTCGTTCGGGTCAGCTTTCCGGGGGCGAAGGCGCCGGCGTGGGCCAGCTGCAAGACGATCCGCCCCCCGGCGTCGTGCACCGCTCCGGTCATCTCCTGAAGCCCCGGCACCAGTTCGTCCTTGTACACCCCGAGCTGCCGGGGTCCGGCCTGGCCCTCGGGGCTCACATAGGCGTGCCCCGTGACGATCAGTCCCACCCGGCCCTGCGCCAGTCGGGCCATGGCCTCCACCAGCTTCGGCGTCGCCGTCCCGTCCTCGGACGCCAGGCCCAGCCAGGTGGCGGAGCGCACGAATCGGTTTTCCAGGGCCATCCCGTTGATCCCGGTCTTTTCAAAGAGAATGCTCATCGTGGAACTCCTTTCCCGCCGGCCCGCTCTTCGAGTCCAGGGTCGGCATTCGGTTGCTCGCGGGTCATGGGCACGGCCCACGGCGCTGAATGGGTGGGGCTCAACGTGCCGCAGGGCACGGAAGTCTTCCTGATGATGACACAGCCTGCGATTGTGTTGCGGTTCAGTGTAGCACACGACCACCGCATGGGAGCAAATCGAAATCGGGGCATGCATTCCGCTCCCCCTTGAAACAAGGTTCAAATTTCTTCCATTTCGTGCTATCCTTCGCTGCATTCGTTCGAGTCAGGTGGAAGCCCCACCCAGCTTGCAAAGATCCGGCAGCTCTCTCCCGCTTTTTCCAGCTTGCGCGGTGGCGCATGGCACGAAATGCATGCACATTCGCATCGGAGCACCTCATAGGACAGGCCTTTGGCCTGACCGTGGGGAGGCGAGACCGCTCCTCGAGCTCCTGAGGGGTTCGGGAGGCGCTCCATCTCGTGACACGAACACACCAAGGAGGATGCCATGAAAGAGGTTCCGCGCGCATGGGTGGTGGCGCTCGTGGTCCTGCTGGCCGGAGCTGCCCTGGGTTGCTTTCTGTGGGGGCTGTCCGCACGCGGCGATCTGCTCGAAGCCCGGGGGGAAGTCGCCCAGTGGAGGAAACAGTCGGCTCGAATGCAGGAGACCCTGAGCGGTGTCGAGGAGCGGCTTCAAGAGAGAAGCCAAGCCCTCGTAGAGGGCGACCGGGCCCTCGAAACGGCCCGGGAACGCGTGCGGGACCTCGAAGGCACGCTCGACGAACAGCAGAGCGCGCTCCAGGAGCACCGGCAGAGCATCGAGGCGCGTGACCGACGCATCTCGGCCCTTCAGCAGGAGGTCACTGATCTTCGGGAGCGCCTCGCGAACCAGAAGTCAAAGCGCGCCGCCGCCGTCACCTCTCTGGAGCAGCGCGTTCACTCCCTGGAGGCGGATCGAAACCGCGCCCGGGCCGAACTGGAGGAGGCCCGACGCGTCCTTCGGGAGCAGGAGCAGGAGGTCGAGCGCCTTCAGGCCCGGCTCGCCGCAAAAGACCGGGAGCTTGCGGAGGCGCGCGCCGGCCTTGAGGCGCGTCTCGAGAATCAGAAGTCAAAGCGCGCCGCCGCCGTCAACTCTCTTGAGCAGCGCATTCGCTCCCTGGAGGTGGATCGAAACCGCGCCCGGGCCGAACTGGAGGAGGCCCGACGCGTCCTTCGGGAGCAGGAGCAGGAGGTCGAGCGCCTTCAGGCCCGGCTCGCCGCAAAAGACCGGGAGCTTGCGGAGGCGCGCGCCGGCCTTGAGGCGCGTCTCGAGAATCAGAAGTCAAAGCGCGCCGCCGCCGTCAACTCTCTTGAGCAGCGCATTCGCTCCCTGGAGGTGGATCGAAACCGCGCCCGGGCCGAACTGGAGGAGGCCCGGCGTCTCATACGGGAGCATGCACAGGAAGCCGATCGCCTTCGAGCCCGGCTCGCCCGAAAAGACCGGGAGCTTGCCGAACAGCGCGCCGAGCTGAAGAGGGAGATCGGCGAGCTGATCGTGGACCTGCGAGAGAGCCGCAAGGAGTCCGCCGAGCTCCGGAAGAGGCTTTCCCAGGCCCAGGACCGCCAGGAGGCCCTCGACAATCAGAAGAAGGCCCTCCAGACCACTTACGAGTCCCTGGTCCAGGGGCTCCGACGGGAGGTCCACGACAACCAGGCCAAGGTGGAGAAGTTCCGCGAGACCCTTCGGGTCACCTTTGTGGATCGTATCCTCTTTGGTTTCTCCCAAGTTCGAATCGGCGACGAAGGGAGGGCGGCCCTGGACAACCTGGCCGGCGCCCTGGCCGAGCTGCCCGAGGGGAGAATTCGAATCGTAGGCCATGCGGACGATGTGCCTGTGGCCGAAAAGTTCCGCTACCGTTTCCCTTCCAACTGGGAGCTTTCGAGCGCCCGGGCCTCCGCCGTGGCCCGCTATCTCCAGAGTGAGTGCGGTGTGTCCCCCGAGACCATGGAAGTGGTGGGGTTCTCCTGCTACCACCCCCTGGTCTCCAACGCCACAGAGGAGGGTCGCGCCCTCAACCGCAGGGTGGAGATCACCATCACCCCCGCGGCCTTCCTGACCCCGATCCCGCCCGAGGCGTCCCCTGAATCCTGACCGGCATCCGTGCCGGCGGCTCGATGCCGGCAGGGCGGGTTCCTACTCGACCACGGCCCTGCATCCATACCGCCGCAAACGGGCCATCGGCATTCCTCCCCAAAGCACCGTTTCGCCATCGGTATTTCCTGCTTGACATCTCGAGCGGGCCGGCCATACACCAAGCTTGACCCGAGCCGGCACGAAAGGAGCGACGGGTGGTGCCCGGGCTCGGCAGGCTTGAATGGACCCTGAGCGCTTCGGTGATGAAACAGACGCCTGCAATTGCCGATTGCATTGGCGGCCCGGGCTGTGAAAGGATGGCTTCGAGGACAGGAGTGATAGGATGGAGAAGCCACGACCGCTTCGCCTCACAGAGACGGTCGCCGGTTCGGGGTGAGCCTCCAAGCTGGCTCCAGGGGACCTGGACCGAGCCTTGTGCGGCCTGACGTTTCCGACGGACGAGAACCTCATCGTGGGCCTGGACCGGGCCGACGATGCCGGGGTCTATCGCGTGACGGAGGACCTTGCCCTGATTCAGACCGTGGACTTCTTCACCCCCATCGTGGATGATCCTTACGGGTTCGGCCAGATCGCCGCGGCCAACGCCCTGAGCGACGTGTACGCCATGGGCGGAGTGCCCAAGACGGCCATGAACCTGGTGGCCTTCCCCATCCAGGACATGGACATCGCCGTGCTGAGGCAGGTCATTCAGGGCGGTCTGGACAAGATGCAGGAGGCGGAGGTGGTGCTGGTGGGCGGGCACAGCGTGGAGGACAAGGAGCTCAAGTATGGGCTTTCCGTCACCGGGTTCATACACCCCGACCGCATTCTGACCAAAAGGGCGCTTCGTGTGGGGGATGTGCTCATTCTGACCAAGCCGCTGGGCACGGGCATCATCAACACGGCCATCAAGGGATCCCTGGCCTCTTCAGAGATCACCGAGGCCGCCATCCATCTGATGGCGCGCCTCAACCGGGTCCCAGCGGAGGTCATGACCTCCTACCCCGCCCACGCCTGTACGGACGTCACCGGTTTCGGCCTGCTGGGGCACCTGACGGAGATGGTGCAAGGGTCGGGGTGCGGGGTGCGGCTCACAGCCGATCGCGTTCCCGTGCTGCCGGAAGTCGCGGACTACGCCGCCATGGGACTGATTCCGGGCGGGGCCTACAAGAACCGGGATTTCTACGATCCCGTCGTACGGTTCGATGGGTCCGTAAAGCAGGTGACTCGGGACATCCTGTTCGATCCGCAGACCTCCGGAGGGCTGCTGATCGCCATGGCCGGGAAGGCGGCCGATTCCTTCCTGTCCGCCCTGCACAACCGGGGCGTCTCGGACGCCGCGGTCGTCGGAGAGGTCGTCGCGGGGCCGGAGGAGATTCAGGTTCAATAGGGAGCACAAGTGATTCGGCGGTTTGGCTCGTCCGGAGCCGAAGCCGCGTGGTTCGACATGGATTGGAGGAGGAAGGAAACGTCATGAAAACCAAACCGGTCAAAGAGCTCATGGTGCCCATCGCGGATTATGCCACGGTGTCCAAGGACGCCACCTTGAGGGAAGCCCTCGAGGCGCTCGAAAACGAAAAGAGGCGGCACGGGGACGGCCCCTACCGCCACCGCTCCCTGGTGGTGATCGACGAGGAGAACCGCGTCGTGGGCCGCGTGAGCCAGATCGACATCATGCGGGCCTTGGAGCCCCGATATGCCGAGGTGGGAGAGGCCGACTGGATCGCGCGCTCCCGCCTGAGCACGCGCATGCTGAAGGCCATTCGAGAGCAGTTCCAGCTGTGGGATCGGCCGGTGGAGACCATGTGTGACACCATGGAGCGGCTGCACGTGGCCGACATCATGCAGGTTCCGGCGGAAGGGGAGTTCGTCGGCGAGGACGACACCATGAACATCGCCATGCACCGCATCGTCATGGGAAGTCACCACAGCCTCCTCGTGACCCGGGGCACCGCGATCGTGGGGATCGTCCGCTCCACGGACGTGTTCAACGCCCTCTGTGACATGATCGACTGCACCAACTGACCAAACCCCTCGAGGAGCACATGTGGACAACCTCCACGCCCCCCTCCTGGGCGTCAAGCCCTGTGTCCCCGCCTTCGACGTTCCGGAGGCGTCCGGACCGGCTGGCTCGAAAAGGCCGGGGACGCCGTGACGAGCCGTTGATCGGATGATCGATTCACGTAAAGCCGAGAGAGGCCGGTATCCAAGGAAGGACGCGCCGAGGGACCGCCGTTGTCTACCAGTTGGGCGGGGAGTTCACGATCATGAGCACGCACTCCCACTTGCCGGGGTTCACCCAGCTGTGGAGCGCCTCGCTGCGAAAGTGCATGAGGTCCCCCTCTCTCAGGTGGTACTCTTGGTCGTTGAGGGTGAAGAGGACCTCACCTCGAATGATGTAGACCAGCTCGTCCCCCACATGGGCCATGGGCACCTTGCGCCCCTCGCCCGGCGGGTTGACGTAGAGGGTGGCCTGAAGGTTGGCGCTGCTCTTGCGGACCAGGGCCTCACAGTAGGCCGTGGACCTCTCCACGGTGAAGGGCATGCCCTCGCCCTTCCGGGTGATCGTGCCGAGCTTTCGCCCGCCGTTCACCTCGAAGAGACGGACCATGTCGATGTCGAGAAAATCCGTGATCTTCTTCAGGTTCTCCACGGAGATGTTGGCCTTGCCGCACTCGAACTGGCTCAGGAACCCAACACTCAGCTCGGTCCCGGCCGCCAGCTGCTCCAGGGAGATCCGCCGCTCCTTTCGCACCTGCCGCAGGCCTTCTCCCAGGCGAAGGTCGTCCGCCTTTCTCCGCTGCTTCATGGCCCACCCCTCTGAAAACAGACTTCAACTATATCGAAAGATGTTGTGTCGAGAGCGGGCCGTGCAGAATCCGGCCGGCCACTGAGAGCTGCATATCGGCACTCGTCACCCGGAGAATGCCCTCGCTCGCGCGGTTCGATCATATTAGATATAGTAAAATCATCTTGCTATATATACCACAAGAATGGTAGCCTTTTTGGGATCCGTCTGCAACTCCAACCCACAAGCCGCGAGGCTCCCATGGCCCATCTCAAGGTGACGGTCGAGCACATCGAAGGCTACTGCAACCAACCCATGCTGGTCGGCGACAGCTTCACCGTGGAAGGGGGCAAGATCCGCATTCCGGACGGCAAGCACCTCTGCATGTTCGCCCTCCAGAGCATGATGCCCATCTTTCCCCTGCTCCAGCGGGTCGGCGGCGACAAGGGGGACTGGACGAGCAAGGTGGATCTGTTCTGCTGCCCCGACCCCAAGGGCAAGGTGCACTACCGCATCGAAAGGATCGAACCCTCATGATCGTGATTCATCCCGAGCTGTGCTCCGGTTGCGAGCGATGCCAGGTGAACTGCTCCTTCTTTCACTCCGGGTCGGTGGGACGCAGCCGGTCCCGGGTCAAGGTGGTGAAGATCGAGGAGATGGGCATCGACTACCCGGTGATCTGCCGGCAGTGCAAGGAACGCTACTGCACGCGGTGCCCCGAGTCGGCCCTCGAGGTGGGGTCCCTGGGCCAGATCGTGGTTTCCCCCACCCTGTGCACGGCCTGCGGCACCTGCGAGACCCTGTGCCCCATCGGCGCCATCGAACTCTACAACGACATCCCCTACGTGTGCGACCTCTGCGGCGGCGATCCCCGCTGCGTGGCCCAGTGCAACATGGGCGCCGTCGAGTACGTGCCCGGGGAGAGCGAAACCGTGAGCCTCGCCGCGTACAAGAAGGAAAGCCGGGGCTCGAGCTCGGAGGAGAAGCGCGTGCGCTTCACCCTGGACCGGACCCGAAAGCTGCGAGAGGCCTGGAAGGCCTCCATGGGGGCGTGAAGATGATCTACGGTTACGGCGGTCACGTGCTTCGGGTGGACCTGAGCCGGGGCTCCACGGTTCGGGAGAAGAGTGATCCCGCCTTTCTGCGCAAGGCCATCGGCGGGCGGGGTCTCAACTCATGGAGGCTCCACGACGAGCTCCCCCGGGACGTGGACCCCCTCTCTCCCGAGAACATGCTCCTCATCGGCGTGGGCCCTCTCACCGGATCCCTCCTCAGCTCGTCGGCCTACATGACCATCTCGGGCAAGTCCCCGCTCACGGGCATCCTGGGGGACTCGGCCGCCGGCGGTTTCTTCGGCCCGGAGCTGAAGCAGGCGGGGTACGATCAGCTGGTGATCACGGGTCGCTCCGAGACCCCCTGCTACCTGGTGATCGCGGACGACCGCGTGGAGGTTCGGGACGCCTCCCACCTCTGGGGCACGGACCTGTGGCAGGCCACGGCCGCCATCCGCAAGGAGCTGGGGGACAACGCCTTTCAGGTGGCCGCCATCGGACCGGCCGGGGAAAATCTGGTCAAGTTCGCCACCGTGGCCTGCAACAACGGCCGCATGTGCGGCCGGACGGGCATGGGGTGCCTGTTCGGCTCCAAGCGCCTCAAGGCCGTGGCCGTGCGGGGGACGGGCATGGTCACCATGGCCGACCCCCTGGCCTTTCTGAAGCTCTCCAGGGAGCTGGACCGCCGCATCCTGGAGCATCCCGAGTGGCAGAAGCGCCACGACCTGGGCTCCCCCCTGCTCATGAACGCCCTCAACGGCATCGGCATCCTCCCCACGAACCACTTCCAGAAGGGCGTGTGCGACTACGTGGACCGGGTCAGCGGCGAGACCCTGGCTGCGACTCACAAGGTCA
>CAYYVD010000136.1:581-12002 GCA_964475045.1 uncultured Desulfobacterales bacterium | reverse complement strand
ACGGCCCCGCCGATGTCCGCCTGGTGCCCCTTGCAGGCCGCCCAGGCCACGAGCTCCCCTTCGTAGAAGACCGGCTTGAACACCGCCACATCGGCGTTCTGATTTCCGCCCGTGAAGACGTCGTTGTGGAGGATCACGTCCCCGGGTCGAATGTCGTCGCCGAAGTACGACATGATGTACTCGCAAGCCGGCTGAATGGCGAAGGCCAGCACAGGGATGTACTCGGTCTGCTCCAGCATGTGGCCGCGGCGGTCGTAGAGCCCCGTGACGAAGTCCCGGGCCTCGTTGAGGATGGGGGACCGGGTCGTGCGCAGCAGGGTCAGCCCCATTTCCTCGGTGATGGACTTGAAGCGGCGCTGGAGCACCGATGCGAGGATGGGATCGATTTTCCGGCTCATGTCCTCCTCCGCGTGAAGTTCCTGCCCGGCAATGAATTTCGGGGACATAATTTCGGGGACACCATACGAAATTCACCAACCATGAGGACTCACCGGAACGGAATCTCGTGAATTTCGTATGGTGTCCCCGAAATTCAGTAAAACAGCACATAGCTCCCGAATGGGTCGCAGGTGAGGGTCCAGCCGGACGGGACCAGAACGGTCGTGTTCACCTGCTCGACCACGGCCGGTCCCTGCAGCCGGTTTCCGTGTCCCATGCGGTTGCCGTCATAGACCTCCACCTCTCGAAACCCGCCCTCGTCGGGTAGAAACACGGGCCGCCTTCCCTTGAGGCACGGCGAGGGGTCCTCGCCCCGATGCGGTTCCTCGCGAAAGGCCGGCTTGCGGGTGAGCCCCACGGCGGACATCCGCAGGTTGACCAGCTCCACCTCCGTACCCTCGCGCTCCAGATCGTAGCCGTAGAGGCGGTTGTGCTCGCGATGGAACCCGCGGCGGATCCGCTCGGAATTCAAGGACCTCACGTCAACCGCATCCGCCTCCACGTTCACCTCATGGTACTGGCCCACGTAGCGCAGGTCCAGGCTGAAGCGGAACCGGCGCCGCTCCGGAGGAATGCGCTCCTTCGAGAGCACCGAGGCCCCCTCCAGCTCGAGCTCCTCCACCAGGCCCCGAAACCGCTCGAGATCCAGCGCCTCCCTGAAAAACCCCACGTGGTGACTCCTCACGAAATCGTGCTTGAGGTCCGAGAGCAGCATCCCGGCCGCGCAGAAGATGGAGGACTCCTTGGGGATGAGGATCCTCGGGATCTCGAGCTCGGCCGCGATCAGGGCGGCGTGGATCGGGCCCGCCCCGCCGGCGCACACCAGCAGAAAGTCCCTGGGATCGTAGCCCCGCTGGACCGAGATCTCCCGAATGGCCGAGGCCATGTTCACGTTCATGATGTGGACCATCCCGTGGGCCGCTTCCGTGAGATCCAGGCCCAGGGGACGGGCCACCTGCTCGAGGATCGCCTGCTCGGCCGCTACCCGGTCGAGCCGCATCCTGCCCCCGGCGAAGTAGTCCTCGCTCAGGTAGCCCAGCACGAGGTTCGCGTCGCTGCAGGTGGGCTCGGTGCCCCCCCGGGCGTAGCAGACCGGCCCCGGGCGGGCCCCGGCGCTCCTGGGGCCCATCTTCAGGAGGCCCCCCTCGTCGATCCAGGCCACCGACCCGCCGCCGGCCCCGATGGTGTTGATCTCCATCATGGGCAGGGCCAGGGCGTAGCGGTTCACCCGGCCGTCCGTGGTCACAATGGGCTCCCCGCCCTTGATGAGGGCGGCGTCGAAGCTCGTTCCGCCCATGTCCACGGTGATGAAGCTCTCGTACCCGTGCGGCCGGGTGTAGGCCAGCCCGGCCACGGGGGCGGCCGCCGGGCCGGAGAGAAGCGTGCTGGCCGCGAGCCTCGTCACCGCCTCCGGGGTGGTCACGCCCCCGTTGGACTGCATGATGAGCAGGATCCCCTGAAACCGTTCCGCCTCGAGCCGTTCGGTCAACCGGGACAGGTACCGCTTCAGGATGGGGCCCACCGCTGCATTGAGCGCCGTGGTGCTCACGCGGTCGTAGAAACGGACCTGGGGAAGGATGTCGCTGGAGACGGAAAGATAGGCCTCGGGCAGGTGTTCGCGCACCAGGGCCTCCGCCTCCCGCTCGTTCCGGTCGTTGGCGTACGCGTGCATGAAGCAGATGGCCACGGACTCCACCTCGTGCGCCCGGCACCGCTCGACGCCCCGCAGCACGTCATCGGGCTCCAGGCCTCGAACCACCCGTCCTGCGTGGTCCACGCGCTCGGCCACCGGGAGGCGGAGAAACCGGGGCACCACCGGGGGAGGCGGCAGGTAGCGGTTGTTGTAGAGCTCCTCCCGCACCCCCCTTCTCATCTGCAGGGCGTCCCGGAAGCCCTCCGTGGTGAGGAGCGCCGTCGGCGCCGTGCTTCCCGTGATCACGGCGTTCGTGGTCACCGTGGTCCCGTGCACGATGATCTCCACCTCACGAAGAAAGCCCCGAAGGGTCCTCTCCTCGGAGGCGGCCATCTCCTCGAGGCCCTGGAGCACGGCCACGGACGGATCCTCGGGGGTGGAGAGCACCTTGAAGACCCGGGGCGCTCCCCCCTCGTCCATGAGAAGGAAGTCCGTAAACGTCCCGCCCACGTCGATCCCCACCTTGTAGCTCATGGTACCTCCATCCTCCTGAATCGGTTTTCCCCGCTCTCCCCTCCCGCCCTTCGCGCGCTCCGCGCTGAACGACCCTCATCGAATGAGCCCCGGGAGGACCAGGGCAATCTGTGGAAAGATCATCACCAGCACCATGACCGCCGCGTCGCACAGGAGGAACGGGATGCCGGCCTTGTAGATGTCCGCCATGGTGGTGTCCCTGGGGGCCACACCCTTCATCACGAAGAGCAACAGACCGAACGGCGGCGTGGTGTTGGCCATCTCCATGTTGATGAGCATGATCAGGGCGAACCACAGGGTGTCGAAATGGAGCGCGTTGACAATGGGCAGAAAGATGGGAATGGCGATCATGACCATGGAGAGGTTGTCCATGAAGCAGCCGAGGAAAATGAGCAGCACCTGCATGCAGATGAGGATCATGATCGGCGGCAGGTCCAGATCGGTCACCAGCCCGATGAGCCCGGCGCTGGCCCCGGAGAAGGCCATGATCTGGCTGAAGGTCATGGACCCCACGATGATCATGAACATCATGGAGGTGATCCGCACCGTGCCGAGGATGCTCGCCTTCAAAATGGCCCGGTTCATCTTCCCGTAGGAGAGGGCCAGGAGGATGGTCCCCATGGCCCCCAGGGCCGCGGCCTCGGACGGGGTGGCCACCCCGAGAAAGATCAGGCCGATCACCAGAAAGATGATCAGCCCCAGGGGCAGCACGTGGACGGCCGTTCCCTTGAGCTTCATTTTCAGGGGGACGGGGTCCATCTTGTAGGTGGGTGCCATGTGCGGCTGCAGCACGCAGCGCAGCACCACGTAGCCGCCGTAGAAGGCGGCCATCAGGAGGCCTGGGAGGATGCCTGCGATCAAGAGTCCTCCCACGGAGATCTGGTTGAGGGCGGCCAGCAGGATGGCCAGGGCGCTCGGCGGGATGAGCATGCTCAGCCCGCCGCTCCCCATAATGGGGCCGATGGCCATGGTCTTGCTGTACCCCCGCTTCTCCATGTCCGGCACGAGCATGGAGCCCAGAATGGCCGTGGTGGCCAGGGTGGACCCGCTCATGGTGGAGAAGAGGGCCCCGCCGAGAATGGCGAGCAGCGAGAGGCGGCCCGGTATGCGGCCGATCCACTGATCCGCCACGTCAATGGCCCGGAACCCCAGCCTGGAGTGAAACATGACCTCGCCCATGAGGACGAACAGGGGAACGGGGAGGAGGCTGAACGAGCTCAGGCTCTCGGCCATGTTCAGCACGAGCTGGATGATCCCGGGCTCCCCGCCCAGAAACAGCACCGCTCCCACGAGGTCCACGAACAGGAAGGCCACGGCCACGGGAATCCCCGAAACCATCAGGACCACCATCGTACCCAGCAGGAGGCTGAGGGCGAGCCACCACTCCATGTGTCGATCCTGTCTTCGCGTCCGCTGCCGGTGCACCGGGGACCCGGAGGGCGGAACGGATGCCTCCGGGCTCCGCTCTCAGCGGCCGTCCTTGTCCGGCAAGTGGTCCTTGGCCCGCCTCAGGAACTGGAGGCCGAAGAGAAAGCAGCCGAACGGGATGACCGCAATGACCAGGAACTCCGGAATTTTCAAGTACTTGATCGTGGGAACCCCCCTCCGGCAGTAGTCCACGGTGATGACGGTCCCGTAGTAGGCGAGCACCAGCAGGACCCCGCACCCGAGGGCCGAGGTCACCGCGTGGAACCGGTTCCGGATACGGCGGCCCAGGCGGTTCAGGAGAATGTCGACCCGGATGTGGCTCTCCTCCCGAAGCACATAGGCCGCCGCCAGAAACGGAATGTAGAGCAGGATGTACTCGCTGATCTGCAAGACCCAGGGCAGGGGCCGGTTGAAAAAGTAGCGCATCAGCACGTCGGCGCACACGGCCACCAGGGCGAGCATCATGAGCCCTCCAGCGATCCAGGCACAGGCCACGATCAACCGGTCGAACCCCCGGTCCAGGGTCTCGAGAAACCGCTTCATTCAGGACGCTCCGCCTTACGGGGTGAGCATCTTCTTGAGCTTGGGACCGAGCTCCGGGTTCTGTTCGATCACCTCGTTCCATCCCGCCTCATAGGCCAGGTTCACGTAGTACTCGGTGTCCTCCGGCGAGAACGATATGACCTCCATGCCCTTTTCCTGCATCTCCCGGTACTCGGCCTCGGCCAGACCGGCCATGACCTCCCCCTGCATCTTCTCGTTCTCCATCATGCACTCCATCATGAGGTCCTGGAGATGCTTGGGAAGGCTCTGCCAGGTCTTCAGATTCAAGAGGGCCTCGATGTTCATCTGATAGATGCGGGGCTCCAGGATGTACTTGCACACGTCCACCCAGCCCATCTGCACGTTCCCCAGAACCGACCAGGCGTAGCCGTCGATGGTCCCCCGCTCGAGGGCCGTGTAGATGTCCGAGCCCGGCATGGTGACCGGGGCTGCGCCGATCTCCTTGACGAAAGGCTCGTAGGTGCCCGAGACCCGAATCTTCTGGCCGGCCAGCTCCCGGGGCCGCTCCACGGCCTTGTTGGTGAACACGTGGAACCACACCCCGTACTCCGCCCTTCCCAGGTAGAAGACGTTGTGTTCGGCGAGCAGGTCCGACCGCAGCTCGTAGTAGCCGTTCTTCCGCTCCTCCATGGGCGTCAACCGAGTGAGATGGGTGTACGCGGCCCCGCTGACCTCGCGGCCGTAGTAGGACTCGCACCCGAAGATCATGTCCACGACGCCGCTGCGAAGGGCCTCGAACTGCTTGAAGCCCGGCATGGCCTCGGGCCCTCCCAGGTACTTGATCTCGAGCTCCCCCTCGGCCCGTTTGTTGATCTTGTCCACCAGAGCCATGAACGCGGTCATGTTCTTGTCTCCCTTAGGGAGAAACGTGACCATTTTCAATGTGACCTTTTCCTTCCCATACGCCGGAGACAGGGCGAACACCATGCCCAGCGCGACCACCAGAGCCAATGCGAACCGTTTCATCGTCCCCTCCCTTGTTGGGTGTTCGAAAAGATGCCGTCCTGCCGCGCGCTTGCGCTGCGGAGCCGGGGCCATCGGGTCATGGAGACGGCATCACCTCCTTTCCTCGAGGCCGAAACGGGCCGTCCATGAGGGCCCGCGCGGCCCGCATCAGAACCAGACCCCTCCCTCGGGATAGCGGGAGAGGAGGGATCGCATGTCCCGAATGTGCTCGATCATGGCCCTGCGGGCCGCCTTCGGGTCTCTGCGCTCCACCTTCTCGGCGATCTTGCGGTGGTGGAACGTGATGTTGCGCTTCTCCTCCTCGCTCCAGCGGATTCTGGAGATGAACTTGAAGAGGAGCTCGATGAGGGAGGCTTGAAACACACTCAGCAGGGGGTTGTTCGCGGCCGCGGCCAGGGCCTTGTGAAAGTGCTCGTCCCGGCTCTGGTAGGTGCTCTTGGCGGCAAAGGAGGCCTCGAGCCCGGCGATGCTCTTCCAGATGTCGCGCATCTGCTCGGGGGACGGGTCCACGGCGGCCAGGTAGGCGATCTGCGGCTCCAGAATGCCCCGGACCTCCAGGACGTCCCCGATGCCGATGTTCTTCCACTTGATGATGTCCCGAAGAAGACCCGTGATCTCGCCCTCGTCCAGGTCCTGGGTCACAAAGGTGCCCCCTCCCGTTCCCTGGCGGACGTGGACGATGCCCTTGTTTCGAAGCGTCAGAATGGCGGAGCGGACCGTGACCCGGCTCGTGCCGAAGATGTCGGCCAGCTCGCGCTCCGTGGGCAGCCGCTCTCCGGGCTTGAGCTTCCCGCCGAAGATGGCGTCCTTGATCTGGGCCACGATGCGCTCGTGGGCCTGCTTCTTGTCCGCCACGGCTTCAAAGGAATGACCGGCTTCCATGGGAGAGACCTCGCTGGGGCGCTAAGGACTAACCTTAGACCTGAACCCGAGGCCGTGTCAAGGAGGGAAGGCAGACGCCAGGCGATCGGGGAGCGCCAGCACGGCCCGGCCCTCATCCTCGCGGCCCCGCTTCAGGCACCCCTGTCCGTAGATGCGGCACTTGCGCCGAAGCGCGGCCAGGGCGGCCTCGCGCTGGATCGGGCTCAGCAGTCCGCTTCGAACGAGGCGGGCCATCGACCGGATCCGGTACCGGTCCATGCCGGGGCGGCTCGCGGAGAGCTGATCCGGGTGCCCCCCTTCCCGCACGAGCAGGGGCTCGTCGATGAGGTGAATCGGGTGGCGGCAGCTGATTCGAAGCCACAGGTCATAGTCCTCGCATACCGGCAGGTCCTCGTCGAACGAGCCCACCTCGTCCAGAAGCGACCGGCGGAGCATCACGGCCGAGGGACTCACCAGGCAGCGCTCGAGGCTCGCCTCGAAGATGTCCCCCGAGGGTTTGAGGTGTTTGCGCCCGGGGTTCGCCCGCCGGCCGTGGCGCATCCAGATCTCCTGGGTCTGACAGGCCACCGACAGGGGGTGCTCCTCGAAGAACCCCAGCTGGGCGGCCAGCTTGCCGGGGAGCCACCGGTCGTCGCTGTCCAAAAAGGCGATCAGGGGGGCCCGGGAGGCCCGAATACCCGTGTTCCTGGCGGCGGACACCCCCCGGTTGTCCGGATGGCGAAGCAGGCGGATGCGGTCTGCGAACGGCGCGAGGGCCCGGACGGTGTCGTCCCTGGAGCCGTCGTCCACCACCAGGATCTCCGTGTCCGCGGCCGGCTGCTCGATCACCGAGGCGACCGCCCGGGAAACCCGGTCCGCCCGGTTGTACGTGGGGATGACCACGCTGACGGCGCTCACGAGGCCCATTGCCAGACCAGAGCCACGAGGCCGGCCAGAAAGAGATTGGCCTCCACCAGGGTCTCCAGCCGGAGGCCGGGGTAGAGCCACCGGGACTCGAAGGTGTGCATGGTCAGGGCAATGGATGCCGGGCAGAGCAGAAGGAGATAGGCCAGGGAAGGCACCGCGCCCGTGAGGCCGGCGGCGAGGAGCAGGGCGGCGCAGGCCGCAAGCACGGCCTTCAGGAGCTGCAGGGTGCGTTTCTCCCCGATGGTCACGGGCAGGGTCTCGATGCCCACGATCATGTCCCCCTGCATCTCGAAGATGTCGAACAGCGCGGAGCGCACGTACACCACCGCCAGCACGAAGAAAAAGGACACCAGCGTCCCGGACCAGGCCCCTCCGCCGTTCTCCAGAAGGGGGATGAGGGCGATGACCACGGCCCAGGCCGAGGACTCGGCCAGGGTCTTGGACCCCGGAATGTCCTTGATCTTGGCGGTGCGCCATCGACGCTCCCGCCTCACGGGCACGAAGGGAATGCCGTACACGATTCCGAGGGCGCTGACCCCCGCCATGGCGATCATCACGGCGGCCCCCAGGCTCATGGCCAGGACCAGGGCCACCGCCACGGCACCGAGGCCCGTGATGATGAGCCGTATGCGGTGGGTCTTGTAAAAGTGCGCCTGGTCGGGCTCGTTGTAGGTGCTGGCCCCGCGGTCCAGGAACTGGTTGAGCACATGCATGGCCCAGATGTAAAGGGCCGACACGGCCGGGTGGACCAGATCCGGCGGGCGCCCGGCGAGCAGGGTGGCCGCATGGGTCAAGGAGAAGGCACCCAGGGCCGCCCAGATGTGTCCGAACAGAAAGAACCGGAGCAGGGTCCGGCCGGCCTGGCCGAGGGGCGCATCCTTGCGGCTTCGAATCCGCTCGAGCTCCCGGACCACGTTCTTGATCATCCAGTTGGGCGTGGACGCCCCGGCGGTCACGCCCACGGTGCCATACCTCGACAGGGCCTCCCGGTCGAGGCCCTGCTCCGTCTCCACGTGAAACGTGGGCATGCCGGCGGTCTCGGAGACCTGGACCAGCCGCCGGGTGTTGCCGCTGTGATAGCCGCCCACCACCACCATGGCGTCCACGTGGCCTGCGAACGAGGCCACTTCGGCCTGCCGGCTGTGGGTCGCGTCGCAGATGGTGTCGAAGACCAGGGCCTCGGGGTTCCGCGCCCGAATCGCCCGGGTGATGTCGTTGTACACGCCCGCGTCCTGGGTGGTCTGGGCCACCACCACCAGGGGCTCGTCCGCCGGCAGCCCGGCCACCTCCTCCACGCGATCGATCACATAGGCCGTGCCCTCAGCGTGTCCGCGGAGGCCCACCACCTCGGCGTGGTCCCGCTCTCCCACGATCACGGCGGCGTAGCCCTTCCGGGTGCGGGACCGGACGATCCCCTGCACGCGGGCGACCCGGGGGCAGGTGGCGTCGATGATTCGAAAGCCGGTGGCCTTGAGGGCCCGGCGCTCGACCGGCGGAATCCCGTGGGCGCGAATGACCACGGTCCCCTCCCCGAGGCCGGCCACGCTCTCCGCGGCGCGCACCCCCTTGGACTCCAGGAGCTGCATCACCTGCCGGTTGTGGATGAGCGGTCCGAAGGTGTAGATGGGGCCCTCGGCCTTGTTCGCCTCGGCCAGGACCTTCTCCATGGCCAGGCGGACGCCCATGCAGAACCCGGCGGTCTTGGCCAGGCGGACCTTCACGAAACGGCCTCCCGTTCCAGGGTGTCGAAGTAGTCGTCCATGAGGGCCGTCAGGGTCTCGAAGTCCCGAATCCGGGTGATCCGGCCCCGGAACCGGCTGCTGTGCGGCAGCCCCTTGGTGTAGGCCAGAAGCAGCCCGCGCATCATGTAGGGCGCCCGGTGCTCGCCCACGGTGCGGGCCAGGAGCCGGTAGTGCTCCAGGATATGCTCCCTCCGCTCGAGGAGGGTCGGTTCCCGGGGCGTCCTGCCTGCCTCGAGATCGAGCACCTGTCGAAAGATCCAGGGGTTTCCCACCGCGCCGCGACCGATCATCACCCCGTCGCACCCCGTCTCCCGGCGCATCCTCAGGGCGTCCTCGGCCCGGCGCACGTCCCCGTTGCCCACCACGGGGATGCGGACCGCCTCCTTGACCGCCCGGATGACTCGCCAGTCCGCATGCCCGGTGTAGCGCTGGGTGGCGTATCGAGGGTGCACGGTCAGGGCGTCGGCCCCGCAATCCTCGACCACCCGGGCGATCTCGAGGGCGGCGGGGCGCTCGGGGCTCCAACCCGCCCGGACCTTGACGGTCAGGGGCACCGAGCAGACGAAGCGGACCGCCTGGACGATCTCCGCCACGCGGTCCGGACGGTCCAGCAGGGCCGCCCCGGCGCCGGTCTTGGCCACCTTGCGCACGGGGCAGCCCATGTTGATGTCGATGAGGTCCGCGCCGGCCTCCTCGGCGATCTGCGCGGCCTCGGCCAGGCTTCGAGCCCCCGCGCCGAAGAGCTGGACGGACAGGGGCCTCTCCTCGGACCAGCTCTCGAGGTACCGCCGCGTCCTCGGGTGCCCCATGGTGAGCCCCATGGCGCTGACCATCTCCGTGGTCACCAGCCCGGCGCCCAGGCGCCGGACCAGGGTTCGAAACGGCAGGTTGGTGATCCCGGCCATGGGCGCCATGATCAGGCGATTCTCGAGGGCGACGGTGCCGATCCGAAGCATGCTGCGTTCGCAGGGCGGAGGCGGTCCCTCCCCGGGCCTTGCGGACGATTCCACGTCTCAGTAGTCCACCGACGGGAACAGCTTGCGCTCCGTGTGCGGCAGGAACAGCGAGGCCACGTACTCGTCCATGTACGGCGGGTAGTTGGACAACTCGATGTTGGTCATGGATTTGGACACGGTGCGCCCTTTTTCAAACGCTTCCTCGTAGATCAGGGCCATGCGGGCCCCGGTGAGGGAGCTGTTGCCTATGAACTGAATGCGTTCCTCGGGGATGTCCGGCAGCAGCCCGATGGCAATGGACTTGTGGATGTTCAGATAGCTCCCGAAGCCCCCGGCCACGTAAAAGGTGTCCAGCATGTCGAAGGTCAGTCCTATGTAATCGATCAAGGCCTTTATAGCGGCGAAGACCGACCCCTTGGACTTCATCAAGTTGTCGATGTCCGACTCCGTGATCACGATGGGCCGGCCGGATTCGGTCTCCTCGGCCGCGGCGATCATATACTGGGGAATCTCCTCGCGTACGGAAAAGCGGGGGTCGTCCAGTTTGCGATCAAACTTGCCCTCGTAGCCTATGATCCGGTTCTTGACCAGCTCGTAGATGCAGTCGATCAGACCGGATCCGCAGATTCCCCTGGGAGGGGCGTTGCCGATGGTTTGATAGGAGAGCTCTCCATTCTCGATCTTCACCTTTTCGATGGCCCCGCGTGTGGCGCGCATGCCGCAGGTGGTGCCCCCGCCCTCAAAAGAAGGTCCGGCCGAAGCGGAGCAGCAGACCAGCCAATCGCTGTTTCCGATGACGATCTCTCCGTTCGTTCCGATATCGATGAGGCCCTGAATGGCCTCCTGCTCCGCAATGCCCGAGGCGATAACGCCCGCCACGATGTCACCGCCCACATAAGAGGCCACACTGGGAAGCGTCTCCAGAATGCCTTGAGGATGAATCCGAATCCCGAGATCCGAGGCGAGAATCTGGGGGTAGGCGTCCGCCGTGGGAACGTAGGGCTCCATGCGAATGGCGCAGGGCGTCAGTCCGAGGAGAAGATGGCTCATGGTGGTGTTCCCGGAGGCGGTCATGGCAAAGATCTCTTCGCGCTGAATGCCTTCTCTTCGAACCAGGGCGTCGATCAGGTCGTTGATGTTCTTGACCACCGCCTCCTGCAAGGGCTGGAGACCGGATTTGTCCTTTCGGCAGGCGAAGATCATGCGGGAAATGACGTCCTCCCCATACTGTGCCTGCATGTTATGGGCGCCCTCCACCCCCAGCACCCGGCCGGTAAGGCCGTGTTCGGCCATGCAGCTCACCACGTGAGCGTGATGGTGCTGGACGCGCACCACGGGCAGGCCGCCGTCCCGCTCGGCCCAGACAGTGGGC
>CAYYVD010000136.1:0-571 GCA_964475045.1 uncultured Desulfobacterales bacterium | reverse complement strand
CTTCTTCAAGGGCGCGTTTGTAGCCGGTGCGCAAATCCACGAGCTGGGCCACGACCGTGGTGGTACCCACATCCACCGCCAGGCCGTAGTGGCTGCTCGTGGTGTCGCCGGCCTCGACCTTTTGGATCTTGTACCCCTTGTTCTCATGGATCACACTGAGGGTGGCCTTCCAATCGTTCTCCCGAAGAAGATCGGAAAGGTTCCGAAGGCACGGCAGAGAGATCTCATAGGAATGCCAGCCGATTCGCCGCCTGAGCTCTCTGGAGACCCGCTCGATGTCCGTAATGTTGTCCTCCAGCGTGGGAGGCGGAAGCGCCAGAAAAACTTTCCTGGCAAGCGGCTTCAACGGATAGACCGCCAGGCCGCGCTCCTCCCGGACCACCACGTCCTCCCCTTCCACCACCTCGTCCCGCGTCTCCCCAGTCATGATCTGCTCGTCCTCGAGCATGGACTCCTGGGGAACCTCCACCGTGAGCTCGCCCTGAACCTCGGTTTGACAGGCCAGGACATATCCCTGTTCGATCTCCTCAGGGGAAAAGAAGGCGGCGGCGTTTTGGTCCTGCTTTGCCTC
>CAYYVD010000135.1:0-12160 GCA_964475045.1 uncultured Desulfobacterales bacterium | reverse complement strand
CCTCTCCCTGCTGGGCCCGCCCCTTGCGCGCTGCGATCCCTGGAGCATGAAGTTCCCGCCCATCTCCCAACCCACCGGGGAGCACTGGCTGGGCGTCAACGACGGGGGGCAGGACATCCTCTCCGAGCTTCTCTACGCAATACGAAACACGGTGGCCTTCGGCCTGTTGAGCGGGCTGGCGTCCCTGCTCCTGGGGATCGCCCTGGGGCTGACCTCCGGGTGGTACGGAGGGATGGTCGACGCGGTGATCATGCGGCTCGCCGACGTCCTTCTGGCGGTGCCGGCCATCATGATCCTGATCCTCACGGCCGCCCTGTTCCGTCCCGAGCCCTGGGTGCTGGCGCTGGTGCTCTCCGCCCTCATGTGGCCCACGGTCGGCAAGGCCCTCCGGGCCCAGACCCTGGTTCTCAAGGGGAGCCTCCACGTCCGCGCGGCCGCTCAGATGGGCGGCGGCGGCGGGTACATCCTGCGTCGCCATCTTCTTCCCGAGATGTTTCCGCTCTATCTGATCGGGTTCGCGGCCAAGGCCCGCATAGCCATGTTCATGGAGGCCTCCCTGGCCTTCCTGGGGCTGTTCGATCCCAGCCGCAAGTCCCTGGGCATGATGATCAGCTACGCGCTCCAGTTCTACTACATGGACGTCTGGTGGAACTGGCTCCTGCCGCCGGTCCTCTGCCTGTCCCTGCTCATCATGGGGGTCACCTTCCTCGCGGTGGGGCTGGAAAAGGTCCTGGACCCCCGGTTGCGGGTGGACATCGGAGGGCGCACATGGGCTTGACCGTCTGCGACCTCTCCGTGGTGTACCGCGACGGGGACCACGGCGTCCTGGCCCTGGACGACGTGAGCCTCGCCCTGGAGCCGGGCCGGTGCCTGGCCCTGGTGGGGGAGTCCGGCTCCGGAAAGACCACCCTGGGAAAGGCCTGCATGGGGCTGCTCCCCGGGAACGCGGAGGTCGGGGGAAGCATCCTGCTGGACGGCCGGCCCCTGGACCTGAAGGACGAGGCCGCCATGAACCGGGTGCGCTGGTCCAGGATCTCCATGGTCTTTCAGAGCGGTGCGGCCAACCTGAACCCGGTCCACCGGGTCCTCGACCAGGTGGCCGAGCCCCTGATCCAGCAAATGGACCTGGGCCGGGCGGAAGCGCGGGAGCGGGCCGCCCGGACCCTGGAGGCGGTGGGCCTCGAACGGGCGCTCCACGCGCGCTACCCCCACCAGCTGAGCGGCGGGCAGGCCCAGCGGGTGCTCCTGGCCATGGCCGGCATCCTGGACCCGGAGGTGATCCTCCTGGACGAGCCCACGTCCGCCCTGGACGCGGTGAGCAAGGCCTTTGTGGCGCGGGCGATTCGGGAGATGAAGGCAGGGAGCAAGGCCGTGCTCCTGATCACCCACGACCTGGAGTTCGCCCGGCACCAGGCGGACGACACGGCGGTGATCTACCTCGGGAAGGTCATGGAAACCCTGCCGGCGAAGGATCTGCTCTCCGATCCCCGACACCCCTACACCCTGGCGCTGGGCCGCTCCTACCCGGCCATGGACACGGCCAGGGACCTGGGGGGGATCCGCGGAGACGCCTTCTACCGGATCGTTCACCGCCACGGCCGGAAAAACGGGGAGGCTGCGCCCCACACGCACATCCAGGTTCCCGGCTCATCCCACCGGGACGGACACGCCCCGCCCACGGGGTGCCTCTTCCAGAACCGCTGCACCCAGGCCATCCCCGACTGCACTCACGGTGAGATCGCCATGCAAGAGGCAGGCGGCCACCGGGTGCGGTGTCTGCGAGGCGGCATCGTGCGCCTGCTCCGCATGGAGGGGATCGCCAAGCAATACGACGGGGTCCGGGCCCTGGACGGTGTCGACCTCGAGGTCAAGGCCGGGGAGGTGCTGGCCCTGGTGGGTGAGACCGGCTCCGGGAAGACCACCCTGGCCATGAGCGCCGCGGGTGTGCTCCGGCCGGACGCCGGGCGCCGGGTCTTCGACGGAGAGGACATGGACCGCTGGATCGCCCGGGACTACCGCTCCCTGGCCCGCCGGATCGGCGTCATCTACCAGAACCCGGCGGAGTCCGTCAGCCATCGGTTCAACGTGCTCGAGGCCGTGGCCGAGCCCCTGCGCATCCACAAGGCCGCGGAGGACCGGGCCGACCAGGAAGATCGGGTTCGGCGGAAGCTCTCGGCGGTTCATCTCTCCACGGATCCGGCCTTTCTCGAGCGATATCCCCACGAGCTGAACATGGGGGCGGTCCAGCGGGTCTGCATGGCCCGGGCCCTGATGCTCGACCCGGTCTTTCTGGTGGCGGACGAGCCCACGAGCTCCCTGGATCCCAGCGTTCAGGCCAAGGTCATGAAGCTCCTTCTCCACCTGCAGGCGGAGATGGGGCTGAGCCTCCTCTTTGTCACCCACGACATCGGCCTGGCGCGGAAGATCAGCGACCGCATCGCCGTGATGCTGGCCGGACGCATCGTGGAGATCGGGCCCGCTTCCCTCCTCCTCAGCTCGCCCCGGCATCCTTACACCCGCCTGCTGCTGGACAGTGCGGCCGGAAGGCTTGCGGAGGTCTTCGGGGTCCCGGAGCACCAGGGGCGGCCCCAGGAAGGCTGCGCCTTCGCCCCCCGATGCGCCCGTCGAACCGAGACGTGCTTCCACCGGGTTCCGGCGCTCGAGAAAGCCGGGGCCTGGCAGGCGGCCTGCCACGCACCCCTGCCGGCGGCCTGACGTCGGGACGGCTCTTTCGAACGGCCCTTCTCTCGAGACTGATGCCCCAAAACGCCTGATGCCATTCCAGGGGATCACGCGACCCACCGCCTCTTTGACGAAAAGCGCCTGCGATGGGAGCCCGTTGGTTCGGCGATGTGTGCGTGGATCCTGCCCCTGCCGGAGGGCTGGGCGGGAGTCTGGGGGAGGACGGGGAGCCCCTCGGTGGGCGGAGCGAAGAGGGCTACGCCGAGAGGTCGCTGGAGGCCTTACGCTCGAGAAAGGCCTCCAGCAGTCCTCGACGGCGCAGGTATTTTCCGTAGTTTTCTTCCGGGTCGTCGAGGATCCGCCGGAGGTAGTCGAGGTTCCGCTCGATGCCTTCCAGGTACAGGTCGTGGTCGATCTCCCAGCGCACCCGGAAGTGGGGACGGGCATAGCGATCCACCCCGTCGAAGGCGCTCCGCATCTTCTCGCGGATCCCCTCGTAGTAGGTCAAGGTTTTTCTGAGAAGGTCTTTCTCGTCCTCAAAGTCGCAGATGAAGGCCTCCTCGAACTCGCAGTACAGGAACAGGAGCTTTTCCAGGTACACGCGGCTGGCCATTTGCCCGAGAAGGTCGGCCGCCCCGAGCATCTTGCCCACGAGATGGTGTTCTCCCGGAGGGAACCGGCCGTCCTCCGAACAGGTCTCCAGGTCCGTGTACAGAATCAGCTTTCGGCAGATGAAGAGGTCCCGCTCGGAGAACCCGTGCCGGGGGAAATAGGATCGCATGAACTCGATCCCCCGGCCCACGTGAACGTGGGTGTACTTGGCCCCGGTGCCGGTTCTGTCGTGAGAGCGTTGGATATAGCCGATGTCGTGGAGAAGGGCTGTGATCAGACCCAGCTGGACGGCCTTCGGCCGGAGGCTTCGGCCCGTGACGTGGGCGCCGTGGATCAGCCGCGCAAGGCCCATAAATGTGTCCATGGTGTGCTCGAGATCGTGGTAGACCGTGTTGCACGCGCGATACTCGGGGTCCTGCCCTCTGAACACCCGGACCACATCCCCGCAAACCGACGCGATCGGCCGGAGGTCGATCCTTCGCGGAATCAGGCCGAGGATGGAGCGCACCTCCTCGAGCACGACCTCGGGGCGGCTGCCGTTCATGAGCTGAGAGAGTTGAACCGGGCTGTGTTTCACGTCGGGCTCCGCGCGGGAGGGCAGCCTTTCCGCAAGGGGGCGTCTGCGTCCTGGTTCGTTCGGCCGGACCCTTTGATCTTCCGGGTCCGATTCGACACGGGTGCATGATGGATGAAGCTTCGATTCGGGGGGAATGTTCAGGGCGTTCGATACCAATACACAGGAATCCAGCGGCACGCAATGAGCTGTTTCACTTCTTCTCTGTGAAGTGCTTCACACATGGGGCCGTGGAGTGGGGTTTTGCAGAAGGGATGCGACTCCGAGATATGATGGTCCGTGGGATTCGTTGACAGGTTTCCGGGGATTGGCTAGACTCTGCGCGGTTTGTGCTGCTTCGTGCCGAGTGCCGCCCGGTCAGCGCCGCGGGCCGACGCTCACAGGCATTCACCCATCGCCCGGACACCGGGGACCCCATGCATACGACGCCCCTGCTCAGAGACATCCCCCTGTTCAGCATCCTGAAGGAAGTCGACCTGCGCCGGCTGGAGAGCCGCCTGGTGCGCCGGAGGTATGCGAGCGGGGAGGTGCTCTTTCACATGGGCGACGAGGGCGGCAATCTCTACATCATCGAGAGCGGCCGGGTCAAGGTGACGATTCCTTCGGCGGAGGGAGACGAGGTCATCCTCGCCATCCTGGAGGCGGGGGAAATCCTGGGCGAGATCTCCCTGATCGACGGCAAGCCCCGATCCGCCACGGTTCAGGCCATGAAGGACACCGCAGCGCTCTGTCTCTTCCGGGAGAACTTTCTGGAGGTCCTGCGGGAGCGGTTCGATGTGGTGTTGCAGGTCCTCGAGATCCTCGCGGACCGTTTGCGGCTCACCGACACCCTCGTCGCCGAATCCCGTTTCATGGACATCACGGCCCGCCTGGCCAAGAAGCTGCTCGACCTGACGCGCGCATTCGGGGTGGAGGAGGAACTCGGGGTGCGCATCTGCGTCCGGGTCACCCAGAAGGACCTCGCATCCATGGTCGGGGCCACGCGCGAGAGCGTCAACAAGCAGCTCAAGGCGTTTCGGGAGTCGGGTCTCCTGACCATGAGCGAAGGGCACATTCGGGTCCTCGACCCGGAAGGGCTCGCCCGGAGGATTGGACCCGCAGACGCCCATGGCCTCTGACAAGCATTGCCGGAGGGAAGACCTTGAAGCGGTACCGGGATTTCAACGGATACCTGCGCGAGCAGTTCGGAGAGCGCGTCCAGAAGATCACTCTGGATGCCGGCCTCGGTTGCCCCAACCGGGACGGAACCCTTTCCTCCGAGGGCTGCATCTACTGCGATCCGTTCGGATCGGGGAGCGGGGCCCTGATTCGGGACGGGGTGCCCGTGGAGGAGCAGCTCCGTCGGGGCATCCGCTCCGCAGCGGAGCGAACCGGGGCCCGGAAGTTCATCGCCTACTTTCAGTCCTTCTCCAACACCTATGCGCCGGTCCCGGTGCTCGAGCGGCTCTATGATTCGGCCCTGGCCTGCCCCGGGGTGGTGGGGCTTGCGGTGGGGACGCGCCCGGATTGCGTCAACCCCGAGGTGCTGGACCTTCTCGTGAGGTGCCGGCGACGCGCCAGGGTGTGGGTGGAATATGGTCTCCAGTCCGTCCACGACCGGACCCTGGAGGCCATTCGGCGGGGTCACGGCGCGGCCTGCTTCGAACGAGCGGTGCAGGACACCGCGTCCCGCGGGCTCGAGGTCTGCGCGCACATCATTCTGGGACTCCCGGGAGAGACACGGCCCATGATGCGGGAGACGGCCCGCCGGCTGGCAGGGATGCCGGTGCAGGCCCTGAAGATCCACGGCCTCTATGTGACGGAAGGGACGGCGCTGGCGCGGTGGTACCGCGGAGGTCGTGTCCGGTGTCTGGATCGGGAAACCTACACCGACCTGGTGGTCGACGTCCTGGAGCGAATCCCCGGGCACGTGGTGATCCAGCGGCTCACCGGGGATCCTCCACGCGGGTTGCCTCTCGTGGCTCCGGAGTGGTCCCGGGACAAGGGAGCCACCCTGCGGCGGATTCGCCAGCGCCTGGAGGAGCGGGACACCCGGCAGGGTGGGAAGTGCCCTTGAATCAAACCTGCTGGGGGTCGCCCATCTTCTCGCGAAAGATCTGGTCCAGGGCGATGTCGTACTCCCTGGAGCCGGGAACCAGGGACTTGTTCCTGGCCAGCTGCTGCTTGATCTCCTCCTCCGCCCGTTCGAAGCCCTGATTGATCTGGGTGATGACCCGGTTGATCGTCTTGTAGATCTCCTGGTCGGTTCCGTAGACGTCGATCACGGAGGGGTCGTTCATGATCACCTCGAGGATGTACTGGGTGATGTAGAGAGAGAGCAGGTTGGGGCGGGGCACGATGTCGCGAATGGGCGCCACAAAGTACTTGAGCTCGAACTCGTCGCTTCTCAGGCCCTGCTTCAGGCCTTTGAGGAGAAGATCGGAAACGGCGGTGGGGTTGTCCGTTTCGATCACCTTTTCCATGAGCAGGACCTGGGACAGCCGGCTGTGGATCTCCGGGAGCTTGAACCGGAAGAAACGCTCCCGCTGAAAGGCCTCCTGCTTTTCCTGACGCTCGAGCCGGTTGATGATCTTGTCCTGGACATTTCCGCTGCCGAAACGCTTCATAAGTTTCTTTGCCTATTCTGAGGATGTCTTCCCGGCCGTTCCGGTGGTGGTCGAGGACGCGCCGTCGTCTTTGGCCTTCTTCGGTGCGTCGGAGCCGGAGGGGGCGGTGGGGGTGGTCGACGCTTTGCTCTTGCTGGTATAGTCGGTGACATACCACCCCGAGCCCTTGAGATGAAACGAGTTCATGCTCATGAGCTTCTTCATGGCCCCATGACACTTCGAGCACTCCGTGACGGGGGGGTCGGAAAACTTCTGCAGGACCTCCTCGGAGTGGCCGCACTCGGTGCATTCGTACTCGTAAATCGGCATGGTATGGTCCCTCCCTGACTTCGTATCCGCTTCAACAGGATTCACGGGCGAAAAGACCGTGAGACCGGTATGACTCCAAGATGTACCCGAGGTTTTTCAGGGAAAGCCCGTTCAAAACCTCCATGGTGATGGCGTGGACGATTTCCTCTTCCCGCTCCCGGTCCTCCCCGCGGGCGTCGAAACGCTGGGCGAAACTGCAGAAACGCACGATATGCACCAGTTCATGGGTGAAGACGTAGACCAGAAGTGGCAGCAGACTCAGCTTTGTGTCTCTCCCCATGGCCGACAGGATTCGGTGATCCTGAAGGCAGATGGTGTAGAAGTCGCGATTCCGCCCGGATTGCTCAAAGATGGGACCCGGGTTGGAGTACTTGTTCAGCACGGCAAACGCCGGGGCGCTCGCGATCTCGTGGCCCTGGAGATCGGCCAGGGTCTTGACGCCGTACCGATGCCGTTTCCACTGGGCGAGGGAGTACTTGAAATGCCCGCCCGTGCGGTCTTCGGCGATATCCAGCGCCTCGCCGGCGGTGCTGATCTGATCTGTCTCGAAACAGGCCATTCCACCCATGACGCCGATCACCCGTGGTTCGAGGTGCCATCGATTCCATGTTAAGACCGATGGAAAGGGTGTCAATGCCGTCCAGGTTGTATGGTGGCGGTGACTGGACTCGAACCAGTGACACTACGGATATGAGCCGTATGCTCTGACCGACTGAGCTACACCGCCGGATCGACTCGATGACCTTTTAGTATAGGGTTCCTGCTCGGACTGTCAATGAAATTGTGAGCCCGAGAGTCCCATTCCTCAAAAAAACCGGGGGCCGGGCCTGCACACGCCCCGTACCCCCAGCGGCTTTGTTTGGGCTGACGGGTCAGCCCACGGCTTCACATCGCGTTTCGGCGTCTGAGCATCGCCCCTTGAGCAGGGAGAGCTTTCCAGGCCACCAGGCAATGAAAAGACCACGGAGATGTGCTGGTTGCCGGGGCTGAAAGCGGAGGTGGTGAGGGTTTCCCGGAGCGGAGGAGGAACGAAAACGGGGCGCCTCCTCGAAGAAGAGGGAAGCGCCCCGTGAGGGTCGGGCGTTGTGTATCAGGCCATGACCTTCTTGACCTCCTCGGTCAGCGGGGGAACCACCTTGAACAGGTCGTCCACCACGCCGTAGTCGGCCTTCTGAAAGATGGGTGCATCCGCGTCCTTGTTGATGGCCACGATGACCTTGGAGGTGCTCATGCCGGCGAGGTGCTGGATCGCTCCGGAGATCCCGCAGGCGATGTAGAGGTTCGGGGAGACCACCTTGCCGGTCTGCCCGACCTGGTCCGGGTGAGTACGCCAGCCGGCGTCCACGGCCGAGCGGGAGGCCCCGACGCTGCCGCCGATGGCCGCGGCCAGCTCCTCCAGGACCTGGAACCCTTCGGGGCCCTTCAAGCCCCGTCCGCCGGACACGATCTTGTCGGCCTCGGTGAGGTCCACCTTGCCGCTCTCGTCGACCACGACCTCGGCCACCTTGGCCTTGGGCTGGCCGTCATCCAGGTTCACCGCGGCGTCGGCCACGTCGGCCGACCGCCCGGCATCCGGCTCGCCGACCTCCATGACATTGGGCCGGGCCGTGGCCATCTGCGGAAGGCTGTCGTCGCTGAAGGTCACCCTGGCATACGCCTTGCCCGCATAGATCGGCCGCACGGCCGTGAGCTTGCCGTCCTCGACCGCGAAGGAGACGCAGTCCTGTGCCATTCCCACGCCGAGCCGGGCACTCAGGCGGGCCGAGAGGTCCTTGCCCATGGAGGAGGCCCCCAGCAGCAGGACCGCGGGTTCGTTGGCCTTGACGATCTCCGCGATGACCGGAACGTAGGCGTCCGCGGTGTAGTTCTCCAGCTGCGGGTCGTCGGCCGCGATGATCTTGTCCGCGCCGTACCGGGCCAGGGCGGCCGCCTTGTCCTTGACGCCGCTGCCCAGGACGACCGCGGTCAAATCCTGACCCAGCGCATCGGCCAGCCGCCGGCCTTCGCTGGTGACTTCATTGGATATCTTGTGGATTTCTCCACCTCTCTGTTCGGCGATTACCATCACTCCTTGTGCCATCTTCTCCGTCTCCTTTGGAATCGATGTATGGGGACGGCCTTCGGGTCCTCGGGGGGCCGGAGGGCCGTTCGGGTCGAAAGCTAAATCACCTTGGCTTCGTCGTGGAGGAGCTTGGCCAGGGCGGCCGCTTTCTCCTCCGGCGACTCGCCTTCGACGATCTTTCCAGCCTGACGTTCAGGCGGAGGCGTGAGCTCGATGACCTTGAGCTTGCGGGCCCCGGTTCCGAATTCGGAGGCGTCGAGGCCCAGGTCGGCCAGGGACTTCTCCTCGAGGGGTTTCTTCTTCGCCTTCATGATGCCCGGCAGCGACGCGTAGCGCGGCTCGTTCAGCCCCTTCTGCGCCGTCAGCAGAGCGGGGAGGGCCGCTTCCAGGACGAGGGTCTGCCCCTCGACCGGCCGGTTCGCCTTCACGCTCTTGCCGTCCTCGGAGGCCTCGAGCTTCGTGATCACCGGGAGATGGGGGATGCCCAGGAACTCCGCGAGCGAGGCTCCCACCAGCCCCTGATCGTCGTCCACCCCGCGCTGCCCGGCGAGGATGACGTCGTACTCCAGGTCCTTGATCGCGGCCGCCAGGGCCTTGGCCGCGGCCAGGGCGTCACTGCCCTCGAGGGCGTCGTCCGTCACGAGGATGGCCTTGTCCGCGCCCATGGCCAGGGCGGTCCGAAGGGACTCTGTCACGCGCTTGGGGCCGAGCCCGACCACCAGGACCTCGCCCCCGAACTTTTCCTTCAGGCGAAGGGCCTCTTCCACACCGAATTCGTCGTACGGATTCATCACCCACTTGATGCCGTCCTGGGCAATGGATGTCCCGTCCGGAGCCACCTTGATCTGGGTCTCCGTGTCCGGAACTTGTTTGATGCAGGCTATGATCTTCACCGCAACCTCCTTTCCAGTTTTCCTTGGCTTTTCGCAGACGAGCTGCTGGAATATTCGGCCAGTCCATACAGGAACGTTTCGCTGATCTGTTTGGCCGCCGTCTCAATATCATACTTCCTGTGGGTTGACAATACCCAGTAGCGCGACAGCTCGTCAAGGGCGCCGAAGAGGGCCCGCTTGATCAGGTCGGGCAGGACGTCCTTCTTGAACAGCCCGTCGCGCTGGCCCTCCCGGACGATGTCGGCGATCAGGTCCAGGTACTCGGCAAACTGCTCGTTCTTGTAGCTCTTCATGAACTTGCCGCTCTGTCGCAGCTCCACCTGGATGATCTCGGCCATGTCCTTGTTCTGCTCGATGAGCTGCAGGTGACACAGAGCGAAGCGCTCGAGCTTCCGGACGGCGTCCTCCTGAGCGGCCAGCTGATCGCGCATGTTCTGCAGGACGACGCGCATCTGCTCTTCGAACAGGGAGATGAGGATGTCGTCCTTGTTCTCGAAGTAGAGGTAAATGGTCCCGTCGGCCACACCCGCCTCCCGGGCGATCTCCGAGACCTTGGCCTGAAAGAAGCCCTTGCGGGCGAAGACCCGTGTGGCCGCCTGAATGATGCGGTGATACTTATCTCGGTTCTTGGCTGGTTTCATGGGCAGCAATGAATGATCATTCATTCATGTTCCAGGGATACTCCGGATCCACCCAGGCTGTCAAGGGGTTTTGGTGGATTCAGCTCAACGCATCTTGACAAGGGGGCGTGCATTTCCGTATACTTCATCTCCTCCGGTCGTTTCGATCCTCCAAGTGGGGGTCGCGTAAGCGGTTCTCCAGCCGGCTTCATCGCCCCGGACGCATCCGCCGGGGCTTCTGGATCATGAGGAGGAACAGGCATGCCCGAGAAGACATCCCACCTGCAAGGAAAGCACATTCTGGCTGTGGACGACGAGAAGGACGTTCTGGACACGATCGAAGACGCCCTCGAAGGGGCCAGCTTGGACAAGGCCCAGGACCATCAGACGGCCATGGAAAAGCTCGATAGCGGCAAGTACGATCTCACCATTCTCGACATCATGGGGGTGGACGGACTGAGCCTGCTCAACAAGGCCGTGGAGCGTAGGATTCCGGCCGTGATGCTCACGGCGCACGCCCTCAGCGCCGAAACCCTTCTCGAGTCCATTCGCCGCGGAGCCATCTCATACCTGCCCAAGGAAAAGCTCGCAGAGCTCGAAGAGATTCTCAACGACCTCATGGCCGCCATGGAGGCGGGGGAGCCCACCTGGAAACTGTTGTTCGACCGGTTGGGCGATTTCTTCGACGAGAAGTTCGGACCCGACTGGAGAGAGAAGGACAAGAAGTTCTGGTCCGAGTTCAGCCGGACTTACCACGTGAGCAAGGGGATCCAGAGCCGTTTGAGGCACGATGACCGGGTCGGGTTGAAGGTCTGACACCTGCACCCCGACGACGCATGCCTCGTGAGGACAGCTTCCGACCACCGATCCGGTTTCGGAGCACTGCGGCTCCGAATGGGGACGAGCGCCCGAAGTGGTTCGCATTGTATCTACATAAGGCTTACGTTGCAGCTAAAATGTAGCTGAAACGTCTTGACAGGACACGTGAACTCTGGTTGAATCCCGGTCACCCATACGATCGGGTGGGAGGTGAGGTAAACTGCTTTTTTCATAACTTTTAACACAAGAAAGGAGTGTGGTCGGGCATGAAGAAGACATGGTTTGCCTTTTTGGTATGTGGAATGGGTCTTCTGCTGACCTGTGGCCTCGTTTGGGCGAAGGCGCCGTCCCTGGACGCGTGGAAACCTGCGTTCGATCCGTCCGGAGCCAAGTACAAGGCCATTGTGTCCAACGTCTCTCACCCGGTACTGAAAGGGGTGTACACCGGGTTCGCACTTCGTGACGAGCTGTGGAAGCGTACGAACGGCCAGATCTACATCGACTACAAGCCGTTCTCCATGCTCGGAGGCGAGGTGGAGGTCCTCAACCAGCTACAGATGGGCGCCATCCAGGGCATGGGCGTCAGCTCCGTGGCTTCCACCAACCTGGGTCCGCGCTTCGGTCTCATCAACCTTCCCTTTCTCATCGACTCCTTCGACAAGCTCGACAAGTTCATCAACAGCGGCAAGCTCTTCGATCACTACATGATGGCCATGGACCATCAGGGCATCATGGGAATCGACATCACCGGCTACGGCAACTACGGCTGGGCCACCACGGTGCCGGTCCGGACGATTGCGGACGCCAAGAAGGTCAAGTTCCGGATCGCCGAGGCGGCCGTGAACAAGCTCTCTTACAAGGCGTGGGGGTTCAACCCCGTGGTGATGCCCTGGCCGGACGTCCCGGTCGCCCTCAAGCAGGGCGTGATCACCGGCCTGGACCACACCCCCTCGGTGTGCAACATCACCAAGAAGTTCGAGGTG
>CAYYVD010000134.1:0-12187 GCA_964475045.1 uncultured Desulfobacterales bacterium | reverse complement strand
GGACCCAGGCATCTGCTCCATCGGCTTGAACAGGTCCGGAAAAATGGCCTGGTAGGTCTGGATCATCGGGTCGTCCGGGTCGGCCACGTAGTAGTCGAGGGTCCCGTGGTAGGCGTCGATCACGCCCTTGACGCTGTTCCGGAGGTAGTTGAAGCTCCGGTTCCAGGGGGTGGAGTAGGGATAGCGGCTCGTGTAGGTGTAGGCGTCCTGGATCCAGAAGAGCCTCCCGTCGGCCACCACGCTGTAAGCCTCCCGGTCCCTCAGGAGAAACGGGGCCACGGTGGAGAACCGCTCCTCCACGGTACGCCGGAACTGGATGAGGCTGTCCGGGTTGATCTCCCCGGAGATGAGGATGTTGAGGTCCTTGAACTCCCAGGCAAAGAGCAGGCGGCGGAAAAAGGAGCTCATCTCGACCCCCCCGTCGCCCTGGTACCGGGTGTAGGCCGGGCCGTCGACACCGGGGTAGTTGAACTCCTCCATCCGGCTGTTCACGATCAGGTAGTTCAGACTCTTGAGACCGTAGTAGATGTCGGGCCGCTCCAGGGGGATCTCGCCCTTGGGCGGCACGTCCCGGATGAGGAAGCCGGGCCGTCCGCCCTCTTCCACCTCCGTGACCGGGCTCATGGCCACGCCGTAGCCGTGGGTGAACTGGAGGTGCCGGTTCACCCAGCGCTGCGCCTCCTCGGGGAGCTTGTCCGCGGAGAGCTCCCGGGTGGCCATCATGACCTGCCGAAGCTCGCCCCCCACACGGTATCGGTCGGTGTGCACGGCCAGAAAGTCGTAGTAGAGCCGGAAGAACTGGATCTGGTTGTAGCTCTGGAGCAGGGGGCCCTCGTCCCAGAGCCGGACATTCTGAATGGTGCCCTGGTTCTCGGCGATGGTCTCGCGATCCACGTAGCCCCGGGCCGGGTGGGTCTGGCCCTTGAGCTTGGTCAGCCCATAGGCCTGCCGGGTGAACTCGATGTTGCTGGCCAGGTACGGCTTTTCCTTGGCCAGCTCGCTCGGCTCCACCTGAAGGCGCTGGACCAGGGCCGGGGCAACGGTTCCACCCAGGAGGTTCAAGGCGACCCAGCCGCCCAGGGCGTACACGATGAGGCGCTTCCGGTCGGAGAAGGCCGTGATCACGAAGAGCACCGCAGCGGCCAGGGCGACAAAGGTCATGAAAGTGCGCGCCGGCAGGGTGACGTGGTCGTCCGTGTAGCCCACGCCGAAGACCGCCCCGGTGGGGGAGTAGAGCAGGTCGTAGCGGCTCAGCCAGTGGCCTGCGGCGATGAGCACGAAGAGCCCGGCGGTCAGCAGGGCCAAATGGGTCCGCACCTTGCCGGTCAGGGAGAACCGCTCCCCGCGCATGGTGAAGGTCAGGTAGTAGATCGCCCCCGTCACCAGCAGGATCACCACCACGGAGGAGAGCAGCCAAGAGCGGGCCAGGTTGAGAGCCGGCAGGGTGAAGATGTGAAAGGCGAAGTCGCGGCCGAAGATAGGTTCGGTCTCGTTGAAGGGCATGCCGTTCAAAAAGAGCAGAAAGCGTTCCCACTCGGAGGCCGGGTTGAGCGCCATGAGGACCGCCGCCAGGACCAGGACCCCGCCGGCCACCCAGAAGAGGAGCTTGCGTGCGGAGCCGTAGGTCTCCGGAGGAAGACCCTGCTCCGAGGACGCGGGCATGCGGCCTGTCGTTCGGTACGCCGCCAGAAGGTTGGGTGCGGCCAGGCCCAGAAACAGGAGGGCTCCGATCAGGAACAAGACCACCCGGGCGGTGATCACCCGCAGCAGCACGGACTCGTAGCCCAGGCTGCCGAACCACAGCCAGTCCACGTAGAACCCCCGGCCCCAGTTGATCCCCCACCACAGGAGGATCACCCCCACGGCCAACAGGGCCCACTTCACGAAGCGGCTCAAGCGGTTGTAGTCCAGGTCCTCGAAGCTGATCTGAGGAACCTGGGGCGGACGGTTCTGGGGGCCTCCGGAAAAAGGATCCATGTCGCTCTCCTGGGAGCGGGCAGTCGGCCGGCGTCGGCGGAGCTGCCCCGTGTTTGTGTAGAGCCGGGCCTTTGTCTCGGTTTACGTGCCGGCGCGGGGTTCTGCGTTGTCTTCGTCCATTTGAACAGAAACCCCATGGACTCCGCAAGACAATTCAACGGAGTTGACCCACCGAGGGCGGAAAGGTAGCATAGAGGGGTTACGCGCAAAAAACGTCAAAATTCAAGACCTGACCCCCATGTTTCGATTTCTTCACGCCGCAGACCTGCACCTGGACAGCCCCATGCACAAGCTGGAGGCGTACGAGGGTGCCCCCGTGGAGGAACTCCGCAACGCCACCCGGCGGGCCCTGGAGAACCTGGTGCGCCTGGCCGTTTCCCAGGAGGTCGCCTTCGTCCTCATCGCCGGGGACCTATACGACGGCGACTGGAAGGACTACAATACCGGCCTCCACCTCGCGGCCCAGATGCAGAAGCTCCGGGAGGCGGGCATCCCGGTGCTCTGGACGGCCGGCAACCACGACGCCGCGAGCCGCATCACCCGTACCCTGCGCCTGCCCGAGGGCGTGCACCGGTTCCCTTCGGACCGGCCAGACACGGTCCCCCTGGACGATCCCGGCGTGGCCGTCCACGGCCAGAGCTTCGCCTCCCCGGCGGTCCGCCGCGACCTGGCCGCCGGGTACCCGGATCCCGACCCCGGCCGCTTCAACATCGGGCTGCTCCACACCTGCGCCACGGGCCGGGAGGGGCACGAGCCCTACGCCCCGTGCAGCCTCGAGACCCTTCGTTCCAAGGGCTACGATTACTGGGCACTGGGACACGTGCACCAGCGGGAGGTCCTCCTGAAGGACCCCCTTGCGGTGTTCCCGGGCAACACCCAGGGCCGGCACGCCCGGGAGACCGGGCCCAAGGGGTGCATGCTCGTTCGCGTGGACGACCGTGGCCGGCCCGAGGCGGCGTTTCACCCTCTGGACGCCGCCCGCTGGTTCGTGGAGGACGTGGACGCCTCGGAGGACCGAAGCGGTTTCGACGTGGTGGACCGCGCGGTGGACCGGTTCGAGTCGCTTCTCGAGGACAACGCCGGGCTTCCCCTGGTGGTGCGGGTGCGCATCCTCGGCGAGTCCAGGGCCCACGAGGCCGTGGCCTCGGACGTGGAGCACTGGACCCAGGAGATTCGGGCCGCCGCCCTGGAGTCGGGCGGGGGAAGGCTCTTCCTGGAGAAGGTGCGGGTGGAGACGCAGCCCCCGCTGGACGAGGAGGCCGAGCGGGCCGCGAGCGGTCCGGTGGCCGAGCTGCTGGAGACCCTGGACGAAATCGCGTGCGACCCCGGCGAGCTCGAGGCCCTGGGCCGCTCCCTGGAGGAACTGGAGCGGAAGCTCCCCCGCGAGCTCCGGGAGTCCGGGGACGCCCCGTCCCTCACGGAACCGGATCGGGTCCGGCAGGTCCTGTCCCAGGCGCGGCCCCTGCTGATCCGTCGCCTGGTCCGGGAGGAGGAAGGCTCGTGAGGATCCTTCGACTGGACCTGATCGCCTTCGGGCCCTTCACGGATCTCAGCCTGGACCTCGAGGCGGGCGGGGAGGGCATCCATCTCCTCTACGGCCCCAACGAGGCAGGCAAGAGCTCGGCCCTGCGCGCGCTTCGACAGATGCTCTACGGCATCCCGGTGCGCTCCCCGGACGACTTCATCCACCCTTACCGAAAGATGCGGATCGGCGGCGTGCTCCGGCACAGCGACGGCGCCGAGATCGCCGTGGTCCGCCGCAAGGCCGCCAAGAACGCCCTTCGGGACGGCGACGACGACGAGCCCGTGGACGAGGCCCGGTTCCGCCGCTTCCTGGGCGGGGTGGACGAGGGCGTGTTCCGGACCATGTTCGGCATCGGGCACGAGGACCTGGTGCGGGGAGGCGAGGAGATCATGCAGGGCGGCGGGGACGTGGGCCAGGCCCTCTTTGCGGCCGGGTCGGGCATCTCCGATCTGCGGAGGGTCCAGAAGGCGCTTCGCGACGAGGCCGAGGCCCTGTTCACGCCGGCCGCCTCCACCCGGGAGATCAACCGCGCCCTGTCCGCCTTCAAGGAGACCCGGAAGGACCTTCGGGACGCCCAGCTCCCCGGCCGGGAGTGGGAGCGGCACGACGCGGCCCTTCGGGAGGCCCTGGAGCAGCGGGAGGCCCGGGACCGGGCGCTTCAGGCCCGGGAGACCGAGCAGCACCGCCTCCGGCGCATTCGAGACGCCCTTCCCCTGATGGCGCGGCGGCAGGGCCGGCTGGAGGAGCGCGAGGCCCTGGCCGGCGCCGTCCTCCTGCCCGAGGACTTCGGGGAGCGGCGCACCCGTCTCCTCACCGACCTTCAGGTGGCGGTGAGCGCCCGGGACCAGGCCCGGGAGGACCTGGAGGAGACCGAACGGGCCCTGTCGCAGCTTCGCGTGGACGAGGCCGTGTTGGATCGGGCCGAGCCCGTGGACGGGCTCTACCGGGAGCTCGGCGGGTTTCAGACCGCGGCCCGGGATCGGGTCAAGCTGCAGGAGAAGCGGGACGTCCTCTGGAGCGAGGCCCGGGAGATCCTCTCGGGTATTCGCGAGGGCGTGCCCCTGGAGGAGGCCGATTCCCTGCGCCTCCAGCGGTCCCAGGCGGTCCGCATCCAGGCCCTGGGCACCCGGTACGAGCGGCTCATGGAGCGTCTGGAGTCCGCCCGGGAGGCGCTTCCCCGGCTGGAGACCCGGGTGCGCGCCCTGGCCGAGGACCTGGCCGGGCAGCCCACCCCGTTGCCGGTCGAGGGGCTGGAGGAGGCCCTGGAGGGGGCCGAGCGCACCGCCGCCCTGGAGGACCACCTCGGCTCCGAGCAGGAGGAGGCGGCGTCGACCCGCCGGTCCCTGGAGCAGGCCCTGGAGAAGCACGCTTTGTGGCAGGGTGCCCTCGAGGACCTCGACCGGTTGTCCCCGCCCTCGACGGCCGCCGTGGACGCCCTGGACCGGCGCATGGAGGAGGCGGGGCGCGGGGTCGCCCGTCTTCAGGAGGCGTGCCGGGACGAGGAGGAGGCCTTGGCCGAGGTCACGGGCGAGCTCGAGGGCCTGGAGCTTCAGGGCGGGGTTCCCACCGAGGGGGACCTGACAGAGGCCCGGGCCCGGCGGGACGAGCTCTGGACCCGGCTTCGCCGGGCCCTGGAGACCGGGGAGCGTCCCGAGGGGACGTTCGAGCCCGAAGGGGTCCCGGAGGAGGCCTACGAGGCCCGCCTGCGCGAGAGCGACGACCTGGCCGACCGCCTGAGACGCGAGGCCGACCGGGTGGCCCGAAAGGCCAAGCTCCTGGCGGACCGGGAGACACGCGGAGACCGGCTGGAGCGGCTGAAGGCCCGTCTGGCCGAGGCCGGGGCCGAGCAGACGGAGGCCCTCGCCGCCTGGCGGGCCGCCTGGGGGCCCACCGGCCTGGAGCCTGGCGAACCCCGGGAGATGCGCGCGTGGGTCCAGGAGCGACAGGCGCTCCTGGAGCGCTTCGCCGCGCTCCAGGAGCGGGAGCGCAAGGCCGCGGCCCTGGCCCGGGACCAGGCCGCTCGGCGCAGGGACCTGGACGAGCGGCTACGCGCCCTGGGCCTGACCCCGGCCGGCGACGGCGAGACCCTGTCCGGCCTGGCGGCGCGGTGCCGCCGCATCGTGAGCGGGCAGAAGGACCTCGCGTCGGCCCGAGGCCGGCTGGCCGAGGACCGGGCGCAGCAGGAGCAGGAGCGGGCCGAGGCCCAAGCCCGGCTCGAGCAGGTCCGGGGCGACCTCTCCCAATGGCAGGCCGAGTGGGAGGACGCGGTCCGGCCCCTGGGCCTGGACGCCGGCGCCCTCCCGGCCCAGGCCGACGCCGTGATGGAGTCCCTGGCCGCTCTGTTCGACAAGCTCAAGGAAGCGGGTATCCTCCACAAGCGCATTCAGGGCATCGACCGGGACGGCGATGCCTACGTGGACAAGGTGCGCGCCCTCCTGGCCCGGGCCGCACCGGACCTCACCGGCCGCCCGGTGGATCAGGCGGTGCCCGAGCTCCACGCCCGGCTCAACCGGGCCCGCGAGGCGGCGGGCCAGCAGGAGCGGCTGCAGAAGCAGAAGGCCCGTCAGGTCGAGCGCCTTCGCAAGATCGAGCAGGGCGTTCGGGAGACCGGCTCCGCCCTGGACGCCCTCTGCGAGGAGGCGTGCTGCCCGGGCCACGAGGCCCTGGCCGAGGCCGAGGCCCGGTCCAACCGGCTTCGCCGGGTGGAGGCGGACCTCGAGGACCTCGAGGAGCGGCTCCGCGGCCTGAGCGGCGGGGCCCCGGTGGAGGCGTTCACGGCCGAGGCCCGGGCCGTGGACCCGGACGAGATCGAGGGACGGCTCCTTCGGCTGGAGGAGGAGATCCACGCCCTACGGGAGGAGCGGACCGCGCTCGACCGGACCATCGGCGAGGAGACCCTCGAGCTTCGAAAGATGGACGGAAGCCCGCGTGCCGCCGAGCTCGCCGGGGAGGCTCAGCACATCCTGGGAGCGCTCGAGAGAAGCGTCGAGCAGTACGCCCGGCTCCGCATCGCCTCGGCGGTCCTGGCCCGGGCCGTGGAGCGATACCGGGACCGCCACCAGGGACCCGTGCTCGAGCGCACCAACGCGCTCTTCGCCCGCCTCACCCAGGGCCGCTTCGAGGGGGTCCGGGCCGAGTACGACGAGGAGGGCACGCCCGTGCTCATGGGCGTCCGTTCCGGCGGGGAGGCCGTGCCGGTCCCGGGCATGAGCGACGGCACCTCGGACCAGCTCTACCTGGCGCTCCGCCTGGCGAGCCTCGAGGCCTACCTGGAGACCAACGAGCCCATGCCCTTTGTCGTGGACGACATCCTGATCAAGTTCGACGACGACCGGGCACGGGCCGCCCTGGAGGTCCTGGCCGAGCTCTCCCGCCGGACCCAGGTGATCTTCTTCACCCACCACCGCCGCCTCGTGGAGACCGCCGAGGCCCACCTCGACCCCGCCCTCTTCGAAGCTCAAACGCTGGGCGTTGCGTAATCCTCCCGCCGGCTCGGTGTGCGAGGGCTTCGGTCATGTGCGGCGTTCCGAATCCGCAATGCTACACGGTGCGTGGTCCTGCAAATCTGCAACAGTTCATCGGTCCCGATCGGGACCCGACCGGCGCGAGCGCCTGAGAACAAGGCAAGCCAAGGGGTTTCCCGTTTTTCTCTTCGTGGCATACCTTTTGCTGGTTCCCAGTGGAGGGGTTCGCCGCAAAAGACGCCTGCGCATCCTGTTGTCCGCGGGTGTCGGCGGGCGTTCCCGAGGAGACGGCCATGCGTGCTGCCAACCATCTGTTCGGACCGGTCCCGTCACGCCGTCTGGGGCGGTCCCTGGGCGTGGACCTGACCCCGTACAAGACGTGCACCCTGGACTGCGTGTTCTGCCAGCTGGGAAGGACCACCCGCAAGACGGCCACCCGGCAGGAGTACGTCCCCACCGGGGAGGTCATCGAGGAGCTCGACGGCTGGCTCCGGGAGGACGGGGAGGCCGACCACATCACCCTGTCCGGGTCCGGGGAGCCCACCCTTCACGAGCGCCTTGGAAAGGTGCTGGCCTTTGTGCGCGAGCGCACACGCATCCCCTCGGTGCTCCTGACCAACGGGACCCTGCTCCACCTCCCGGAGGTGCGCGACGCCGCGTCCCGGGCCCACGTGGTCAAGGTGTCCCTGAGCGCCTGGGACGACGCCTCCTTCGAGCAGGTGAACCGCCCCCACGCATCCCTGACCTTCGATGGCCTCGTGGAGGGACAGAAGGCGTTTCGCCGGCAGTTCCAGGGGGCGATCTGGATGGAAGTGTTTCTGGTGGCGGGCCTGAACGACGCCCGGGACCGGGTCCGGCGCATCTCGGCCCTGGCCTCGGAGATCGCACCGGACCGCATTCAGCTCAACACGGCGGTCCGTCCGCCGGCCGAGTCCTTCGCCGGCCCCTTGCCCCGGGAGCGCATCGCCTCCCTGTGCCCCCTGTTTCGGCCCGAGGCCGAGGTCATCGCCGAGGTCAACCTGGAGCGGGACCGGGAGGCGCGGGTCCACAAGGAAACCATCCTGTCCATGCTTCAGCGCCGGCCCTGCACGGCTGAGCAGATCGCCCGGACCTTCGGCATGCACCCCAACGAGGTCTCCAAGTACCTGGGAAACCTGCTGCGCACCGGCCGGGTGCGGCAGGAGCGCATGCAACAGGACACGTACTACACGGCCGCCCGGTCGCACGGGCCGGAGGCCGAACCCACAAACCTCGATTCTCAAAGACCAGGAGGAAGCTCATGAAGATCGCCGTGGCATCCACCGGTCCGACCCTCGACGACTCCGTAGAGTCGCGCTTCGGCCGTTGCGCCTACTTTTTGATTGTTGATCCCGACACCCTCGAGTTCGAGGCCATGGAGAACCCCAACGTGGCCCTGGGCGGGGGGGCGGGCCCCCAGTCCGCCCAGCTCATGGCGAGCCGAAACGTCTCCGCGGTGCTCACCGGCAACTGCGGTCCCAACGCCTTTCGCACCTTCGGGGCCGCGAACATTCGCGTGATCACCGGGGTGAGCGGCCGGGTGCGGGATGCGGTGGAGCAGTTCTCCGCGGGCACCTTGAACCACTCCTCGTCCCCGTCGGTGGAGAGCCACTTCGGCATGGGCGGCGGCGGCCGCGGCATGGGTGGAGGACGCGGCATGGGCGGCGGCGGCGGCCGTGGCATGGGGGGCGGCCGTGGTATGGGCGGCGGTCGCGGCATGGGCGGTGGCGGCGGCCGCGGAATGGGAGGCGGTCAGGGCGCGGGCGCGCCTGCAGGTCCCGGGCCTGCCGCACCGTCCGGTCCGGCCTCCGGAAAGGAGAACCTGGAGGAGCTCAAGCAGACGGCCGAGGAGCTGCGCCGCCAGATGGAGGCCATTCAGGAGAAAATCGAAAAGCTCGCCAAGGAATAGGGAGGGCGTCTCGGGCGTGGATTGGAGCGGGGAGGTTGTGGTAGGGTGAAGGGGACGAGGCCGCGGCTCCGTCCCCCTCACCGTGAGCACCTTCACCGGCGTGCTGGCCGCCGTCGGCATGGTGCTCCACGAGTTCCCCGAAGGCATCATCACCTACCTGACTCCTGCTCCGATTCCGCCGGAGGTCTTGCCGGGGTGTGCAGCGGACAGCGCAGGGCTGCGGAGGGGCTTGCGCCGTCTCGCGCCACAGCGGGATTCCTTCGAGGGAAACCAGGACCGTCCGGAATGGAAACGCGGTCGAAGGGGATCGCCGGGAATGGGTCGCCCCTGTTTTCAGGGGAGAGGGGCTCCTCGGACCCGGGGCCCCATGCACTCGGAGACATGCCCCACCCGGACCGGAACCTGGTAGAGGCGGGCGCCGTGCCTGAGCTGCATCATGCAGGCCGGGCAGGACGTGAGGACCAGCTCAGCGCCGGTCCTTCGAATGTTTTCCATCTTGCGTCGCAACACCTTCATGGCCAGGTCGTAGTGGAAGAGGGCATAGGCCCCGGCCCCCCCGCAGCACCAGTCGGACTCGTCCATTTCCCGGTACTCGTAGGCCGGGTGCCCCTCGAGCATGCCCGCAGGCGGGGGCAGGTGTTGGCCCCGGACGGCGTGGCAGGGCTGGTGATAGGTCACGACGGTGGGCTCGAATGAACCGTCCGGGTCGCACTCCTCCGCGGAAAGGAGCTCGACGAGGTCCCGAACCCGCGAGGCGACGTCCACCGCCCTCGCGTGCTCGGGTTCTTCCGGGGAGAACAGGGCAGGGTACCGCTTCAGGAACGAGGCGCAGCTCGAGCAGTCGGTGATGATCCGCTTCAGGTCCCGGCCTTCGAGGACGCTGAGGTTTCTTCGGGCCAGACGGCGGGCGGTTTCCCGGTCCCCGTACGCATACGCCGGAAGCCCGCAGCATGCGTTGTTCAAAACGGTCACGGACCCGGCCTGACGGGTCAGGGCCCGCAGGGTGGTCCGGGCGGTGTCCGGAAAGAGGAGATCCATACCGCACCCGGCAAAGTAGCCGATGGAAGGGCCGTCTCCCTGACCGGGCAGGGTCCAGGGGGCCGGCCGGTCCCGCAGCGCCTGCTCGGGGAGGTCCCGCACCATGTCCTGGGACCTCGGGAAGTCGCGTCCGAAAACCCTCAAGAGACCGAGGGCATGAGCCACGGAGGCGAGGGAGTGCTTCCGTCCCAGCGCCACAGCCCGGACGGCGCTTCGCAGGCGCTCCGGGTAGGGCAGAAGGTGGTGGAAGAGCAGCCGGGCCAACCGGCTCCGCCCCACGGCCTCGAGATACTCCGCCCGGGCGGCCACGAGGATGTCCGAGGTCGGGATTCCGGGAAAGCAGTGGGCGGTGCAGGCGCCGCACAGGAGACACGCGAAGAGGGGGTCCCTGAGCTCGTCGGACCAGTCCAGCCGCTGCTCGATCAGGGCCCGGACTAGGGAAAGACGTCCCCGGGCGACCCCGATCTCGTGGCCGGTGGCCCGAAAGACGGGACAGGCGGTTTGGCAGAAGCCGCAGCGGTTGCACTGCGCCACCAGGTCGTAGAGCGCTTCAAGGCCCCGGTTCAAGGCCCGGCCCCTTCCGGTGCGCGGGCGGGCGGGGGAAGCCGTCTGTCCATGAACGGGTTCCCCGCGTGAGCGAAGACCCGGCCCGGATCCAGGCACGCCTCGAGCCGGTCCTCCAGCGTGTGGATTCCCTTCGGGGCGGGGCCGCGGGGCGGGACCCGGGCCCAGAACCCCGAAGGGGCCTCCTCCAGGACGGCGTGGCCGTTGAGGTCGCGGGCGGCGTTTCGAAGGGCGGTCCACTGATCCGGCTCCAGTGCGGGCAACCAGGCCGTAATCCGGCCGCCCCCGAGATCCAGGACCAGGACCGGGAACTTCGAGGGCTCGATCCGGTGCAACAGGAACGGAAGCAGCCGGTCCAGGGGCAGGTCGATTCGAATTTGGAACCAGGGCAGGGCGGCGACCTCGTCGGGGCGGCCGGGAAGACGGAACAGGCCGTCGAGAGAAGACGCGGCGACCTCCAGCCCCCGCGATTCGAGACCGGCGGCGCACTGTGAGGCCTGCCGGCGGATCGGTTTCTCGAGGCCTTCAAAGACCAGATGCAGGGTCCAGGAAGGATTCCCGGCGTCCGGGGAGGCGGTGATGGAGACAGGGGCCGGGGTCGAGCAGCGGATACCGTCCGCAGCCTCGAGGATGTCCGGCAACGGGCCTCGAGCGGAGACGCCGGCGGAGGCTTGGGGCCGGGAGGCCAGGTGAAGCGTGATCTCCGTCAGGAAGCCGAGCCGTCCCCTGGAGCGGACCATCAGGCGGCACAGGTCGTAGCCGGCCACGTTCTTGACGACCTGTCCGCCGGCCCGGATCTCCGAGCCCGTGCCGGAGACGAAGCGCAGACCGAGCACCCGGTCCTGCATGGCGCCGTAGGCCGGGCGTTCCGGGCCGCAACCGTTGACCGCGGCCAGACCTCCCAGGGTGGTATCCTGACCGCTCAGCGGCCGAATGGGGAGCCACAGGTTGTGATCGGCCAGAAAGGCTTGAAGACGGCCGAGACGCACGCCGGCCTGGGCACGGACGGTCTGGTTGGGGGCGGAGAAATCCAGGATCCGGTCCAGCCCGGTGCTGCGGATGGGAACGGCTCTGTGCTCGGGAAGCTCGGGCGGCACCCCGTGCCCCAAGGGCAGCAGGGGCTGCCTGCTGGCCAGAGCCTCCCGGACCGTGTCCACCGCCTCCTCGGCCGATTCCGGACACAATTCCTGCGGGAACGCCCGGGTTACGCCGCAGGGCGGGTCGACCCGATCCGGGGCGGCCGTCTTTTCAGGGAGCATCTTGCCGGGGTTGAGCCGGTTCTCGGGATCAAAGGCCTGTTTGATCCGCCGCTGGAGGTCCAGGGTCTCCTCGGGAAAGACCAGGCGCATGGCCTCCCGTTTTTCCAGGCCGATGCCGTGCTCCCCCGAGATCGTTCCTCCGAGTCGAACGCAGGCCTCCATGATCTCCCAGCCCGCCGACTTGACGTTGCGGACCTGCTCGGCGTCCCGGGAGTCGAAGAAGAGCAGGGGATGGAGGTTCCCGTCCCCGGCGTGAAAGACATTGCCGTGCTCCAGGTGGTGGGCGGCGGCGATGGCGGCGACCCGCTCCAGGGCCCCGGGAAGCTCCGTCCTGGGAACGGTGCAGTCGGCGACCAGGTAGTTCGGGGCCAGCCGGGCCACGGCCCCGAGGGCGCCCCGTCTTCCGGCCCAGAGCCGGTCCCTCTCTCCGGCG
>CAYYVD010000133.1:0-12230 GCA_964475045.1 uncultured Desulfobacterales bacterium | reverse complement strand
GACCCGGTGGCGATTCAAGTCAATGTGCACATTCGAGGGGACGAGATGCATGTGGACTTCGACGGCAGCAGTCCACAGACCGCGGGAAATGTGAACAGCCCATGGGCCTGCACCCAGGGAGGCGTTTTCTACACCATGGTGGGGATCATCGACCCGAACATGCCGCTCAACTCCGGGAGCTTTCGCCCCATCCGCGTCACGAGCCGCGAGGGCCTGGTCACCAACCCCCGCCCGCCGGCCGGGGTCACGGCGCGGAGCCAGACCATGACCAAGATCGTGGAGGCCATGCTCAAGGCAATGAGCGGGGTGGTCCCAAATCGGGTGGTGGCCGGCAGCCACGGCCAGGCGTGCACGAACAGCTTCTCCGGCATGGATCCCCAAACCGGAAAGCGGTTCAGTTACATCGAGATCCAGGGGGGTGGTGCCGGCGCTCGCCCCACCAAGGACGGCCCGGACGGACAGGATCTGCACCTGGGTCGGTTCATGAACACACCTGTGGAGGCGGCGGAGCTGGAGAACCCGGTGATGATCGAGCGTTACGAGTTCATTCAGGACTCGGGCGGGGCGGGGAAGTTCCGCGGCGGCCTGTCCCTGAGAAGGGATATCCGGTTTCTTGCCGACGTCACTTGGGCACGGTACTCGGACCGGCAGAAGTTTCGTCCCCAGGGGCTGTTCGGGGGAATGGAGGGAAGCGTGGGGGCGCTTGTTCTGAACCCGGACACGCCGGAAGAAACATCCTGCCGCTCCAAGGGGGTGGATGAGATCAAGGCCGGAGACCTGCTGAGCATCCGGCTGCCCGGCAGTGGTGGGTACGGCCCTCCGTCGGAACGGGACCCCGAGGTGGTGGCCTGGGACGTGCGAAACGCAAAGGTGAGCATGGCGTCCGCGGAGGATCACTACGGCGTCCGGTTCTCTTCCGATCTGTCCGTCGACCGCCAGGCGACCGAGAAGCGCCGGGCCGAGCTGAGGGCGGGGAAACGGGGCTGATCGACGGGGCGGCGGAGGGCTTTGAGGACGCACGGGCCCAAGAAAAGCTCCGAGTGGAGGCACCACGCAAGGGACGCAAAGGAATGCTTCTGCGACAGAGTCATCTTTTCGCGCAAAGGAGGGCCCATGGATTTCAACCTGTCTGAAACGCAGCGCATGATGGCGAGCACGGCGGAACGGTTCGCCAAGCAGGACGTGGCTCGGTGGATGGAGGACCACGGGCGCCTTCCCGACATGATCCGGAAGATGGGGGAGGTCGGATTGTTCGGTTGCGCTTTTCCGGAGAGGTACGGGGGAAGCCGGGCGGGGTTTCTCGCCCACTCGGTCGTGTGCGAGGTTATATCCACGGCGGATTCGGGTCTCCGGTCCCTGTTCAATCTGCAGGCCATGACCGTTCCCTACACCATCATGGAGTGGGGAACGGAAGCGGCCAGGGAGAAGTACATCGCGGATCTCGTCACCGGCCGCAGGTTCGGGTGCACCTGTTTCTCGGAACCCAACGCGGGCTCGGACCTGGCCGCCATGGAGACCCGAATCGAGGATCGGGGGGACCACTACCGGATCAACGGCAGCAAGACCTGGATATCCAACGGGACCATCGCGGACTATGCCATCGTCTACGGCACCTATGACCGGACCCTCAAGGGCAAGGGGATCTGCGCCCTGGTGGTGGAGACGGACCAGGAGGGCTGGCAGGCCAGGGAGATCGACAAGCTGGGCGACAAGAACTCCCCCATCGCCGAGATCTTCATGGAGGACGTGAAGGCGCCCAAGGAAAACCTGCTCGGGGACTTCGGAGGCGGGTTCAAGGTCGCCATGACCGCCCTCGACCGGGGACGGATCAGCGTGGGCAGCGGCGCGGTCGGCCTGGCCCAGGCGTGCTTGAACGCATCGGTCCGGTACGCCAACGAGAGGCATCAGTTCGGGCGTCCCATCGGCCGGTTTCAAATGGTCAAGGCGCTGATCGCCGAGATGGTCTCCTGCATCGAGGCCTCCCGCCTGCTCATTCGATCGGCCGCCTGGAGAAACGACCAGGACCTGCCCTTCAGCCGGGAGGTGGCCATCGCCAAGTATTTTGCCGGGGAGACGGCCGTCAAGTGCGCGGGGTACGCCATGGAGATCTTCGGGGGCATGGGATACTCCCTGGAGATGCCGGTGGAGAAGTACTATCGGGACGCCAAGATCTATCAAATCGGAGAAGGAACATCCAACATCATGCGGTTGCTGATCGCCGACGACGTCTTGGGGTACAAGAAGGCCAACCGGCCCCGCATCAAGGTGCACAGCCGGGTCAGCGATCTCGAGTAGCCGTGTCTTCGCCTTCGCCCGAAACCTTTCGAATCCGGCAGGGGATGCTCTTCAGGGGCGTGGTTCCGAGGACCGGATCATACGGGGGATTCCCGCTCGTGAGCACGTTGACGTTCGAGCGGTTCCAGCCGAAGAGGCCCTCCTGCCCCCTTTCCGGGAACCACCATCCGTAGTCCGCCTTAACCACGTCCGGGTGGAGCGATTCGGTCAGATGGGCTTTCAGACGGATCCAGCCCCGAGGGCTGATCACGGCCACATCGTCTCCGGTCTCGATGCCGTGGGCGGCGGCGGTCCGGGGATGGATGCGAATCTTCGGCTCCCCGTGCCTTTCGCGCAAGGAACCCAGATGCCGGTAGGCGGAGTGGAAAAAATGCCTGGGTTTCGCGTTGCTCAAGATCAGGGGGTACGGTGAACAGCGGTCCGGCTGGGGAGCGGCCGTGGGTAGTGGAGGGAACCCTTCCCGTTCCATGACGGTGCTGTAGATCTCCACCTTCTCGGAAGGGGTCCGGAACCCTCGCTTCGCGTACTTGCGGTAGCGCTTTTCCCCTTCCAGAACGCCGGCCTCGCAGAAGGCCTCGTACGAGAGCCCGGAAGGGGCCAGGATGTCGTCCAGCAGCCGATGCGTATCCTCCCAGAAAAGCTCGGCCAGGCCGAGCCGTTTGGCCAGCTCGTTGATGATCTCCATGTCCGGCCGGCACTCCCCCCTCGGGTGAACAATCCTTGGACGCGCGAACACGTGCCCGTGAGGAAGGCCGTAGTGCCCGATGTCGTGAAACTCCATGCTCGTGGCCGCAGGCAGCACCATGTCCGCCATGGCCGCCGTGGGGGTCATGAACACCTCGCTCACCACCAGCAGGTCGAGCTTTTGCAGGGCTCGAAGCACCATCTTTGAGTCCGCATAGGTGATCAGCGGGTTGCTGCCTTGGACGAAGAGCCCCCGGATGGCGTAAGGCGCTTCCTCCAGAACGGCCCGAACCAGCAGGGAGCTGGGAAGAAACGGGATCTTGGAAAAGATCCCGTAGTGAGCGGGCATGGCGCGTCTCGCTTCTTCCGGCAGATGCTCCCCGCCGACCAGCTTGCGGAGGCTCATCACCGGGGGCACGGACGCCTCGATGTTCCCCCCGGGGACATCCAGGTTGCCGGTCACGGCCATGAGGATCAGCAGCGCTCGACAGGTCTGGGAGACGTTGGTGCCGCTGTTCTCGAGGGCGTTGCCCCAGTGCAGGGTGGCGGGCTTGGCCTCGGCGTACCGTCGCGCGGCCAGGCGGATCTTCTCCTTCGGCACCCACGTGCCTTCCGAGACCACTCGGGGGGTGAACGGCTGAACATGCGCCTTCAGGGCCTCGAAGCCCTTTGCCCAGTCCTGCACGAACGCCGTGTCGTAAAGCCCCTCGTTCACGATCACGTGCAGCATGCCCAGGGCCAGGAGGTCGTCCGCCCCCGGCCGGACCTGAAGCCAGAGATCGGCCTCCTTGGCGATCTCCGTCCTGTAGGGATCGATCACCACCAGCGAAGGCCGGTGGCGGATCAGCGAACGCTTGAGCTGAACCCCAAGGATCCCCTCCTCGTTCGTGTGATAGGGATTGCTTCCCCAGACCAGGACCATTCGGGTGGGGTGGCCGTAGTCGGGATCGGGCCAGAAACCGCAGGTGACCCTGCCCATGAGCTCCCGGGGCCAGTGGCACACGTGGCCCGTGGTGACCAGGTTCGGCGTTCCGAAGACGTTGGCCAGGCGCATCAGCAGGAAGTACTCCAGACCCTTGGGAGCCCCCTGGGCGAACGCGACGGCGCCCGGACCGTGCTCTTCCTTCATCCGGAGCAGCCCTTCGGCGATCTCTTCCAGGGCCTGGTCCCAGGAGATGCGTTTCCAGCGGCCCTGTCCTCTCTCGCCTTCCCGCTTCAGGGGATGAAGGAGCCTTTGGGGATGGTAGAGGCGCTCGATCCCCGCCAGGCCCTTGGGGCACGCGTAGCCCCGACTCCTCGGGTCGTCTCCGTCCGGGAGGATGCGCACAATCCGGTCTCCGTCCTTCAGCACCTTCAATCCACACCCGCCGTGATCGAAACGGCCGCAGTGGGTCTTGAGCCATTGCTGTTCCATGTCGGCGGTCCCTGCAGGCGATGAACTCGTCAGGGGCTGTCGGAGACGGTTCCCGAAGCCCGGCGTTCCCGGACGGCCCGGACAATCTTCTCCGGGGTCAGTGGCGGGTCGAAGATCCTGACCCCGACGGCGTTGCACACGGCATTGGCCACGGCCGAAAACACGGCCGCCCGCGGGCCCTCCCCCACCTCCTTGGCGCCGAAGGGGCCTTTAGGCTCGTGGGTCTGGACCCCGATGCACGTGACCCTGGGCATGTCCAGGACGCCCGGGATCTTGTAGTCCCCCAGCGTGGCGTTCATCACCCTGCCTTGAACGTTGATGATCTCTTCGTACAGCGCATCCCCCAGCCCCATGGCCGCCTGGCTCTCGAGCTGTCCCTCCACGCTCAGGGGATTGATGTGGAGCCCCGAGTCGTCGGCGACCACGATCTCCAAGACCCTCACTTTTCCGGTTTCCTCGTCCACCTCCACCTCGGCCACGGCGGCGGACAGCCCGTACGCGTCGGTGAATCGCCCGCTTCCCCGGGAAAGGGCCGCCGTCCCCTGAAACGTGCCCCCCCAGAAGGCCACGTCGGGCACGCTCCGAACGAACCCCTTACCGATCACCGGATCCCCGCCGCACATCTGGATGCCGTACTTGGAGAGCTCGGAAAAGCTCAAGCGCATATCCGGCCTGGTTTGCACGAAAACGGCGCCGCCGGCGACGTCGAGGCCGTCCGCCGTCACCCCCCAGGCTTGTGCTGCTAGAGACAGCAGCTGCTCCCGCACGTCCACAGCCGCCCTCCGCACCGCCTCCCCGGAGGTGAAAACGCCCGCGGACAGCCAGTTGCCGATGTCGTAGGGGCACGTTTCCGAGTCCCCGGAGATCACGACGACCTCCTCGAGGATCAGCCCGAGGGCCTCCGCCGCGATCTGGCCCATGGCGGTGTCGTGGCCCTGCCCGAACTCAGTGCCGCCGGTGTGCAGGGTGACGGTGCCGTTGGGGTTCAGCCGAATGACGGCCGCACTCCCGAAGGGGTGGTTGTGGGCTCCGCTGAACATTGCGCTGGTCCCCACCCCAAGGCCATGACGCTTTCGAACCGTTTTTTCCTTCCACCGAATCGCTGCGGCCGCCTGCTCCAGGCACTGGGGAAGTCCGTAGCTGTTCAGGACATCGCCGTTTTCCAGGACATCCCCCTGTTTTCTGAAGTTGCGCAGCCTGAGATCCACGGGATCCATGCCCATGTCCTCGGCGATCAGGTCCATCAAGGACTCGCAGACGAAGCTGGCGTGCTCGATTCCGTTTCCGCGCTTCGACCCGGTGGGGTGCTTGTTGGTGTAAACCGCCGTGGCCTCGTGCTTGAGATGAGGGGTTCGATAAATGGGATCGTGAAACGCATGAAACAGGTACATGGTCGTGGGCGAGCTGCCCCGATACGCACCGACGTCATGGATGACCTCCGTGCGATAGGCCGTGATCCTGCCGTCTTTCGCAACGCCCATCTCAGCGTCCACGATCATGCGGTGACTGAGACGGGTCACGGTGGAGACCTCCTCGCGGGAAAGGGTCATCTTCACCGGCCTGCCGGTCCTCCGCGACAGGAAGGCCGCCAGGAACTGAAAGGGGTACATGAAGCAGGTGTCGCCGAAAGCGCCGCCCACATAGGTCTTCAGGATGCGCACCTTCTCCAGGGGCATGCCGAGCGTCTTGGCCAGCCAGTAGCGCGGATGCTCGTAGCCCATGTGGGTGGTCCACACATTCAGCTTGCCCGAGGCGTCGAAGCTGGCCACCGCCCCCCGGGGCTCCATGGCCACGTGGGCGTTGGAGGGAATGACGAACCGCTCTCTTCGGACGTGGTCGGCCTCCCGGAAACCCTGATCGATGTCTCCGTACTCGATCCGGGCCCGGTTGGCGATGTTGTGAACCGCGTCGTAGACCCTGGCCTTCCGGGCAACTCCGAAGTCCTCCCAGGCGGTGGTCGTGTCGGGGACGATCTTGTCATGGACCCTGGGAGCCCCCTCGGTCAGCGCCTCCTCCGGGTCGAACACGGCCGGGAGTTCCTCATAGTCCACACGGATCAGGGACAGCGCCTCCTCGGCGGTGTCCTTGTCCACGGCCGCCACCGCCGCCACCTCCTCCGAGAGGTATCGCGCCTTGTCCATCGCCAGGGGGGTCTGATCGGCCGGGTATCGCGGCGTGTCAATGCAGCCGAACCGCACGGCCCCGACGTCCCGGCCGGTGACGACCGCCTTGACCCCGGTGAGTGCCTCCGCCCTGCTCGTGTCCACGTGAAGGATCCGGGCATGGGCATGGTGGCTCCTCAGCACGGCGCCCCAGAGCATCCCGGGCAGGGCGACGTCAAAGGCGAACACGGCCTCGCCGGTGGACTTGACCGCGGCATCGTTTCTGGACAACGCCTTGCCGACCACGGTGTGCTGCTGCATGGCTCACGTCTCCATGGGGTGGTCAAACGCCGGTCAGCCGGAGCAAGGCTACCGGCGGCGATGGATCTGCTTTTTGAAACCCTCAAGCCCGGCCCTGGGCCGCCGCACGGGTCGCTTCGACGATCTTGACATAGCCGGTGCACCGGCACAGGTTGCCGGAGAGGGACTCTTTGACCTCTTCCTCGCTCGGGTTCGGGTTCTCGTCCAACAGGGCCTTCGCCGTCAGCAGCATTCCCGGCGTGCAGAAGCCGCACTGGATGGCGCCATGCCGGACAAAGGCGCTCTGAAGCGGGTGCAGCTCCCCGCCCAGGGACAAACCCTCGATCGTGGTGATCTCCCGGCCCTGTGCCTCCACCGCCAGCACCAGGCAAGCGTTGACCGGTTCTCCGTCCAGAAGGACCGTGCACGCTCCACACTCCCCCGTGCTGCAGGACTCCTTGGTCCCGGTCAGGCCCAGGTCCTCCCGGATCACCTCGACCAGGCTCTTCCAAGGCTCGATCAACACCTCGAAAGCATCCCCGTTGGCTCGAATCCGTACGATCTGCTTCATTGTCCGCCCTCCCACGATTCCGCCTCGACGGCCTGCAGAACGGCCCGCCGGGTAAGCACCTTGACCATCTCACGGCGATAGGCGGCCGTCCCGCGAATGTCGGAGATGGGCCGGGCCTCCGAGGCGGCCGTCTCGGCGGCCTCCTCCACCGGCAGATCGTCCACCGGACGGCCCTCGAGCAGGGCCTCGGCCTCACGGGCCCGCATGGGGATCGGCGCTACCGCTCCGAGCGCGATCCGGACATCTGTGATCTTCTCCCCTCCCCGGACAAGGACCACGGCGACGCCGGCCAAGGCGATGTCGATACGGGTTCTCGCCGGCAGCTTCAGGTACACCCCCCGTCCGCCCTCGGGGAGGGTGGGGACCCGAACCCCGGTGAGCATCTCCCCTCCTTGAAGCGCCGTGAACCCGGGAGAGACGAAGTAGTCCTCGGCGGGGAGCCGTCTTTCTCCCTCCAGGCCGGCGATGTCCATGTCCGCGCCCAGGGCCAGGAGGGGAGGAGCCATGTCGGCCGAGGGCGCCGCGTGGCACAGGTTCCCGCCGACCGTGGCCGTCCGTCGAATGCTCGGCGTGCACATCTGGCGGGCGGCGCTTCCCAGCAGGGGACAGACCTCCCGCACGAGCGAGGAGGCGGTTAGGGCGCTCAGGGTGGCCAGCGCCCCCACGTGCAGCACCCGCCCGTCGAAGTGAAGGCGGTCGAGACCGGGGACGTCCTTGATGTTGATCAGCCAGCGCGGGCGGATCTCGCGTCGTTTCATGCAGACGAGCAGGTCCGTGCCTCCCGCAAGGAGTCTCGCCTCGCCCCTGTGTGCGGAAAGCATGAAGCAGGCCTCCCGGACGGACGAGGCTCGGAGGTACTCAAACTTGGGCAGCCTGAGCAAGTACCCGAATGCGTTCGCCATGTTTCCTCCTGATGGCTTTCAGTCAAGAATCGCTTTGGCTTCGACTCCCGGTGCTCTCGGCAAACGTACAGGGCGTTCGGACTGGTGGAGCGTTGAGGATCGAGGGATCGACAGGCACGCAGCAGGGGGGCACTCGTCGGCATTTTCGATTCGAATGGAAAATCGCGGTCGTTGGTTGATATCGCAGCTGGCAGAAAGATTCGAGATGAAATGCCTTCTGGACCCCAGGGGTCTCGTAGCCGCCACGGGCCCGGATCCCCCTGCCGTGGGCCTCTCTTCGAGGGACCCACGGTCGGGGCATCGATTCGACGAGCCATGATCACAGCAGTCGCGAGGGCCCGCCCGCCGGGCGCACCATAAGGCGGGAAGGGCTCTTTGAAGGCGAGCTTGAAGCTAAAAGATGCTCGGTTCAACGTATTCTCCAAAAACATCCCGGAACACGTTGGCCATTTCCCCGACGGTTGCGTAGGCCTTGCAGCAGTCCACGAGATAAGGCATGACGTTTTCCTTGTCCTTGGAAGCTTTTTCGAGGGCCTTCAACGTCTCGCCCACCTTTTGATTGTCCCGTTCCTTTCTGAGCTTCTGGACCTTGTCCACCTGCTTCCGGGCCCAGGCCTCATTGTACTCGTGCAGCTCCACCTCCATGTCGACGCCTTCGGTGTACTTGTTGACGCCCACCTTGTTCACCTGGCCCTCCTGGACCCTGCGCTCGTACTCGTAGGCCTGCCGGGCCACCTCACGCTGGACGTAGCCCGAGGAGACGGCCTTGACCATGCCGCCCACCTGCTCCACCTTCTCCATCTCCTCGAGGATCTTGTCCTCCATCTGCTTGGTCAGGGTCTCCACGAAGTAGGACCCGGCCAGGGGGTCCACGGTGTCGCGAAGCCCGATCTCGTCCATGAGGATCTGGAAGGTCCGCAGGCTCAGGAGCGCCGCCCGCTCCGTGGGGATGGTGTAGGCCTCGTCAAAGGAGCAGAGCGCCGTGGTCTGAGCGCTCGAGAGGGCCGCGGCCAGGGCGTAGTAAGCGCCGCGCATGATGTTGTTCTCGGGCTGCTGCTTGGTCATGCCCGATCCGCCCCCGCCGAAGATGCCGCGCAGGAAGAGCGCCTTCTTGTTCTGCACGCCGTAGCGCTCCCGCAGGAGCTTGGCCCAGAGCTTGCGGGCCGCCCGGAACTTGGCCACGGTCTCCCACAGGTTGCCGAAGATGTTCAGGTTGAAGGAAAAGCGCCCCACGAAATCCTCGGCCTGGTACCCGCGGGCGATCACCTCGTCGATGTAAGCGAAGGCGTTCATGAAGGCGTAGGATATCTCCTGGACCGGCGTGCACCCCGACTCGCGGATGTTGTACCCGCACACGGACACGGGGTTGCACCGGGGCAGCTCCTTCATGGCGTACTCGATGGTGTCCCCGATGAGCCGCACCGCCGGCTCCACCGGGTAGATCCAAGCGCCCCGACCCACGATCTCCTTGAGGATGTCGTTCTGGGGCGTGGCCGAGATCTTCTCCTTGGGAAAGCCGTACTTCTCGGCCACGGCCTGGTACATGGCGAGCATGATGGAGGCCACGGCGTTGATGGTCAGCCCCGACCCGATGCGGTCGAGCTGAATGTCCTTGAAGGCCGTCTCGAAGTCCTGAAGCGAGTCGATGGCCATGCCCACCCGGCCCACCTCGCCCTCGGCCATGGGGTCGTCCGAGTCGTAGCCCATCTGGGTGGGCAGGTCGAAGGCCACGTTCAACCCGGTCTGCCCGTGGGAGATCATCAGCTTGAACCGCTCGTTGGTCTCCTCGGGCGTCCCGAACCCCGTGTACTGCCGCGTGGTCCAGTTCCGGCTTCGGTACCCCTGCGGGTGCAGGTTTCTCGTGAAGGGGAACTCCCCGGGATCGGCCAGGTCCTGCTCGTAGTCGAACCCCACCGCCTCGAGGTCCTCGGGCGTGTACACCGGCTTGACCTCGATGCCCGACTGGAGAATCACCTGTTGAATGGCGTCCTTCTCGTCCTTGATATACGTGGCAACGCCCATAATCGAGTACCTCGCTTTTTTGCCCTTTTCGCGCCTTTCGCGCCTTTCGTAGTTTATCTTTCAATCATCTTCTTCAGGTTTCACTTTTTTCTTTTTTCGTGCCCTTCGTGTTCTTCGTGTTGAACGGGTTTCAGTTCTTGGACACGTTCTCCCGAATGAACCCCACGATCTCGTCGAAGGGCGTCCCGCCCGGAAACACCCCCTTGACCCCGATCTTCTCGAGCACCGGGATGTCCTGGTTGGGGATAACCCCGCCCACCACGGTGAGCATGTCTTCGACCCCCTTGTCCTCGAGGATCCCCATGAGCTTCCGGCAGATGGGCACGTGCGCCCCGCTCATGATGGACAGGCCCACCACGTCCACGTCCTCCTGGACCGCCTGCTCGGCGATGCTCTGCACCGTCTGGTGCAGCCCCGTGTAGATGACCTCCATGCCCGCGTCCTTGAGCGCGTGGGCCACCACCTTGGCCCCGCGGTCGTGGCCGTCCAGGCCCGGCTTGGCCAGCAGCACCCTGATCTTTCGTTCCGCCGTCATGTCCTCACACTCCCTTCGAATGTCCTTTGACCTCGACGTGCGCCCCTTCTTCCCTTGATCCCTCTTCGCGTCCCTCGCGTGTTGCATAGTTTTCAAGAACGATCTCTTGGGGTCTTCCCTTCTTTCAGCCTTCGTGCCCTTCGTGTCCTCCGGGGTGAAACAAGCAGTCAAAGACGCGACCGCGCCCACCCTCGTGAATCACACGGTCGCGATCACTCCCCGGCCCCCATCCCCTCCGCCTCCTCGAAGTCCTCGAGCACCACCTCCTGGCCTCGCAGGATGTGCTCCCGCACCAGGCGCTCCACCCCCTCCTGGTCCCGCTTTCGAATGTAGGTGAGCATGAGACGGTGATCCTCGTTGCTGATCCGCGCCCAGGCCTCGGTCTTGAGCAACACCCTGCGGAACCGGTAGATCTGGTCGCGAAGGTCGTTGATCATGCGGACCAGGCGGGGGCTGCGGCTCAGGGTGTAGAGCCGGTCGTGGAACTCGGTGTTGATTCGGGGCAGGGGCTCGAGGTCGCCCCGGTCCATGCAGGCCTGGTACTCGAGGATCTTCCCGTCCAGGGGGGCCAGCTCCCCCTCCTCGTGGTTCTCCGCGGCCAGGCGGGCCGCGTAGCTCTCCAGCACGCTTCGAATGCCGAAGGTCTCCCTCACGTCCTCCCGGGTGAGCCCGGCCACGAAGAACCCGCCCGAAGGACCCTGGATCACCAGGTTCTCCCGCTCCAGCTTGTGGATGCCCTCCCGCACCGGGGTGCGGCTGATCCCCAGGGCGTCCGCCAGCCGGCTCTCCACCAGGCGGCTTCCCGGAGCCAGCTCGCCGCGCAGGATCGCCTGCTTGAGGCGAAGGTAGACGTCCTGCCCGAGGCTTCGCCGCTCGGGCAGGGACTCGAGGCCTCGAAAGACCGCCTCACTGGTTTTCGGTTGCGGGCACATGCCTGAACGGCCTCTTCTCTGGGGTCTTTTCTTCTACCCAGGAGTTCCGGTGGAGTTTCGGGGACACCATACTTAATTCAGAGTTTCGGGGACACCATACTTAATTCGGCTCATCGCGGATTTCCGTGGAAAATGGTCTTCATGCCCTTCAGCTTAATCCGGCTAGGAGACAAATATCACTGAAACTCCAACAGAATCAGGATTATTCGGCTTGCTCCCCGACGTTACAATGAGATGCGTTTCACACTAATCCGCGATGAGCCCTTAATTCAAGAAACTCCATTGCAAGAACGCACCCCATTTTATGAATTAAGTATGGTGTCCCCGAAACTCCCGAACTCACGAGACTCCCGAAACTCATGGTGCCCTTGCTTGAATTAAGTATGGTGTCCCCGAAACTCCGGCCAGGGGGCAGGGCCTAATACCGCCCCAGCGTCTCCCGGGCGATGATCATCTTCTCCACCGCCTTGGTG